>RZZN01000196.1 GCA_009929855.1 Gammaproteobacteria bacterium
AGGCCAGCCCGATGTAGACGGCGGCGTTGATGATCTGGGTGCCGAGCCCGGTGAAATTCTGAAACGACATCAGCGCCAGGTTGATCTGGGCGTTGATCAAATTGGTGAAGTGTCCGGTGTCGCGGCTGGTGTAGTAGCCGTAGCTCATACGGCTGTAGGCCGTGAACAGGCGGGCCTTGAGCTCACGCAGCAGTTGTCCGCGCAGATAGGCGTTGAAGCCGTGCGAGGCGAAGGTGAGCGCGCCCTTGAGGATGAAGGCGACGGTGATGATGAGCAGGACAGCCACGGTGGCGTCTTGCAGATTCAGGGCCGCGAGGGCGTCGTTCAAAAAGCCGCTGATGCCGCCCAGTTCGGCCGGGGCGGTGTCGGTGCCACTAGCGTCGAGCGTCTGCAACAGGGGCAGCAGCATGAGGATGCCGACACCCTCGGCCAGACCCGCGACCAGGGTCAACGCGAAAATGAGATACATGCGCGCACCCAGATAGGTCTGGAAGATGCGCAGGTAGCGGGGGATGTCGCGGGCGGGGTTTTTCATGGGTAAAGGGTTCGGAGCATCGGATTTTGCAGCGATGAGCGTGCATGAGACAGGGAGTCGACAACAGCTCGGGCCTTGACGATATGCTCGGCCGGCTGCTGATACCGTCTGATCTGGCGGCAGAACGCATCGACGATCACGACGATCAAGCTGCCTACCCCCGGGGCGGGGTCCAGGATCCTAGGCCCCCTGCTCGCCTGGCTCTTCTCCCGCGCGGGGCGCTGGAAGCGGATCAGACGCCGCGACTTCAGCCCGCAGGCTGGCGAGCTCGGCCTGGAGGGCTTCGTACTGGCGGGTCTTGCGCTCCAGGTAGGCGCGGGTGAGTGACAGGCGGTGCTGCAGGCCTTCCGGGGTGAGCAGGTAGGCGAGCTTTTTGAGCTTGTTGTTGCCCTGTTGAAAGTTGTGGAATCGGATGAAGCCCTGTTCGGCCAGGGCCTTGAGCAAGAAGTTGACCTTGCCGACGCTGATGCCCAGTTCCCGGGCCAGTTGCCGCTGGCTGAGGTGTGGGTCGTGCTCCAGCAGGCGCAGGGCGCGATAGCGAAGGGTGTCGTTGTGCTTGGGGCGCTGGGAGGTTGGCATCATGGGCGGTCACGCGAATCAGGCATCCCCTGGGGTTCAGTCGAGGGGGGGCGGGCTGGGGAGAGCTGGGAAGAGCTGGAGAGAGGGGTGAACGCCCTCTGGGGTCTGACACGCTACCGCCCTGCCGTGTCATTTCAGGCATCGGGTTGGGTTGGGGCAGCGGGTTGTGGTGGATCCGCTTCGCTTGATCCACCCTACTGCGCTGCTGTGTCGTTTCAGCGGGTTGGGTGGATCCGCTTTGCTTGATCCACCCTACGGCGCTGCTGTGTCGTTTCAGCGGGTTGGGTGGATCCGCTTTGCTTGATCCACCCTACGGCGCTGCTGTGTCGTTTCAGCGGGTTGGGTGGATCCGCTTCGCTTGATCCACCCTACGGCGCTGCCGTGTCGTTTCAGCGGGTTGGGTGGATCCGCTTCGCTTGATCCACCCTACGGTGCTGGGTCGGGTCGGGCATCGATCAGGGCCCGGGGGCCGGCGGTTGGGGTGCCGGGTCTGGGCGTGAGTGGGGGATATGCTAGCTGATGCGCTCAGGAATGAACAGATCCGCATTCAGTGAAGTTTCAGTCCAAATCTGACATTTTTCCGATGATTTAGATTGCCTCTGCATTGCGCAATCTCAGCGCTTCGAGACCCCATCGAGCCCCTGGAGCGTCAAAACGCCCAGATCAATGGCACCAGCGCGACGGTCACCACCCCCACCAGCAGGGTCAAGGGGACCCCGACGCGGACGAAATCCATGAAGTGGTAGCCGCCGACGTTGAAGACCATCAGGTTGGTCTGGTAGCCGATCGGGGTGGCGAAACTGGCCGAGGCGGCGATCATCAGGGTCAGGATGAATGGCTCGGGGGCCACGCCCATGGCCAGGGCGGCCTCCAGTGCGATGGGGAAGATCAGTACCGCGGCGACATTGTTGGTCGCCAGAGCGGTGAGGATGGCGGTGGCGACGAACACCAGGGCCAGGGTGGCCCAGGGGTGGCCAGCGGCCAGCCCGATCAGACCACCAGCCAGCAGATGGGCGGCGCCGGTCTTTTCCAGCGCGGCGCCGATGCCGAAGGAGGTCGCGATGACCACCAGGACCTGCCAGTTGGGGGCGCGACGCGCCGTGGGTCCATCGGTGCAGCGCGTCAGGAGCATGGCCCCGGCGGCGAGCAAGGCGGCCTCGAGCATGTCGAGCCAACCCAGGGTGACGGCGGTGACCATGGCGACGATGATCGCGATGGCGATCGGGGCGCGCTCATGCTGGAGCGGGTGGCTGTCGCCGATGCGGCTCACCAGCAGGAAGTCGCGTGAGTTCTTCTGGCGCGCGACGAAGTCTGGCCGGGTCTCCAGCAGCAGGGTATCGCCGGGGGCGAGCACCAGATCGCCGATCTTGGCGGCGACGCGCTCGCCGTTGCGTGCCAGGGCGATGATGACGGCGTCGTAGCGGTTGCGAAAGCGTCCGTCGCGCACCGTCTTGCCGATCAAGGGGCAGGTGTCGGAGAGCACCGCCTCGACGAAGCCACGCCCGGAGCGCGGCAGGTCGAGCTTGAAGACCTGGTCGGTGGCGGGCACCAATCCGCGGGTGCGCTGGAGATCCATGACCGAGTCGAGGATTCCGGCGAAGACCAGTCGGTCGTTGTCGCGCAGCACCGCCTGCGAGGACACGGCCGGGAGGATCTCGCCCTCGCGGTCGATCTCGATCAGGAAGAGTCCGGGCAGTTGGCGCAGACCGGCGGACTCGATGGTCTTGCCGACCAGTGGACTGCCCGCCGGAACCTGCATC
>RZZN01000197.1 GCA_009929855.1 Gammaproteobacteria bacterium
GATGCTGCCCAAGAAGGTCAAGAGTTCTGGGACGGACCTTAATTTCGGCAGTGGGCCGCAGATGCAGAGCTTCCTGTACGGCATGCTGGCGTTGCCGATTCGCCGTCGCTCCAAGCCGACCGAAGGCTCGCTGCGAGAGAGGGAGCGCCTGCCGGGGAGTCCGGCGACTGGGCTGAAAGCGGTGGCCTCGGCCCTAGTCTTCGACGTCACCGACGAGAACGACTGGCGCATGCCGGTCCTGAAGGACTATGCCGTGGTCTGCAAAGAGTCTCAGGCGGCATCCCTGTACTTCGGGAAATATCCGAACTGGATAAATCCGGAGACCGGTCGCATCCACCCGCAGGTCAGGAACTGCGGCACAGCCACCCGCCGGCCGGCCGGCAATAGCCCGAACATCCTGCAGGTCAGCAAGGGTCCGATCCGGACCATGCTGCCGGCAGGCGAGGGCCGTGTCTTCGTCTCGATGGACGTAGCAGCGCAGGAGCTGGCGATCGCGGCCTATATGTCGAAGGATCCGGTCATGATGGATGCGTTTATGCAGACGCCGCGCAAGGACCTGCATTCCGTCACCGCTTCCGGTATTGCATGGCGTATCCTGCCACGATTGGGGATTCCATGCTCCGGGCCGATGAGTTACGAGGATTTCCTGGCCGGCCTCCACTCAGAGGATAAGGAGATTGCAAAAGCTTATGCGACAGTGCGCGGAAATAAGTACGCTAAGCCCTTGATTTTTGGGGCAATTTACGGCGCAGCACCGGTCACCATCGCAGAGTCTCTGCAGATCCCGAAGGACGATGCGGAGCAGCTCCTAGATGCGCTGTTCAGCCTCTACAAGGGGATTCCGAGATGGCAGAAGGAGGTCGCAGAGACGGCTCGGAAGAAAGGTTTTATCGAAATGCCCTTCGGTAGCCGCCGCCATGCTGTCGCTGATCTGTGGTCGTCCGATCGCAAGCTCTCAGGCCGGCAAGAGCGGCAACTCTCGAATGCCCAGATCCAGTCCGGCGCTGCGGAGATTCTAAAGGTGATTCGCCAGCGCATGTTCGATCGCAAAATGCGCGAGCGGTATCAACTCGAATCGACCTTCTTCGTTTACGACGAAGTCACGGCATCGGTTCCGATTGAATTGGCGAGTGATTACACGATGGAGCTTGCCGACGTCATGCGCGTCACAGCCCCAGGAGCGCCGTTCGGAATGGAAGTCGAAGCCTCTATCGGATATACTTGGGGCTCGCAGATCGAGGTCGGTATTCCGACCCCTGAAAAGATTCAAGACGCGCTCAACAAACTGGAGAACCAACAATGATGCAGTTAGCCGCCACCGTGATCAACGAACTGGCAGAGTACTTTCACAGTATTGCCAGAAGCAAGGGTTTCTATGATGCAGAGCGCGATCTGCTCGCCGCGCCTGTCGACTTCGACATGAGAGAAAAGCTCAAGCTCGCGCTTGACCAGGCCTCGATTGCCCGCATGCACTCGGAACTGAGCGAGGCCGTGGAGGCGATTCGCCACGGCAACCTCAGGTCGGAGAAGATTCCTTCTCATACCCATGAAGAAGAAGAGCTTGCGGATTGCATCATCAGAATCCTCGACTACTGCGGGGCGAAGGGCTATGACATCGGCGGTGCGATCGTCGCGAAGTCGGAATACAACGAGGGCCGTGCTTACATGCATGGTAAGAACAGTTGAATAAGTGGGACGACAGGTTCCTTTCGCTGGCCGAACTCATTTCGACATGGAGCAAAGATCCTTCTACTCAAGTCGGATGCTCGATCGTAGACGAGAAACAGCGCGTGATCTCTTTAGGCTTCAACGGCCCGCCGCGAGGCGTGGCCGATAATAGGCTGCACGATCGAGAGGTGAAGTACCGGCACGTCATACACAGCGAGGAGAATGCCCTGCTATTCGCCACGAGGTCGGTCGAAGGAGCGACCTGCTACGTCTGGCCGCTGCCTCCGTGTGCCTCGTGTTCGTCGAAGCTGATTCAGTCCGGCATCGCCAGAGTCGTGGCTCCGCTGCCGCCGAAGGAGTATTTCGACCGACAGGAGCAAGACATTGCCTTGGCTTACGCCTTGCTGCAAGAATCAGGCGTCGTCTTCTCCCCTGTCATGCTGAACGATGACGACTTTTCGAACCTGCTGGTCGAGCGCTTCTACACCTATTCAATCCCGATTCGGAGATTCTGAGATGCCCGTACAAAATGATACCGCTGACTTTTGGTTCGAAGATCCAGGTGCCGCCATCGATATGGCGTGCTTGCAAGCAAGCACGTCATGGGAGATCGACTTCATGGAGCAGCAGCAGGAGCGCTTCAGGCGCTACGGCGCGAAGATGTTCCTCTCCGGCAAGCAGGCCGACATCATTCGCAAAATCGGGAAGCTCGAGCAATGAGTATCGAAACGATCGTCTTCAACGAAGGGCAGTTCACCGGCATCCTGATCCGGTGCTGGCCGCACTCGGCCTACGAGCTGAACAACTTCCCGCAGGCTCGTGAGAGGCTGGCTCCACACC
The DNA here is from genome assembly GCA_009929855.1 of Gammaproteobacteria bacterium. Taxonomy (GTDB): domain Bacteria; phylum Pseudomonadota; class Gammaproteobacteria; order Chromatiales; family Chromatiaceae; genus Thiocapsa. Next base: position 2,509 of record RZZN01000197.1, read on the forward strand.
TCTTTGCCACGCTCGGAAAGTACGCGATCAGCACGCCGCTGCGCATCGCCCACTTCCTCGGGCAGACCGGGCACGAGTCCGGGAAAGGCAAGTACACCGAGGAACTCGCCTCGGGCAGGGCCTACGAGGGCCGGCGAGATCTGGGCAACACCCAGCGTGGGGACGGGGTGAAGTTCAAGGGCCGGGGCCTAATCCAAGTCACCGGCCGTTATAACGTCACGCGGTATGCCCGTTATCTGGGCCGGCTGGATCTGATTGCCGACCCTGAGCCGCTTGCTCTGCCTGAGTACGCCTGTGACTCTGCAGGCTGGTACTGGCGCTTCGGCACGGGTTCTG
>RZZN01000003.1 GCA_009929855.1 Gammaproteobacteria bacterium
CTCCGTGGTGGGACTTTACTCCCTCGGGGCGAGGACGCCCCGACTCCCTTCAAGGCCCACGGCCCAAAGGAGTCGGGGCCTCCAGGCCCCGAGTGAGGAAGTGGCAGATCTCGGCGACCGCTTTGGTCGGCCATCGGTCGCGCGGCGCGGCCGCCCCGGTCAATCCAGATCGGGTGTCCGGCCGGTGGCGATATAGACCACCAGCTCAGCGATGTTGGTCGCGCGATCGGCGACACGCTCGTAGTCGTGCGCCGCCGCCAAGAGCGCGAGTCCGATCCGGGCCTCGTTGGGTCGCTGCTGCATCCACGTCAGGATCTCCTGCATCAAGGACTGCTCGAGACCGTCGACGACATCGTCGCGGGCCGCGGTCGCGCGGGCCTTGATCTCATCGGCATCATTGGCATAAGCCTCCATGGCCTGGGTGAACATGCTGGTGGCCTGGTCACCGATGGCCGCGATGCGTTCACGCATATCAGTGGGATGCGGCGCGCTGGCGGCGCGTTGCAAGCAGCGGGCGATATCGGCGGCATAATCGGCAATCCGCTCCATCTCGGCGACCATCTCCAAGGATGCCCCGATCAGACGCAGATCGCGTCCGGCTGGGCGGTAGGCGGCCAAGATCACCAGGGCTTGCTGTTCCAGGGCACGCCGCTCGCGGTTGATGATCAGATCATCCTCGATGATGGTGCGCGCCAGATCCAGGTCGCCGTGACGCAAGGCCTCGCGCGAGCGTGTCAATGCCTCATGCACCCGCTCGCCGAGTGCCAGGATCTCTGTCTTGAGGGTGTCACGTTTCTTTTCGATCAGGAGCAGCGAATCAGACATTGGCCTATCCCCGGTTGAACCCGTGCAGGGCCGGATATGGATGTGCATCCGGCCAACGAGGCGCGACTCTAACCGCAAGATTTGACGATTCGGTGACCGCTCATCCGACGGCCTGCCACCATGCACGACGCGCCGCTCGGCAGGGCGCCGCGCCGATCGCCGCAGTTGGCCGATCTTCGCCGGACTTGCCCTGATCGGTGCATGAGCGGACGATATCCCCAGGGATGGGCACGCCGCGGTCGGTGCCCGCATGACGCATTGGATGGTCGCTCAAAACAAGAGGGGTTAACGCATGTTCGAATCAACCAAGGTGGGACGCACGGTCAGCAAAGAGGACTTCAGAGAGCAGCAGGAGGAGCTGCGCACCGAGCTGCTGGCCGCGCAACGCGATCTGAAAGACTCAAATGTCCCGGTGATCGTACTGATCTCAGGGGTCGAGGCGGCCGGCAAGGGCGAGGTCGTCAATCGACTCAACGAGTGGCTGGATACCCGTGGCGTGCAGACCTTCGCCTTCTGGGACGAGTCAGACGAGGAGCGCGATCGCCCCCGCTACTGGCGGTTCTGGCGCTCGATGCCGGCGCGTGGCGAGATCTCCATCCTCTTCGGCGGCTGGTACCTGACCCCGATCGAGCATCGTTTCAAAGGTCATTGCACCGATGCCGAGCTCGACGGCGAGCTCAATCGGATCGTCGATTTCGAGCGCATGCTCACCGAGGACGGCGCGCTCATCCTGAAATTCTGGTTCCATCTCTCGGAACCGAATCAGAAGGCGCGCTTGAAGGAACTGTCGCGCGACGACAGGAGCCGCTGGAAGATGTTGCCGGACAAGAGCAAGTTCTCCGAGCAGTATGCCGCCTTCGAGCAGGTCGCCGAGCGGATCATCCGTCATACCGATCAGGGCAGCTGTCCCTGGTATCTCATCGAGGCCGAGGACCGTCGCTACCGTGATCTGACCGTCGGCAAGACCCTGCTGCACGCCATCCGCTCGCGTCTGGCCGAGAATAGCGCGGCCGCCACACCGGCACCCGAGCGCGTCTGGACCCCGGAGCTGCCCAACAGCCCCAGCGCACAGATCACCATCATCGATCAGCTCGATCTCTCGCTCGCGCTGGAGCGCGAGACCTATCAGCAAGAGATGAAACGCTTGCAATCCGAGATCAACGAGCTGGCATGGAGCGCCTACAACAAAAAGCGCTCCACCGTGCTGGTGTTCGAAGGGGTGGACGCGGCCGGCAAGGGTGGCGCGATCCGGCGCATCACCACGGCGGTCGACGCGCGCCTCTACCGGACCATCCCGATCGCCGCACCGACCGACGAGGAGAAGGCCCATCATTATCTCTGGCGCTTCTGGCGTCATGTCCCCCGCGCGGGCTTCATGACACTCTACGACCGTTCCTGGTACGGCCGCATCCTGGTCGAGCGTGTCGAGGGCTTCGCCAGCCATCCGGAGTGGCGCCGTGCCTACGCGGAGATCAACCGCTTCGAGGAACAACTGGTCGAAAGCGGCATCGTGATGCTCAAGTTCTGGGTCCAGATCAGCGATGAGGAGCAGCTCAAGCGCTTCAAGGATCGCGAGGCGACCCCCTACAAGCGCTACAAGATCACCGATGAGGACTGGCGCAACCGCGAGAAATGGCCACACTACAGAGAGGCCATCAACGAGATGATCGTGCGCACCAGCACCCGCTATGCCCCCTGGACACTGGTCGAGGGCAATGACAAACCCTTCGCCCGGGTCAAGGTGCTCAAGACGGTCTGCGACACCCTGCGCGAGGCGCTCAAGCGCACGCCCGAGCCAATCACCGGCTATCTGCCGTGTGGTGAGAAACGCGTCTAGACTATCGCGTGTGGGCAGTCCGCGGCGCGCGCGTTCACACCAGCGCGCGCCAAGCGAGCGGCGCGGCCAGAGACGCGGCCAGATCCGGGCAGGGCGCTTGGCATGGATCGCGATGGAGCCAAGTGATATCGTTGTTGCCCGCATCGCATCACGATTCGGTTCAATCAGAGGGGGAGATCCTAGCGTGGCTGAAGTCAAGTTCTACTCGGGCGAATTCATTCCACTCGAGATGCACAAGGTGCGCATCGTCCAGAAGCTGCATCTACCGCCCGTGGAACGCCGTCTGGAGGCCATGAACGAGGCCGGCAACAATACCTTCCTGTTGCAGAACGCCGAGGTCTTCATGGACATGCTCACCGACAGCGGTGTGAATGCCATGAGCGACCAACAGCAGGCGGCGATGATGGTCGCCGATGACAGCTACGCCGGCAGCGCCACCTATACCCGTCTGGAGAGCAAGCTGCGAGAGCTCTTCGGCATGCACTACATCCTGCCCACCCACCAGGGTCGTGCCTGCGAGAACATCCTCGCCCAGGTGCTGGTGTCGCCGGGATCGGTGGTGCCGATGAACTATCACTTCACCACCACCAAGGCGCACATCACACTCAACGGGGGCAGCATCGAGGAGCTGGTCGCCGACGAGGGTCTCGAGGTCGTGAGTGTCCACCCCTTCAAGGGCAACATGGACATCGGCAAGCTCAACGCGGTCATCCGTGACCATGGTCCGGCCAAGATCGCCTTCGTGCGCATGGAGGCGGGCACCAATCTGATCGGCGGCCAACCCTTCTCCTTGCAAAACCTCGTCGATGTGCGCCGGGTCTGCGACGAGCACGGCCTGCTGCTGGTGCTCGATGCCAGCCTACTGGCCGACAACCTCTATTTCATCAAGACACGCGAGGATGACTGCAAGGATCTGAGCATCCGCGAGATCACCCGCCGCATGGCCGATCTCTGCGATGTCATCTATTTCTCGGCCCGTAAGCTCGGCTGTGTGCGCGGTGGCGGCATGTGCCTGCGCTCCGAGGATCTATATCGGCGCATGCGCGGCCTGGTGCCGCTCTATGAGGGCTTCCTGACCTATGGCGGCATGTCGGTGCGCGAGATCGAGGCGCTCACCGTCGGTCTCGAGGAGACCATGGACGAGGACATGATCAATCAAGGTCCATTGTTCATCGCCTACATGGTCGATGAGCTCGAGCGACACGGGATCCCGGTCATCACCCCGCCCGGTGGGCTCGGTTGTCATCTCGATGCCATGCGGTTCGTCGATCATATCCCACAGAGCGAATATCCGGCCGGGGCACTGGCCGCGGCACTCTATATCGCCAGCGGCGTGCGTGGCATGGAGCGTGGAACACTGTCCGAGCAGCGTCGACCCGACGGCACCGAGGTCTTCTCGAACATGGAGCTGCTGCGGCTCGCCTTGCCGCGACGGGTCTTCACGCTCTCGCAGATCAAGTACGCCATCGACCGCATCCTCTGGCTGCATGAGAATCGCCATCTGATCGGCGGCCTGAAATTCGTCGAGGAGCCCGAGATCCTGCGCTTCTTCTACGGGCGTCTGGCCCCGGTGTCGGACTGGCAGGAGCGTCTGGTCGCGAAATTCCGCGCCGACATGGGCACGAGCCTGTGAGCTGGGATCGGCCCGGCGGCATGAGCAACCAGGCGTGCGCTCACCTCTGATGGATGAGTGGTCGCCGGATTCCTGGCGGTCGCGTCAGGCACTCCAACAGCCGATCTATCCCGATGTGGCGGCACTCGAGGCCGCGCTCGGCGAGCTGCGCGAGCTGCCCCCGCTGGTCACCTCCTGGGAGATCCACGCGCTCAAGCGCCAGCTCGCCGCGGCGGCCATGGGTGATGGCTTCCTGCTGCAGGGTGGTGACTGCGCCGAGGACTTCGCCGACTGTCGCGCCGAGATCATCGCCAACAAGCTCAAGATCCTGCTGCAGATGAGCCTGGTGCTGGTGCAGGGTCTGCGCCAGCGCGTCATTCGGGTGGGGCGCATCGCCGGGCAGTACACCAAGCCCCGCTCGGCCGATCTGGAGACACGCGGCGACGTCAGTCTGCCAAGCTATCGCGGCGATCTGGTCAATGGACCCGAGTTCACCCCCGCGGCGCGCACCCCGGACCCGCGCCGACTTCTGCTTGGCCATGGTCGGGCAGCCCTCACGCTCAACTTCATCCGGGCACTGTCGGGGGGCGGATTCGCCGATCTGCATCACCCGGAGAACTGGGATCTCTCCTTCATGGCCCATTCACCGAGCGCCCAGGAGTATTCCAAGGTCGTGGAGTCGCTCGGTGAATCACTGCGATTCATGCGCGTGGTCGGTTGCGATCAGGCAGGCGAGCTGGGGCGAGTGCAATTCTTCACCAGTCACGAGGCACTGCATCTGCACTACGAGCAGGCCCTGACGCGCCAGGTCAGACGCTTCCCCGGCTGGTTCGATCTCAGTGCCCATCTGCCATGGATCGGACTGCGCACCGCCGACCCGGATGGCGCCCATGTCGAATTCATGCGCGGGATCGTCAATCCGATTGGGATCAAGGTCGGCGGTGGGCTGTCCCCGGCCCGGCTGGAGGCACTGATCACACGACTCGATCCCGCGCGCGAGCCGGGCCGCCTGGTCCTCATCCATCGCTTCGGCGCCGCGCACATCGAGCGTGAGCTGCCGCATCTGATCGAGACCGTCCAGGGTCTCGGCAACCCGGTGCTGTGGGTCTGCGATCCGATGCACGGCAACACCGAGAGCACGGCCAGTGGTTACAAGACCCGGCGCTTCGAGAAGATCCTCACCGAGCTCAATCTGGCCTTCGCGATCCACCGCGCGCAGGGCAGCCGGCTCGGTGGCGTCCATTTCGAGTTGACCGGCGATGACGTGACCGAATGTCTCGGGGGCGCGCGCGGGCTCGGCGAGATCGATCTGGAGCGCGCCTATCGCACCCAGGTCGATCCGCGACTCAACTACGAGCAAGCGCTCGAAATGGCCATGGCGATCGTGCGTCAACCGCTCGACTGAGCCAGGACGCCCGCCACGCGGCGCTCGATCGAGCGCCGCGTGGCGGGGGCAGCGGTGACGGCTCAGCCGCGTTGATCGACCGGCAGATAATCGGTCTGGGTCTGGCCAGTGTAGATCTGGCGCGGACGCGCGATGCGGGTTCCCGCCGTCTGATTCTGCTCCCACCAATGCGCGATCCAGCCCGGCAGCCTGCCGATCGCGAAGATGACGGTGAACATGTTGGTCGGGATCCCGATGGCGCGCAGGATGATCCCGCTATAGAAATCGACGTTCGGATAGAGCTTGCGATCGACGAAATACGGATCCTCGAGCGCGATCTCCTCGAGTCGGCGCGCGATCTCCAACAATGGATCATCCCCGGAGATCAATGGCAACAGTTCATCGGCCACCTTCTGCAAGAGCTGGGCACGCGGATCGAAGCTTTTGTAGACGCGATGTCCGAAACCCATCAACCGCACCTTGCTGTCCTTGTCCTTGGCGAGCTTCACATAGTCCTCGGGCGTGATGTTGCCCTGATGGATCTGCTCGAGCATGGTGAGTACCTCGACGTTGGCCCCGCCATGCAAGGGTCCCCAGAGGGCGCACACGCCCGCCGCGCAGGAGGCGAAGAGGTTCGCGCCGCTCGAGCCGACCATCCGTACCGTCGAGGTCGAGCAATTCTGCTCATGGTCGGCATGCAGGATCAGGACCAGGTCGAGCGCCTTGCGGATCACATCAGGACAGATGTATTGCTTATAGGGCTGCGAGAACATCATGTGCAGAAAGTTCGGCACATAGCGCAGCGAAGGATCCGGGTAGATATAGGGCAGTCCACGTGAATGACGGAAGGCATACGCGGCGATGGTGCGGATCTTGCTGATCAGGCGCGCGGCGGCATGTCTGAACTGAGTCTCGTCATCGAGCTCGTGGAGCTCCGGATGGAAACAGGAGAGCGAATTGATCATGGCCGACAGGATGGCCATGGGTGGTGCCGAGCGTGGGAAGCCCTCGAACTGATGCTTCATGCCCTCGTCGATATTGGCGAAGCGGGTCAGATCGGCGGAGAAGACATCATATTCAGCGTTGCTCGGCAGATGGCCACAGATCAGGAGCAAGGCGGTCTCGATGAAGGTCGCACCATCGGCGAACTGCTCGATCGGGATGCCCCGGTAACGCAGGATGCCCCGATCACCGTCGATGAAGGTGATGGCGCTCTCGCAACTGCCGGTATTGCCATATCCCTGATCCAGCGTGATATGACCGGTCTGGGCACGCAGGTTGGAAATGTCGATCGCACGCTCACCCTCGCTGCCCTCCACCACCGGCAGGCTGAGGCTCTGCCCGTTCAAGGTCAGGGTAGCGGGCTCGACGAGCCTGGTACTCGGATTCGACGACTGGACCATGGGGGTTGGACTCCGGTGCGGTGGATGATGGCGGGATCGAACAGGACGGATTATGCTGAAATTGTCGGCCAGCCACTAGTCCCGCGCCCGGCCGTTGCGCGCTGGCACCCGACCGCCCATCAGGCTGGATGGTCGGCGGGCTGGGTCTGGGTGAGGCGTCGACGCCCCTGGGCGCATGGACGCGCCTGGCACCCGGCGGGTCAGCTCGAAGTGATCCCGGTATCGTCGCCGAGACCCAGACCGAGCGCCCTGCTGACCTGCTCGAGCTGCCGCGCGGCGGCATTGAAATCGTAGCCGTGCACGGCCTTGGCGATCGGCTCGTAATGATCGCCGAGCGCATTCATCAATAGGTTACGAGACATCTCGAGCGTGTCGACCGCCTCGAAGTCGTCATCGGCCAACTGCCTGGTGAGTTGCGCGAGGGTCTCGGCGAGTTGACGCCTGCGACTCGCCTCTGCGCGCACATCGCGAGGTGGCTGTGCCTCTGTCGCATCCGACCGGGTCGATGCCGTGGATCCAGGTGAGCGCCGCGGCGCACGTGACCCCTCGGCATGCGCCCGGGGTCCGCTGGAGACGAGCCCCTCGGGCTGCTCGCTGGCGATGCCGAAATGCGCGATCAGCCAAAATTCGGAGCCGACGCCCGGCTCACTCGCCACACCGACCTCTCCGCCCATCAGCTCGGCCAGCCGCTGGGCCAAGGCCAGACCCAGACCGGTCCCGCCATAGCGACGCTTGGTCGAGCCATCGACCTGACGAAAGCTCTGGAACAGGAGCCGGCGCTGGGTCTCATCGATGCCGATGCCAGTGTCGCGCACGAGCAGACGCACGCGCACACCCTGCTCATCACGCGCGAGCAGACTGGCCTCGATCCTGATCTCGCCCTGCTCGGTGAACTTGACCGCATTCTTGGCATAGCTGATCAGGATCTGGCGCAGGCGCAGCGGATCGCCGACCAGTCGCCGCGGCACGGCCGGATCGACGAAGGTTCGCAGATTCAAACGCTTGGCCACGCAAGGACCGCTGATCAGCGCGGCGACATCCTCGACCACCTGGGCGATCACGAATTGACGCTGAGAGACCTTGAGCTTGCCAGTCTCGATCCGCGAGAAATCCAGGATCTCATTGATGATCGCCATCAAACGTTCCCCGGCGGCCTGGATCTGGAGCAGATGACCCTGTTGACGCTCGCTGAGCTCGGTCTTGAGCAGCAGATGAGTCATGCCGAGGATGGTGTTCATGGGGGTGCGGACCTCATGACTCATGTTGGCCAAGAAATCAGACTTGGTCCGCGCGGCCTCCTCGGCCAAGGCGCGCGCCTCGCGCATGCGCTCGATCGCCTCATGCTCGGCACTGATGTCGTCGATGACCCAGACCGTGCCCTTGGTGTGATCGCGGCTGTCGATGGCGTTGCCACTCAGTCGCGCCCAGAACAGACTGCCGTCACGGCGGATCAGCTGTTGCTCGCGCCGATGCATCTCGCCGCGCCAGATGTGTGCATAGACCGGATCGCCGCCGGCATGATTCGCTGCCTCGTCGGGATACCAGATCGCGGTCCGCTGACCGACCATGGTGCCCTGGGGCCAGCCGAAGATCTCGTGGAGCTTGCGATTGCAGCGCATCAGGATGCGATCCTTGATCAGGGCGATGCCTGAGGTGGCGGTGTCGAGAATCACCTGTTGCTCATCGACCGCGGCGCGCAGCGCGGCGGTTCGTTCGACGACCTCCTGCTCCAGGCGCTCACGCGCCATCTCGCTCTCCCGCCGCGCCTGTTGTACCTCGCGCAGGGCCGTGCGTAGCTCCTCGGTCTGGGTTCGCACACGTTTTCGCAACATGTGGGTCCAGGTCCCCAGTGTCAGGCCCAACGCCAGCAACAGGGCGGTCGCCAGACCCAAGCCGCGAACCCAGGGGCCGTAGTCGATCACGCGCTTCATCCATTGACGCCGAATCGCCGCCTCCTCCTCGGCGCTGATCGCGGCCATACCCTGCGCGACCAGCTCGAGTATCGCGCGATCACCCTTGCGCACGGCGCGATGGAACTGCCCCTCGTAGAGTGAGAAGGCCTGCTGGAAACGCTGGTGCGCATCCAGTCGATAGAGATAGTAGTTGGCCGGATGCTCGTCCAAACAAAACAGCTTGACCTCCTCGGCGAGGGCGCCGCGGATCAGGTCGCTGTAGGTCGGATACAGGATCAGTCCGGTGATGCCCGCGCGCTCGAGATACTCGATGCAGGCATCGCCGGCCATGACGCCGACCTTGAAGCCACGCAAGGCGCGCAGGTCATGGATGCCATCGATCGAGACATCCCGATAGATCGACACGGGCAAGCGCGCATAGGGCGCGCTGAAATCATAGAAAGACTCGCGCTCGGGCGTGCGAAAGATGTTATCGATGACATCGGCCTCACCCGCCAGCAGTCGGCGCTGCGCCTCGGCCCATTCCAGCGCCGTCAGCTCCACCTCGATGCCCGTCTTCTCGGACCAGAGTCGCCAGATGTCGACCAGATAGCCCGTCGCTCGACCCTCGTCATCGAGGAAGAGATAGGGCGGGTAGTGATTGTCGCCGACGACCCGCAGCAGCGTGGGCGTGGACGTCGCCGCGACCAGCGGCCCGCCGATCGCCACGAGCACGAGCGCGGCCAAGAGTCTCAGGACAACGGATGGACCCGGCTTGGCGTTCTTCTGTCTCATCGCATTCATGCACACATCGCAGCCTCTATCACGCCGATGACGCTAGGCGGACGGCGGGGCCCGCGTGAGCGCGCGCAAGGTCTCCAGTGCCTCGTCGAAGGCAAAGTCGTCGATCTGTTTGGCCAGCCGCCAGACACCAGCATGCCCGAAGGCCGCGGCGAGATCGGCTCGCGCGGAGCCGAATAGCGCGGCGGCCTCGATGTCGCCAGCATCGAGGCGGTCCTCGAGTCGCGCGAGGAGACCATGCAGGGACGCGCCATCGGCTGATCCAGCGCGCGCCACCGCGTCCTCGGGCAACGGCTGCACGGGGTCCAGGGCCTGGGTGAGCGCCGTGCGCAGCCGTTGCAGCTCCAGGCGCACCGGATCGCACCGAGACCGCCACTGGTCCACCGTGACCCCGTCCTGGGCGCTCACCGACGCGCCAGGCTCATGGGCACGCGATGCATCCGCGGGAACCTGGGGCAGCCAGTGCGCGAGCACGCGGTACAAGGCCTCTGGATCGAGCGGCTTGAGCAGATGATCATTCATCCCAGCGGCCAGACAGGCCTCACGATCCTCGTCCAATGCATTGGTCATCATGGCGATGATGGACGTGGCGCCCTGCCGCGGCAAGGCGCGGATCTGCCGGGTCGCCTCCAGACCACCCAGCAACGGGATCTGGAGATCCATCAGGATCAGGTCGAAGTCGCGGGCACACGCGCACTCGACCGCACTCGACCCATCCTCGGCGATCGCGACCCTGATCCCGACGCCCTCGAGCAAGGCTTGCGCAACCACCTGGTCGATCGCATTGCCCTCGGCAAGCAGGATGGTCGTCGACCCGCGCTGGCGCAGCTGCCGCTCGGCCTCGCTGAACATGCGCATGGCCGGATCCGCGCGCTCCCCGGCCAAGGCCGCCCAGACCGCTTCGGCGAGCCGCGAGGGCAGCACTGGCTTGGCCAGCAGATCGAAATAGCCGGCCGCGTCCAGGACCGCTCGATCGAGCCGCTCGCCGGAGGCGCTCAGCAAGAGCCGAGCCGGAGGTTGACGCAAGGGCATGGCGCTCAGACGCTGCCCAACCGCGAGCCCATCGAGCCCCGGCATCTGCCAATCGACCAACAGAAGGTCGAACGGCTCGCCCGCGGCGTTGGCCTGGTCGACCAGTGCCAGTGCCATGGGCCCGTCGACAGCGCTCGTCATCACCAGCCCCAATGGCTCGAGCATGGCGATCACTGACTCGCGGGCCGCGGCGAGGTCGTCGACGATCAGCACACGCCGTCCCTGCACATCGACAGGGTGCCGATGAGGCGCGAGCAGATCGCGCGCGGGCGCGAACGGGATCTCGATCCAGAAGGTGCTGCCCTGACCTTGCGTGCCGCTCACACCGATCCGTCCATGCATCAGCTCGGTGAGACGACGCGAGATCGCCAGCCCCAAGCCGTTGCCGCCGTAGCGACGCCTCGTCGAGGCATCGGCCTGCTCGAAGGCCTGGAATAGGCGCGCCTGTTGCTCAGCGCTCAAGCCGATGCCGGTGTCGATGACCTCGAAGCGTGCCGTCACTCGCGCGGCATCCGCAGCCATCACGCGTGCATTCAGACGGATGCTGCCGCCTTCGGTGAACTTGACCGCGTTGCTGAGAAAGTTGAGCAGGATCTGGCCCAGACGTACCCCGTCACCATGCAGCACGGCGGGCAGCCCGCGGATGTCCAGGATGATCTCCGTGCCCTTGCTGATCGCCTTCTCGCGGACCAAGATGCTGACATTGTCGAGGATGCGCTCGAGCTCGAAATCAGTCGGCTCCAGCTGCAGCGCGCCCGCCTCGATCTTGGATAGATCGAGGATATCGTTGATGATATTGAGCAGGTGTTGGGCGGCGTCGGCGATCTTCGCCAGTCGCTCACGCTGTGGCGAATCGGTGACCTCGCGCTGGAGCAGATGGGTCAGACCGATGATGGCGTTCATCGGTGTGCGGATCTCATGGCTCATGTTGGCCAAGAACTCGCTCTTGGCGCGGCTCGCCGACTCGATGGCCTCCTTGGCCCGACGCAACTGCTCCTCGACATGCTTGCGCTCGGTGATGTCTTGGACCCGGCGCACGCGCGCGGCAGGCTCGCGCGGCGGGGATCCCGGCGCGCATGCGACGTCTGGCTCGGCGCGCGCCGAGCGGTCAGGAGGCGCGCGACACAGGGCCGGGTCGCCGGGTGCCTCGTCACGCAGGAGCAGCGCGCGCCAGAGCAGCACGAGCACCATCAGTAGGCACCAGATGAGGATGCCGCGCAGCACTTGGCGATCGCCCAGCGCGACCAGCCGTGTCTGCTGCTCGACCAAGCGCTCGCTCAGCGCGTCGAGGATCGGCCGGGCCGCCATGTCCTGCTCCAGGCGCGGCACATGCTCGAGCAGCTCCAGGATCCGCGCCTGCTGCACCAGGGTCTGCTGTTGGTCGACGCGCAACAGGAGGATCGAGGCGAGACCGAGCACACCGATCGCGCTCAACCACAGCAGGCTCGAGGTGCGCCTCAGACGGGCGCGTCCAAGCGCCTGACTCATCAGTGGACTCGTCGCGCGCTGGCTTGGGTGGTCAGGACGCGCATGACGCGTCAGCCGAGCTGGACATCTGTGCTTCAACCGCGGCATCGGGATCCGGATGACGTGCCGCGATCTCGGCGAAGCGATCGCGACAGGCGATGAAGGCATCCACCACGGCGGGGTCGAAATGACTGCCACGCCCGTCGAGGATGATGCGCGTGGTCTCCTCCAGACTCATCGCAGGCTTGTAGACGCGCCGATTCAAGAGCGCGTCGAAGACGTCGGCCAGTGCCATCAGGCGCCCCGAGACCGGGATGGCGTCCCCACTGAGACCCGCCGGATAACCCGAGCCATCCCATTTCTCATGGTGGCTGCCGGCGATCTCGCTGGCCACCTGCAAGAAGGCGAAGGCCTCCGGGACCTGCTGGGTCTCGGCCTCGTTCGCCCCGGCCAGGCTGTATTGCATCGCGCGCTGGATCGCGGTCGCGCCAATCTCGGCATGGGTCTTCATGATCGTGAGCTCCTCGGCGCTCAGGCGACCGGGCTTGAGGAGGATGGCGTCGGGGATCCCGACCTTGCCGATGTCATGCAATGGAGCGGCCTTGACGATCAGCTCGAGCCGCTGACCGGCCAAGGCTGGCGCAAACCGCGGATGATCCACCAGATGACGGGCCAGGACCTCGACATAGGCCTGGGTCCGCAGGATGTGCTGCCCGGTCTCGTTGTCGCGCGCCTCCGCCAGATTGGCCAGGGCGCGGATGCTGAGATCCTGGATCAAGAGGTTCTCGCGCATCCGTCGTGCCACCTCGGCCTCGAGCCATTCGTTCTCGTGGGCGAGCCGGTCACGCGCGCCCTTGAGCTCGAGCTGCGTCTTGACGCGCGCGAGCACGATCGCCGGGTTGATGGGTTTGGTGATATAGTCCACGGCCCCCAGCGAGAGTCCATACTCCTCGTTCTCGCTGCCCTCCATCGCGGTGATGAAGATCACCGGGATGTCGCGCATGACGGGGTCGGCGCGCATGCGCTGCAACACCTCATGACCGTCCATGCCAGGCATCATGACGTCGAGCAGCACCAGATCCGGCCTGGGTTGGTTACCCGCGACACGCAAGGCACGCTCCCCCGAGTTGGCCACCCGCACGCGGTAGAGCGGCTGCAGGAGCTCGCCGAGCAGGGTCAGGTTCTGCGGTGTATCGTCGACGATCAGGATGATCGCCGAGGCAACCCCATTCGGGGATGTCGCGGTTGCCGTGCGCATGATCGGACCCCTCGAGACAACAGATTGAGAAAACCCGCGAGGGTACCCTCGCGGTGGCGCGCCACCGCTCGATCGAACCCGCCACACGGCGGCACAAACAGCACCCTCTTCAGACTGCATCATGGTAGCCCCGCGAGCGGATGTCCAGCGGATCCCAATGGCCCGCGGGAGGGACTGCGGTCATGCCCCGCATCGCGACAGCGCAACGGCCGATCCAGCCTGGCCGGATCGAATCCGAACCTATTGGTTTTCCGCGCCAGCAGGCGCGATTCCTGGCATCATGTCGACCCTGAGCACGGCAACCCGGCCCTCGGGCCAATCCACGCGGGTGGTCTCCCGCCATCCCTGTCAGCGTCTCCTCGGACGGATCTTGTCATGAAGCTCCTGATCGATTTCTTACCAGTTCTGCTCTTTTTCATCGCCTATCAGTTGGCAGGCATCTATGTCGCCACCGGGGTGGCCATCGTCGCGACCGCCGCCTTGGTCGGCTGGTCCTGGCTGCGTCGGCGCCATATCGAGAATCTGCATCTGGCGACCCTGGCCCTGCTGATCCTGTTCGGCGGCCTGACATTCACGCTCCAAGACCCGATCTTCGTGATGTGGAAACCGACCATCGTCAACTGGTTGTTCGCCGTGGTGTTCCTCGCCAGCCAGTTGATCGGCGAGCGCTCCTTGATCGAGCGCATGATGGGTGGGGCGGTCCTGGTGCCACGCGTGATCTGGACCCGGTTGAACCTGATGTGGGTCGGCTTCTTTGTGATCACGGGTTTGGTGAATCTCTTCGTCGTCTATGTCTGGAGCGGCTTTCATGGTGCCCAGCAGGCACTGCTTGCGGCATCCGGGCTGGCCAGCGTCGACCTGACCGAGTGCGCCGCGCGGTTCAGCGGCGATCTGCTGGCGCTCTGCACCCAGGCCCAGGCCCGCGAGGAAAGTTGGGTCAACTTCAAGCTCTTCGGTATGATGGGCATGACGCTGGCGTTCGTGATCGCTCAGGCCATCTATCTCTCCAGACACATGACAGAGCAACCCAGGCCACAGGAGGCCGACTGACATGCTGTACGCCATCATCGCCGTCGATCACCCCGCGAGCCTGCCTCAACGCCAGGCGGCACGGCCCGCTCACCTGGAGCGTCTGCAGGCATTGCAGGAGGCTGGCCGGTTGGTGCTCGCTGGCCCTCACCCCGCGATCGACAGCCCAGATCCAGGCGAGGCCGGCTTCACCGGCTCTCTGATCGTCGCCGAATTCGATGACCTGGAGGCGGCCGAGCAGTGGGCCGCCGCCGATCCCTATCGGCAGGCCGGTGTCTATCGAGAGGTGCTGGTCAGGCCCTTCAAACAGGTCTTCCCGGCCTGAGGATCAAGCCGCTCGATCCGTTTTCGGCACGATCGAGGCCAGCCCGCAAGCACCGGGCGCACTTGACCGTGCCGTGTTCTCAAACCACTGAACCCATCCATCACTGATATGATCATGCACAACACCAGACTTGCCATCATCCTGTGCGCCGCCATCGCAGCACCCGCCGCGGCAATCGCCGAGGAGGAGGCCGCAACGCTCATCGGCACCATCAACGGCACGCCCTATTCGCTCGATCTCTTCAGGCTCTACTATGCCGAGCGCGTCCAGCAGAACCAGGACCAAGATTCACCGGATCTCCAGGAGCAGGCCTTCAATGATTTCATGAGCCTGGTGGTCACCTCACAGGAGGGCGCCAAGCGTGGTCTCGAGCAGGATCCCGAGGTGACGCTCACCTTGGAGCTGCAACGCATGAAGATCCTCGCCAACGCGGTCATCGCCGCGCTGGCCGAGGAGCTACAGCCGACCGATGACGAGCTCAAGACCGCCTATGAATCGGTCAAGGACAGTGCCAGCCGCACCGAATACAAGGCCCGGCATATCCTGGTCGAGTCCGAGGAGGAGGCCAAGGCGCTGATCGCCGAGCTCGACAAGGGCGCCGACTTCGGTGAGCTTGCCCGCAAGAGCTCGCTCGGCCCCACCGCCAAGAGCGGGGGAGAGCTCGACTGGTTCGACGCGGGTCAGATGGTCGCGCCCTTCGGCGCGGCCGTCACCACGATGGAGGTCGGGACCTACACGAAGGCGCCAGTCCAGACCCAATTCGGCTGGCATGTCATCCAACTTCAGGATTCGCGCAAGAGCGAGCCGCCCTCCTTCGAGGATGCCAAGGCACAGCTCACCGCCATCCTGCAGCGTGACAAGATCTCGAAGAAGATCGCTGAGCTGCGCGAAAACGCCCTGGTCGATCTGAACGAGGAGATCGTGAGGGTCTCGCCCAAGGAGGAGGCGACCGAGTAACGGTCATCACCTGCGACTTGGGGGCGAGCGGCCGCTCGCCCCTCGGGCGGATACGCTCAGTTGCGAAACAGCGAGAAGACCGGTCGGCCGTTGAGCGGTTGCAGCGGCCGTGCATTCATGCCAGTGGCCATTGCGATGCGTTGGATCTGTGCCGCGCTGACCTCGAGTGCATCGCGAAAGACCAGCCAGACGACTGGCTCGCTGCATGGCGGTGTGGTCAGCGATCCGGTGTAGCGAAAATAGCTGCGATCAGTCGGCACGAGGAATAGCGGATTGATGCCGACCTGACGCTGTCTGACCCGCTCACCCGGGCGCATCGGCAGATACTCCAGGATGCGCTCGAGGATCAGATTCTCGCGCTCACCCACTCGCAATGGGATCGCCACCGCGAGCAGGCCGCCTTGCATGTCGCCATGCAGCAGATGGATCTCTCCATCCGCGGCGGCGCCACGCCACCGATGCTCGCCCGGCACATGGAAGCTGACCTCGCGCAGTTCATGGGCCTGTCCGCGGATCAGCAGTGCGCTGCCCGGGGGGGAGAGTAACCGAACACCACGCCCGGTATTCTCCGCTTCGAACGGCTGCGAGCGATAGCGGAACATGAGTGGGACATGGGCGGAACGCTGGGCCTCCGTGAGATCGATCGGCGACTGCTGCGCCCCAGCGAGACAGGTCTGATAGGCCGGATCGAGCGATCCCCAGTGTCCCGGCCCACTCTGCCCCTCGTACGACCAGTCCGCTCCAGTCATGGCCGACGCCGCCGTGATCGACAAGGCCTGACTGGTCCCCGCCGTGGCCCACGCCAAGGCGAGATTCATGATCAAGCGCCGCCTCGGCATGGCACTTTGGCTCAGCACTCCCGCTCCCATGGCATCACTCCTTTCGGGTCTTGATCCCGTCGATCGGCACAACCGTTGCGTTCTGCGGCTGATCGGTATAGTAGGGCCGCTCGCCACCGCGCCCTTGCCGATCGGCGAGCGCCTTCTCCCGCGCGGCGATCAAGGCCAGACACTGACGCACGTCTTCGATGGTGGTGGCCGAGAGTGGGTGACGCATCCCGGGCGGCGGTGTCACGTCCTTGATGATGGCGGCCAGGGTATGGCGCATCGCGATCAGGATCCGCTGCTCTGTGTCGAGCTCGTTCATGTCGAGGCTCCCTAGACTGGGTGATCCCCTCGCGCTGGGGCAATGGTTGCAACGCGTGTCGCCAAGAGGGGGTGAGTCTGATTGGACTCGATGTTTGCGCGTCGGTCAACTCATGCGTTCGCTGGCGCCTCGCCGTGTGATGCATCGATGAGTGCCTGCAGACCCCTTTCATCGATGATCTCGACACCAAACGTGCGCGCCGTCGCGAGCTTGGAGCCTGCCGACTCACCCGCCAAGAGATAGTCGGTCTTGCGTGAGACACTTCCCGTGACCTTGGCGCCAAGCGACTGCAACCAGGCGGCGATCTCATCACGGGGTCGACTCAGGCTCCCGGTGATGACGATGAGCGTGCCGGCGAGCGGCTGGATCGGACTCGTCGCCTCACTCACCGCGGCGGCTGGCCAATGCACCCCAGCGTCGATGAGCCGCGCGATCGCCGCGCGGTTGTCCGGCTGAGCGAGGAAGCCTGCGATCTCGGCCGCGATGATCGGTCCCACGCCCTTGATCTCGCATGCCAGCAGCTGCTCCGGGGTGCGCGCATCCAACAGCGCGGCAAGCTCACCGAAGGTCTCCGCCAAGGCCCGCGCCGTGGTCTCGCCCACGTTGGGGATCCCGAGCGCATGGATGAAACGCGCCAGTGTCGTCGACTTGCTGCGCTCCAGAGCATCGACCAGATTGGTCGCGGATCGCTCGCCCATACGCTCCAGGCCGGCGAGTCGCGCGACGCTCAAGTGGTAGAGATCGGCGGGCTGGCGCACCCATCCCTGATCGACCAGCTGCTCGATGAGCTTGTCACCGAGCCCTTCGATGTCCATGGCCCGTCGCGATGCAAAATGTCTGATCGCTTGCTTGCGCTGCGCTGGACAATAGAGCCCCCCACTGCAACGGGCCACCACCTCCCCTGGCGGGCGGATGACATCCGCGCCACACACTGGACAATGGCTCGGCAGATCCACGGATCGCGTCTGCGCGGGACGCCGCGACAGGACGACGCTCACCACCTCGGGGATCACGTCGCCGGCCCGCCGGACGATGACCGTATCACCGACTCGCACATCCTTGCGCCGGACCTCGTCGATGTTGTGCAGGGTCGCGTTGGACACCGTGACCCCACCCACGGACACCGGGGTGAGCCGTGCCACTGGAGTCACGGCACCGGTGCGCCCGACCTGGAATTCGATCGACTCCACCAGCGTCAGCTCCTCCTGAGCCGGAAACTTGCGCGCGATCGCCCATCGTGGGTGATGACTGGTCGCGCCAAGACTGGCCTGATCGGCGATCCGATCGAGCTTGAACACCACACCATCGATGTCGAACGGGAGTGCATCGCGACGTTGCGCAAGCGCGTCGAAATAGCGCCGACAGCCGTCCAATCCCTCCACTCGGGACAATTCACGCGAGATCGGGACACCCCAGCCGGCGAGTCGCTGCAACATCCGATATTGGCTCTCGCCCGGATCGCCCTCCAGCTCGCCCCAACCGTAGGCGCAGAAGCGCAGCGGGCGACTCGCGCTCACCCGCGGATCGAGCTGGCGCAGACTGCCGGCGGCGGCATTGCGCGGATTGGCGAAACCACGCTCACCGCGCCGACTGGCCTCGGCATTGAGCCGCGCGAAGCCCGCGCGCGTCATATAGACCTCGCCGCGCACCTCCAGCACGGCGGGGACGTCAGATCCGCGCAGCCGCAGCGGGATCCCCCCGATGGTGCGCACGTTCTGCGTCACGTCCTCTCCGCTCGCCCCATCGCCCCGTGTCGCGGCCTGGATGAGACGCCCATCCGCATAGCGCAGACTCACCGCCAGACCATCGAGCTTGGGCTCGGCGGTATAGTGGATTGTCGCTCGATCGGGAAAATCAGCCAGGATCTGCTCATGGAAGCGTGCCAGCGCCTCATCGCTCATCGCGTTGGCCAACGAGATCATGGGGACGCGATGACGCACGGTCGCGAAGCTCGCGAGCGGGGCCGCACCGACCCGCTGGGTCGGTGAATCCGGGGTCAGGAGCTCGGGATGGTCGCGCTCGAGTGCGGACAGCTCGGCGACCAGTCGGTCGAATTCGGCATCCGGGATCAGCGGATCGTCGAGGACATAGTATCGATGGTTGTGCTCGCGAATCTCCTCGCGCAGGCGCTCGACGCGCTCACGGGCGGCGAGCGGGACACTCAATGCCGTGCCGCCTTGATCCAGCGCCGCTCGTTCTCGAGCACGGCCTCGCGCAGGACCTCCTCCTTGCGCACGGTCAGTGGGCGGCGCGTGTCATCGAGGACTTCGCCGTCGAGCTCTTCGGCCAGCTTGCGCGCCGTGGCGATCATCTCCTCGAGGATGGTCACATCCTCGGGCCGACCATCGAGCTGAGCGAACAGCATCAGCCCCGGTGTGGCGAAGGCGTCCATTGCGCCAAAGGGAAAGGTCCCCGGCTTGACCATGTTGGCCATGCTGAAATAGATGCGCGTGTCGTCGGCGAACTCATCCAGACAGTGGAAGATGTCCATGCGTCCAGGGCGCAGCCCGCAGGACTCGGCCGCATCCAGCAACTTCTCGCCGCTGAATTGCTCACCACGCGCGCTGATACTCAATTGGATCAACAAGGGCTCGATCTCGGCGCGTTGCGAGGACGCCACGGCGCGCTCCGCCCGCTCCGTCGGCTCGCCGCGCGCCGCGCGGCTGGTCCGCTCGGTTGGATCGGTTGGCTCGTCGGGGCTGCGCGCGGGATCGGCGGTGCGCGGCTGAGGGCGTCGCTCCACCCATCGACCAGCGGTGCGCGCGATCGCCCCGAGGCCGGCCTCGCGCGCGTGCGAGGCCCAGCCAAGCGCACCCGCGCCCGTGGCCTCGTCCTCGCTGTCCTCATCCTCCAGGGATTCTTGGCGACGCTCCCAGAGATAGAGTGCGAGGAGCAGGAAGGCCCCCACGATGATCAGGATGATACGGATGGTAGTGGCGTCCATTCGAACCTTGAGTGTGGTCTGGCGTTCTTGACTATGTGGAGTATATCAACGCGCGATCGAGCTGTATCCCCGATCGCCACCAAAGCGCGCGGACGATTGGGCGATGCGCTCAGACCTGCGCCGCCAGGCGTGTGGCCTCGTCCATGTCGACCGAGACCAGGCGCGAAACCCCGGGCTCGTGCATGGTGACGCCAAGCAGATGATGGGCCATCTCCATCGTGACCTTGTTGTGACTGATGAAGACGAATTGAACGCGCTCCGACATGCTGCGCACCAGCTCGCAAAAGCGCCCCACGTTGGCGTCGTCCAAGGGCGCGTCGACCTCATCGAGCAAGCAAAAGGGTGCTGGGTTCAACTGAAAGATGGCAAACACCAGCGCCACCGCGGTGAGTGCCTTCTCGCCCCCGGAGAGCAGATGGATGCTCGAGTTGCGCTTGCCCGGCGGTCTCGCCATCACCCGGATGCCGGTCTCCAACAGATCTTCGTCGGTGAGCTCCAGGCTGGCATGACCGCCGCCGAAGAGTCGCGGGAAGAGCTGCTGAAAACTCTGATTGACCCGCTCGTGGGTCTCGCGGAAGCGCCCGCGGGTCTCCCGGTCGATCTTGCGGATGGCCTGTTCCAGGGTCTCGAGCGAGCGACTGATGTCATCGTGTTGCGTGTCCAGATAGACCTTACGATCGGCCTGTTGACGATATTCGTCGACGGCGGCCAAGTTGACCGCCCCAAGACGCTGTAGGCGCGCCGCGGTCTGCGCGAGCGCCGCTTGACAGCGGGCCAGGTCGGCACCCGCCTCCAGCCCCGCCAACACCTCGCCGGGCGCACGCCCGGCCTCGGCGATCTGCTCGGCGAAGGTCTGGCGTCGCACCCGACATTCCTGCCACTCGAGCCGCTGCCGATCGAGCTCGCGCTGGCTCGTTTGGCTCTCCTGCTCGACACGATGGCGCGTCTGCTCGAGCGCCCGCACCGCGCCATCCAAGCGCTCGAGCTGCCCGCGCGCGCCCGCCAGCGACTGCTCGATCTCGACCCGCCGCGCCAGCTGCTCATCCAAGCGCGCGCGCTGCTCGGCCAAGGGCTCGACACTGGCCTCCAACTCATCCAACAGTGCGTCACGGTGCTCGCGCAGCAGCACTCGACGTGCTTGGATGCGCGCCAGGCTGTGCTGCGTTGCTGCGCGCGCCGCCCGATTGGACTCGACACTGACCTTGAGCCCCTGCATCCGCTCACGCGCGCGGCGCTCCTCCTTGCGCTGCTCGGCGAGTGCCTCGCGCAGCTGCTCGCGCCGGACCGCCAGCGCATCTCGCTGCTCGGCCAGGTCCGCCACTTCGGCGAGTCGCTCATGGAGTGACTCACGCCCCTCCTCGAGCTGCTCGAGCACCGCCTCCAGATCGCCCAGCAGATCCTCGCGCTCGGCCGACAACGCCGCCAGACGCTCCTGGCGATGCTCGGCGCGCGTGCGCAGCCCAGCCAGCTCAGCCTCCACGGTCGCCAACTCGTGCACGCACGCGGTATGACGCTGCTCGTCCTCGGCCAGCCGCGCCCGCGCCGCCTGCCGGGCCGCGCGCTGGTGCTCCTGCTCGGCTGACAGACCCGCGGCCACCGCTTGAAGATCGGCGATCGCCGTCGTGGTCGCGCGGATCGCCTCCGCCCGCGCGATCACCCCGTCGTGCGCATCGGGGCGCGGGACCATCAGCCAACCCGCCCCGACCCGGATACCGGCGGGAGTGACCAGACGCTCATCCGGGGCGAGTCGCGCGCGCTCGGCGAGCGCCGTGTCGAGATCGGGGACCGCGCGCACCCGCCCGACCAGCGTGGCGAGCGCGGCGCAGTCACTCAGGCACGCCTGGATGGGATCTTGCAGAGCGTTCCCAGCGCGCGGCGAGGCGCTCGCCCCGCCCGCGCTGGAGGCCTGGTGCGCCTCCAGCAACACCAGCCCCGGCGGCAGCTCGTGGATGCCGACCGTGACCTCCTCGAGCGAGCGCACCAGCCAGGCCGACACGGTCTCACCCAGCAGCACCTCGAGTGCGCGCTCCCAGCCCGGCGCCACCGCGATGCGCTCGATCAGGCGCTGGGCGTCGGCGCGCTCGAGACGCTCGCGCCAGGCCGCGTCGGCACCCGGGATGTCGGTGAGCGCCGCCTCCTGCAGCGCGGCCAACGAGGACAGACGACCACGCGCCTCCTGTAGGTCGGTATGGATGCGATCGCGTGCCTCGGCACTCGCCTCCAGCCGTTGATCGAGATCGGCAATGCACGCGCGCGCCGTTTCACGTTGCGCCGCAAGCTCGGCCACCGCCTGGGTCAGCCAGCGCGCGCGCGCGGTCAGCGGCCCGATCCGTGCGTCCAGATCGAGCGCCTCGAGCTGCGCGATCTCGTGCTGGAGCCGCCGCTGCCGCTCCTCATCGCGCGCGCGTCCCTGCTCGAGTGCATTGATTCGAGCGCGCTGCGCCTGCGCCTCCGCGGCCGGCGCGGCGGCCACGCGGCTCAGCTCATCCCATTGCCGCTCCCACTCGCCGAGCCGCGCCTCGGCCTGCGCGAGCTCAGCGAGCATCCCGGCCAGCTGCTGATCGGCCGAGACCAAGGCCGGCTCGTCGCGCTCGAGCACCGCCGCGATCTCGGCCAAGCGGTCCTGGTCCCGCGCCAGGTGGTCCTCGACCTCGGCGATCTCCTGATCCATGCGGACCAGCTCACCCTCGCGCCGGCCGCGCTCCTCGCTCGCGAACTGGATGGCTTGCTCGGCCTGGGCAATCGCCGAGCCGACCGCGTAGAAGCGGCCCTGGATGGCATTGAATGACTCCGCGGCCTCCTGATACTGGTCGCGTGTGGTTGCGATCTCGGCCTCGAGCTCGGATTGGCGGACACTCATCAGTGCGCTCTGGTGCTGCGTCTCGGCCAAGCGGCGCTCTTGCTCCTGGATGCTGGTATCGAGCTCACGCCAGCGCAGCGCCTTCGTCTCCAGATCCAAGCGACGCTCCTCGGCCTTCAGCTGGCGATAGCGCTCGGCGGCGGCGGCCTGACGCTCCAGGTGCTGCAGCTGCTTGCCGACCTCCTCGCGCAGATCATCGAGCCGGGCCAGGTTGGCACGGGTCTCGCGCATCCGCGACTCGGTCTCGCGACGCCGCTCCTTGTACTTGGAGATCCCCGCGGCCTCCTCCAGAAAGAGTCGCAAATCCTCTGGCCGCGCTTCGATGACCCGCGAGATCATGCCTTGCTCGATGATGGCATAGGAGCGTGGACCCAGACCCGTGCCGAGAAAGAGGTCCTGGATGTCACGGCGTCGACACCGGGTGCCATTGAGCGCATAGATCGACTGACCATCGCGCGAAACCTGGCGCCTGACCGAGATCTGGTTGAAGCCGCTGTAGGCCCCGCCCGCTCCACCATCGCTGTTGTCGAAGACCAGCTCGATGCTCGCGGTGCCGACCGGCTGACGACTGGTGCTGCCGTTGAAGATGACATCGGCCATCGACTCGCCACGCAGCAGCTTCGCCGAGCTCTCGCCCATGACCCAGCGCACCGCGTCGATCACATTGGATTTGCCGCAGCCATTGGGGCCGACGACCCCCACCAGATTGCTCGGCAGATTGACGGTCGTGGGGTCGACGAATGACTTGAAGCCAGCGAGTCGGATCTTTTCAAGGCGCATCCAGAGACCATACCGGAAGGCGACTGGCACAGACAAGCGAGTCGAGTGGCCGTGACATGCGCGCACTGGCGGGTGCGGGCGCGAATCGGAAACGGCTGCCGGCTTGGGGACGGGATTGCAATTGTGCCGGATCGCACCGACCATGGCCGCTTATGAGCAAGCATACTGTTCCGAGGTCGATCCTCATCCTGATTCTCGGGCTCGGCACCGCCGCCATGGCCGCCGACAATGCCTTCGTGCCCGATGCCGAGCCACCCGTGCCCGCGAGCGTGCGACCGGGCGCACCCTGGCAGGAGGCGCCGACCCAGCTGCCGCCATGGCCGAGCGAGGCCGACCTGGTGGAGCTGGTGCTCGATGGCCCGCGGTCATCGCTGCGTTATTTCATCGATGGGCGCCACCTGCGCGTCGGCAGCGACGGCGTCGTCCGCTACACCCTGGTGGCACGCGCCCCGGGTGGCGCGAGCAATGTCTCGGTCGAGGGCATTCGCTGCACGCCGCGAGGGGCCTACAAGCTCTTCGCCATCGGTCTCGAAGGCCGCTTCGAGACGCTCGCGGACTCCGAGTGGCAGCCGATCTCCGAACTGTCGAGCGAGCGCTATCGCGATGCGCTGTGGCGCTTCCATCTGTGCGTGCCGCTCGCCTTCCGCCCGCGTCCCGAGACCGACATGATCCGCTCGCTGAGCGGCCATCTTGCGCCTCGGCAAAACATGGGTTTCCAGGCCGATTGAGCCGAGCATCCTGGTCAGTGACCCCGCGCTAGCCAGGTGACCACATGACTCGACCATCCTCATCTTGAATCCATCCTGTCGTGATCGCCATGAACAACCCGCTGCTCGACACCGCCACCCTCCCATCCTTCTCCCGGATCCTCCCCGAGCACGTGGAGCCGGCGGTCGATGCCTGTCTGGCCGACTGTCGCGAAACCATCGCGCGCCTGACCGAAGGGGTGGCGGTGCCGACCTGGGAGACGCTCATCGAGCCGCTGGACGAGGTCGATGATCGTCTCAACCGGGTCTGGTCACCGGTTGGACATCTCAACGCGGTGATGAACAGCGACACCCTGCGCGCCGCCTACAACGCCTGTCTGCCCAAGCTCAGCGCCTATGGCACCGAGGTCGGTCAGAACGAGTCGCTCATGCGCGCCTATCAAGCGGTGGCGGCGCAGGAGCATCTGAATCCGGCCCAGCGCAAGCTCCTGGAGAACGCACTGCGTGATTTCCATCTCTCCGGGGTGGATCTGCCCACCGAGAAAAAGGCGCGCTACAAGGAGATCACCCAGGAGCTCTCGCGGCTCACCAGCACCTATTCCGAGAACCTGCTCGACGCCACCAATGCCTGGAGCAAGCACCTCGATGATCCATCAGCGCTCGCCGGTCTGCCCGAGTCGGCCCGCGAGCTGGCGCGTCAGTCAGCCGAGCAACAGGGCCTGAGCGGATGGCGATTCACGCTCGATCTGCCCTCCTATCTGCCGGTCATGACCTATGCCGACGATCAGGATCTGCGCCGTGAGCTCTACGAGGCCTATGGCACGCGCGCCTCCGATCAGGGCCCCCATGCCGGGCGTTGGGACAACGGCGAGATCATGGAGCAGATCCTGGCCTTGCGTCACGAGCTGGCGCGCTTGCTTGGCTTCGCCAATTATGCCGAGCGCTCGCTGGCCACCAAGATGGCCAGCTCCCCGCAGGAGGTCATGGCCTTCCTCGCCGACCTGGCCGAACGCTCGCTCGAGCAGGCCCGATGCGAGCTTGCGCAGTTGGAGGCGTTCGCCCGCGAGCACCATGGGGTCGAGCGCTTGGAGCCTTGGGATATCGCCTATTATTCCGAGAAGCTGCGCCTGCACCGCTACCAGATCAGTCAAGAGGAGCTGCGGCCCTATTTTCCCATCTCGCGCGTCCTCACCGGGCTCTTCGGCGTGGTCGAGCGTCTGTTTGGGGTGCGCATCCAGGAGGTCGAGGAGCTCGACACCTATCATCCGCACGTGCGCTTCTTCGAGATCCGCGATGGCGCCTCGGGGAGCCTGCGCGGACAGTTCTATCTCGACCCCTATGCACGCGCGAACAAGCGTGGCGGGGCCTGGATGGATGTTTGCGTCAACCGCATGCACACCAGCCGCTGCGATCAGATCCCAGTCGCCTATCTGGTCTGCAACTTCAGCCCGCCGGTGGGCGACAAGCCCTCACTGCTCACCCATCAGGAGGTCCAGACACTCTTCCACGAGTTCGGCCATGGTCTGCATCACCTGCTCACCACCATCGATTATCCCGGGGTGGCCGGCATCAATGGGGTCCCTTGGGACGCCGTCGAGCTACCGAGTCAATTCATGGAGAACTGGTGTTGGGAGCGCGCCTCGCTCGACCTCTTCGCCGCCCATTGGCAGACTGGCGAGCCGCTCCCGGACAGGCTCTACACGCGGATGATCGCGGCCAAGAACTTCCAATCGGCGATGCAGATGGTGCGTCAGCTCGAATTCGCGATGTTCGATTTCCGCCTACACCTGGACTATGATCCGGCGCTCGGCGGCCGCGTCTACGACATCCTCGAGCAGGTGCGCGAGCAGGTCGCGGTGATCCGTCCACCCGCCTTTCATCGCTTTGCCCATGGCTTTTCACACATCTTCGCGGGTGGCTACGCGGCCGGCTATTACAGCTACAAGTGGGCCGAGGTGCTGTCGGCCGATGCCTTCTCGCTGTTCGAGGAGCGTGGCGTCTTCGACCCCGCGGCCGGACAGGCCTTCCGCGAGAACATCCTGGAGAAGGGGGGCTCCGAGGACGCCATGGTGCTCTACGTGAGGTTCCGTGGACGCCAGCCGCAGACCGACGCCCTCCTGCGTCACTCGGGCATCGCGGCCTGAGCCATGCGCTACCAAGATCTGCGCGACTTCATCGCGCAACTGGAGCAGATCGGCGAGCTCAAACGGATTCAGGTCGAGGTCGACCCCTATCTGGAGATCACCGAGATCTGCGACCGCACACTGCGCGCCGGCGGACCCGCGCTCCTGTTCGAGCGCCCGAAAGGCTCGCGGATCCCCTTGCTGGGCAATCTGTTCGGGACGACCCGGCGGGTCGCGCTTGGCATGGGCGAGGAGTCGGTCGAGGCGTTGCGCGAGATCGGTCGGCTGTTGGCCTTCCTGAAGGAGCCCGACCCACCGAAGGGCATGAAAGAGGCCTGGCAGACGCTGCCGATCTTCAAGAAGGTGCTGGATATGGCCCCGAAGGTGAGGCGCAACGCACCTTGCCAGGAGGTCGAGCTCAGCGGCGAGCAGGTCGACCTGGGGCGCCTACCGATCCAACACTGTTGGCCAGGGGATGCGGGGCGACTCATCACCTGGGGACTGGTCATCACCAAGGGTCCGGACAAGCCCAGGCAAAATCTCGGCATCTATCGGATGCAGGTGATCGGCCGCAATCGGGTGATCATGCGCTGGCTCGCCCACCGCGGCGGTGCACTCGACTTTCGGGACTGGCAACGTGTCCATCCCGGTCGGCCCTTCCCGGTGAGCGTGGCGCTCGGCGCCGATCCGGCGACCATCCTGGGTGCGGTGACACCGATCCCGGACACCCTGTCCGAGTATGCCTTCGCTGGTCTACTGCGTGGGAGTCGGACCGAGCTGGCGACCTGCCGAGAGTCCGACCTTCAGGTTCCGGCACGCGCCGAGATCGTCCTCGAGGGACACATCCATCCGGATGATCGCGCGCTCGAAGGGCCTTTCGGCGACCACACGGGCTATTATAACGAGGTCGATCAGTTCCCGGTCTTGACGATCGCGCGCATCACCCAGCGCCAAGACCCCATCTATCACAGCACCTACACGGGCCGCCCACCCGACGAGCCGGCGATCCTCGGGGTGGCCCTGAACGAGGTGTTCGTCCCCATCCTGAAGAAGCAATTCCCCGAGATCGAGGATTTCTATCTGCCGCCGGAGGGCTGCTCCTACCGGCTCGCGATCGTGAGCATGAAAAAGCAATACCCGGGACACGCCAAGCGCGTGATGATGGGGGTTTGGTCCTTCCTACGCCAATTCATGTATACCAAGTTCGTCATCGTGGTCGATGACGACATCTGCACGCGCAACTGGCAGGACGTCATCTGGGCCATGACCACCCGGATGGATCCAGCGCGCGATACGCTGCTGATCGAGCAGACACCGATCGATTATCTCGACTTTGCCTCGCCGGTCTCGGGTCTCGGTTCCAAGATCGGTTTCGACGCGACCAACAAATGGGCCGGTGAGACCACGCGCGAATGGGGTGTGCCGATCCAGATGGATCCTGCGGTGCGCGAGCGAGTCGATGCGATCTGGGCGCAGCTCGGCATCGCGCCGGCCTCGTCCTGATCTGTCGCGCCCTGCTGGGACCTTCAGGGTTGGCTGAGGCTGAGCGTGCACCAGCCCCGCCCGGCGGGCGGGGCCGACTCAGTTGGATTGGCGCGGCGGATCGGCCGGTGGCTGAACACTCGGCCAGGGCTGTGACCACTGGATCAACGAGATGGCTCTCCCCGCGTCAGTAGCGTCCGCCACCACCTCCGCGAGGACGCTCGCCGCGCGGCCGCGCCTCATTGACGGTCAAGCGACGCCCACTCAGATCGGACTCGTGCAGCGCCTTGATCGCGGCATCCGCCGCCGCGTCCAGCGGCATGTCGACAAAGCCGAACCCCTTGGACTGACCGGAGAATTGATCCTTGATCACCTCCGCCGAGGCGATCTCGCCAAATGCGCCGAAGATCTTGCGCAATTCGTCATCCGTCACGCTGTAAGGCAGGTTTCCGACATAGATCCTCATCGCTCTCTCTCGTGCCTGTGTGCGTTGTTCTCGAGTGAAGGCTCACGAGCGGCCAACACACAAGCCAGCTCGTCAGCACACGTCAGAAAACTCCTCAGACGCGTCCGTGTCCAACACATGACCGCGACACTCAGCGCTCCTTGCAGGGATACTTGGCCGCCAGCGCGCGAACGACACCCTTGACTGGCAGCTCAGCCATCAAGTCGGCATTCTCGGCATTGGCCCGCGCCCAATCGACGAAGGCCGCCTGTGCATCGGCGATGGTCGCACCCCGTGGGTAGCAGATGAGCTGACGCATGGCACGGTCATCGGTGACCGCGTCATGATATTGGACCGTGGCCTCGAGAAAGGCCCGACAGGCGAAGGCCGCGATCAGATGGCCCTCGACACCCGGCTCGGCGGCGCACACCCGGTAGAGGCTGCGCGTGGAGTCATAATCGAAATCCTCTTCTTGCAGCGCCTGCGCGGGCGCCACGATGAGCAGCCCAGCCAGCGCGCTCGCCAGCATGACGGGAAGCCTTCGCTCGGTTTGAGTCATTCCTAATCACCTCGTCGGTTGCTCCGCATTGAGCGCCCACTGGAGCGCTCGCGGCAATGCGATCGGCGCGACCGCCAATACTGTCGCCGCGTTCCAGCGACAGACTTGGCTCGCACTGATCGATTGCGACTCATCATATACGCCAAATCAGCTCGATGGAACGCTGGCACCCTCTGCCCCAAGGATCGCGCGCAGACCATCGGCGAGCGTGGGATAGCGCAGGGCGATGCCCAGCTCGGTGCGCATTCGGTCGTTGCGCAGACGGCGTGATTCACTCAGATAGGACAACATGCCCTCCGACAAGCGTGATCCAGCCTCCTCCAGGCTGATCAATGGCGGCCCCGGAAGCCCGGCCGCCGCCGCCACTGCCTGAAAGTACTCGGTCATGGTGCTCGGAGCGCCATCACAGGCGTTGTAGACGGCACCGCCAGGGGCCCGCTCCATCGCCACCTGGCAGAGCGTGACGAGATCATCGACATGGATTCTGTTGGTGTATGGCGACTGCTCCGGGCGCACCATTGGGGCAGCGGCACGGATGCGCGCGAGCGGCAACCGGTCGGGTCCGTAGATTCCGGCCACGCGCAGGATCACGAGCTCACGCCCGCTTGCATGACTCCAGCGCCGCAAGGTCTCCTCGGCGTCCCAGCGGCGCCGTGAGCGCTCCGCGGTCGGGCGCACGGCATGGCTCTCGTCGATCCAGCGCCCAGCGCAATCGCCATAGACCCCACTGGTGCTCAGGTAGAGGATGCGCCGGGGCGAGCCGGTCGCGGCGAAGGTCTCGACGAGCCGCCGGGTCAAAGGATCCTCGACGCCGCTTGCCGGCGGCGGCGCGCAGTGTACGACCAGTGAATCGGCCCAAGGTAGATCGTCCAGTGGATCGCTGGCCAGATCACGACGCACACCCGCGATGGCGGCCGCCTCGAGGCGCGCCAGACCCGCGGCGCTGCGCGTGAGTCCCAGCACCTTCTGGCCTTGCTCGAGGTATTGGCGCGCGAGTCGCGTGCCCACATATCCGCAACCAACGATCAGTATGCTACTCATTGGATCCCGCCTGAAACATGGCATCACGCCGACATGGCCGAGCTCGAGCATTGAATTGGTCAGGAGAGACATGAGTTTCAAGATACGCACCCAGCCGGGCGGGCAGTCATTCGAGGTCGCGCCGGATGAGACCCTGCTCGCCGGGGCCCTGCGACACGGGATCACCCTCCCCTACGGCTGTCGGGACGGTCGCTGCGGATCCTGCGCCGCGCGTCTCCTGCATGGCCAGGTCGACTACCCTGCAGGCATCCCCGAGGCGCTCGCTGGTCAGGCCCCCGAGACCTGTCTCACCTGCCAGGCCGTGGCCCGCTCGGACCTCCTCATCGAGGTACGCGCATGCGTGAGCGTGGCACCCGTGGACGTGCGGACATTGCCCTGTCGTGTCGTCAAGAAGGAGCGTCTCAACCATGATGTGCTGCGGCTCTTCCTGAGACTTCCCGAGCAGCAGTGCCTGTCGTTCCAGGCGGGTCAGTATCTGGAGCTCATCCTGCGTGACGGACGCCGGCGCGCCTTCTCGATCGCCAACGCACCCCGTGACGACCATCAGATCGAGCTCCACATCCGGCGTGTGCGAGGCGGCGAGCTCACGACCCATGTCTTCGAGACCTTGCCGGAGAAGGCCATCCTGCGCATCCGTGGACCGCTCGGCGTCTTCGTGCTGCGCGAGGATTCGCCACGGCCGATCATCCTGCTTGGGGGTGGAACCGGGTTCGCGCCGCTCAAGGGCATGATCGAGCAGGCGATCCAAAGCGGTCTCACGCGTCCCATCCGGCTCTATTGGGGCGTGCGCTCGCGGCGCGATCTCTATCTGCGCGCGCTGGTCGAGCATTGGGCGGAGACGCTCGACACCTTCGATTATGTGCCAGTACTCTCGGAGCCTGATCAGGACTGGACTGGGCGCACCGGATACGTACACGCAGCAGTCATCGAGGACCACCCGGACCTGCGCGGATTCGACGTCTATGTCAGCGGACCGCCCGCCATGGTGGCGTCCGCGCGCAGCGCCTTCCAGGCGCACGGCCTACCGCTCGATCAGCTCTTCTCGGACGCCTTCGAATACGCCAAGGATGGCCCGCCCGACGCATCGGACACGAACTGATTTGTTTCGGAGACCCCTTCGCGGCGCGCGCGGTACCGCGTGCTGGATTCGACGGCCAGGACGCACGACAATGTGTCTGTTGTGGATTGGTTGACCGGGCTGACGCGAGTCCGGATCCTGACGTTTCGCCGCGATCTTGGAGCCGTGCGTTCATGTCCCTTGCCGCGCGAGCCTGTTGGCTCGGTCTAGTCGCTTACCTGACACTCTCCTGCACACCCGGCCCGCCACGCCCGAGCTGGGTCGATCCGAGCGTGACACCACGCCCCTATCGTCACCTGCTGGTCGTCGGCGTGGCCCCCAATCCCAAGATTCGCCGGGTCTATGAGGACAATTTCGCCACGGCCCTGCGCGCGACCGGCATCCAGGCGCGCTCCGCCCATGCCGTCCTCTCCGATGCCGAGGTTGCCGGGTCGAGCACCTTGCGCAAGGCGGTCGAGCGATCGCGGGCCGATGGGGTCATCGTCACCCATCTCACCCGCGCGGAACAGCACGAGGGCCCGACGCATGTGAACCCGCGGCTCCATGGCCGTCTCGACCTTTACTACAATCGGGTCGTCAATGAGTTGTCCTCACCGACCTACTATGCCAGCTCGCCGGCACTGCGACTGGAGACCAATCTCTATGATGCGCGGCGTGGCACGCTGGTCTGGTCGAGCCGCTCGGATCTGTTGGATCCAAGCTCGGAGGAGACCCGGATCAGCCAGGTCATCGCCACCAGCATCGAACGGCTGAGGATGGATGGCTTTCTGCCACGCTGAGACTCGCCTCACCGAGCGACCCGGACACGCGCGGGCCGCCCACACAGGATCCAATCGATCAATGCAGTCAAGAGAAGAACCGATGAGCCATCCATTCGACCTCCAGGACACCGACGGCTACCAACGGTGGCGTGAGCAGAAGCTCGCCGCGGCACCCACCGACCTGTCCGAGCTGATCGTCGAGGTGCGTGATCCACGTGACCTGAGCGATGCCGAGCACGCGGCCATCCTCGCGCGCTGTCGCCGGGCCAATCTGGCGATCTATGCCGGCCACACCGGCGACGATCCCGACAAGGAGATCCCGACCCGGCTCGGCGAGCGCTTCGGTCTGCGTCGGCTCGACCACAACCGGGGGGCTGACGAGGATGCCATCACGGCCTTGACCGTTCAAACCGATACGCAACATCGCGACTTCATCCCCTATACCAACCGGCCGCTCGCTTGGCACACCGATGGCTATTACAACACCCCCGAGTGCTGGATCCATGGCATGGTGCTGCACTGCGTGCGCCCGGCCGAAAGCGGCGGCGCCAACGCGCTACTCGACCATGAGATCGCCTATCTGCTGGTGCGTGACCGCGACCCGGAGCATATCCGCGCACTGATGCAGCCCGACTGCATGAGTATTCCGGCCCATGTCGTGGCGGGCGAGGAACAGCGTCCGCAGGCGAGTGGACCGGTGTTCTCGATCCGCGCCGACGGGCGGCTGCACATGCGCTATACGCATCGTGCCCGCAACATCCTCTGGCACGCGGATCCGCGCACCGAGGCCGCCGTTGCCTGTCTCAAGGAGATCCTGGAGACCCCCTCGCCCTGGCATCTCAGCGCCCGACTCGAATCCGGATGGGGGCTGATCTGCAACAATGTCCTGCACACCCGCAGCGGCTTCACCGACGGTGAGCGCCCGCGTCTGATCTACCGCGGGCGCTACTACGATCGGATCGCGGGCACCTGAGGCCAGGCCGAGGACGGCCTGGCAGGCCCGGCGACGCCGGGCCAACCCCAAGTCGCGACCCGCTCAGCGGTCGGCCTGCTCGAGCGCGGCGATCCGCTTCTCCAGCGGGGGATGACTCGCGAACAGCAACTTCAGACCATCGCCGATCCTGCCCGAGATCCCAAAGGCAGCGAATTCACCGGCAGGCAGATCCTGTGGCTCGTGAACGCGTTGCAAGGCACGCAGCGCATTGGCCATCTGGGTGCGACTGGTCAGGCGCGCGCCGCCGGCATCCGCTCGATACTCGCGAAATCGCGAGAACCACATCACGATCATGCTGGCGAGCACCGACAGCAGGATCTCGGCGATGATGGAGACCACGAAGTAGGCGATGCCATGGCCTTCCTCGTTCTTGAACACGACACGGTCGACCGTATGACCGATGACGCGCGCGAGGAAGACGACGAAGGTATTGACGACACCCTGGATCAGGGCGAGGGTCACCATGTCGCCGTTGGCGACGTGACTGATCTCATGCCCGATGACCGCCTCCACCTCGTCCTTGGTCATGCGCTGCAGCAGGCCGGTGCTGACCGCGACCAATGCATCGTTGCGATTCCAACCGGTCGCGAAGGCGTTGGGATCAGGCGAATCGAAGATGCCGACCTCTGGCATCTTGATCCCGGCCTGCGCGGATTGGCGGGCAACGGTCTCGAGCAGCCAGCGCTCGAAGGGGGTCGTCGGCTGCTCGATGATCTGCACCCCCATGGTGCGCTTGGCCATCATCTTGGAGAGGAACAGCGAGATCAGCGACCCGCTGAATCCGATGATGGCCGCCATGATCAAGAGCGCGCCCATGTCGAGCCCGCCGCTCTCCAGGAGGAGGCCGTCGATGCCCAGGAGTCTGAAGACGACACTGATGACGATCAGGATCGCCGCATTCGTCGCAAGAAACAACAAGATTCGCATCATCGTGAACAAGCTCCACAGTTGGTCGGGTTATCGGTCGGACACCATGCCGTGCCCGTCGTCGCGGCACAAGTGCGCAAAATCGAGCGCTTCGCTGACTCATCCTCAGTATGGGGTCGAGACACGCACAACAAAGAACGCAATCACCTCTAGACAAGCAGCCCCTGCGCCGTTAATATGCCGGCTTCTCGAAGACATCGGGGCCATAGCTCAGCTGGGAGAGCGCAACACTGGCAGTGTTGAGGTCGGCGGTTCGATCCCGCCTGGCTCCACCAATTCAAGACCGTCCTCGGTGGAATGGCAACCGTCGACTTTCTTACTGTCCCCATCGTCTAGTGGCCTAGGACACCGCCCTTTCACGGCGGTAACCGGGGTTCGAACCCCCGTGGGGACGCCATTTTCCTCAAGATCGATGAGGCGGATCGTCGTCACTCCGTATGACTGCCGCTTCACCCCGCACAGCTGTGACGTCCGGTCTCATTCCGCGTCTGCACTCGATCCCTCTCGATGACAGATCCTGTCACTCGTCGGCAACCTGGTACGCGCGGACTCGCGCGCACCGAGTCTGCGGGAGTGCGGCCAATGCGCGCGCGTCTCGGCACACCCGAGAGCGCCGGTCACTCGACCGTGGGTCGAGACGATGATCAGGACTCGAGCAACGACACCAAGCAATCTCATACCCCCTAGTTGGAGCAGAGCGATGGCGCATGGCGCAATCAAGAAGGTGGTGCTGGCCTATTCCGGTGGCCTGGATACCTCGGTCATCCTCAAGTGGCTGCATGAGCAATATGACTGTGAGGTCGTGACCTTCACGGCCGACATCGGTCAGGGCGAGGAGCTCGAGCCGGCACGCGCAAAGGCTCGAGCGGCCGGAATCCGCGAGATCTACATCGAGGATCTGCGCGAAGAATTCGTGCGCGACTTCGTGTTTCCGATGTTTCGCGCCAACGCCATCTACGAGGGCGAATATCTCCTCGGAACCTCGATCGCGCGGCCACTGATCGCCAAGCGTCTCATCGAGGTCGCGGCCGAGACCGGCGCCGATGCCATCTCGCATGGCGCCACCGGCAAGGGCAACGATCAGGTCCGCTTCGAGCTGACCGCCTATGCCTTGAATCCCAACATCAAGATCATCGCGCCCTGGCGCGAGTGGGACCTGCTCTCGCGCGAGAAGCTGATGGACTATGCCGCCAGCCGCGGGATCGCCGTGGAGATGAAGCGCGACGGCACCAAGTCGCCCTACTCCATGGACGCCAACCTGCTGCACATCTCCTATGAAGGCTATGACCTGGAGGATCCCTGGGTCGAGCCGGGCGCGGACATGTGGCGCTGGAGCGTCTCGCCCGAGGAGGCGCCGGAGCAGGCGACCCTGATCGAGCTGATGTTCGAGCGCGGTGACTGCGTCGGCATCGATGGACGGCGCCTGACCCCGGCAGCGGTCCTGGCCGAGCTCAACCGGATCGGTGGTGCCAATGGCATCGGCCGCAGCGATATCGTCGAAAACCGCTATGTCGGCATGAAGTCGCGCGGCTGTTATGAAACCCCCGGCGGGAGCATCCTGCTGAAGGCACATCGCGCGATGGAATCACTCACGCTCGATCGCGAGGCCGCGCATCTGAAGGATGAGCTGATGCCGCGCTATGCCAGCCTGGTCTACAACGGCTATTGGTTCTCGCCCGAGCGGCAGATGCTGCAGGCGGCGATCGATACCACCCAGGAGCGGGTCAATGGTGTGGTGCGGCTGCGTCTCTACAAGGGCAATGTCATGGTGGTCGGGCGCAAATCCGACAGCGACAGCTTGTTCGACACCCGGATCGCGACCTTCGAGGAAGACGCCGGGGCCTATGATCAGAAGGACGCGACCGGATTCATTCGGCTCAACGCACTGCGTCTGCGGGTCGCGGGGCGGCGCGGCTGAGGGACTCTGCGCGAGGTGTCAGGATCGCGCCTGCGCCAACCGGCAACGTGAGGGTCGGTTGGCTCAGGCCGCGCTTCTCCTTCAATCCAGGTGCCAGACAGAAGCCGAATCAGACACAGGCCCGCGCCAGAAAGGCAGTCCCAGGATTGGACGACCTTCGGCGGCAGGCGCGCTCATGGATCCGTCACGCTTGCCGTCTCCTGGGGCGCGTCGGTCGCGCGCTCGACTGGCCGCTCGCCCCGCGCCTGCAGATCATCGAATGGATCGACGGCCACACGCTGGTAGCCGACGGCCTTGATGCGCTCCAGATAATCCAGCCAGAGCGGCTGCCAGGCACGCCCCAGCTTGTAGAGATACTGCCAGTCATAGAGCCCGGAGCGATGCCCATCGTCGAAGATGATCTTGACGGCATACTGACCCACCGGCTGCAGATCGGAGATGTTGACCGACTCCTTCTTGACTTGCAGCTTGGCGGTGTTCGGCGAATGGCCACGCACCTCAGCCGAGGGTGAATAGACCCTCAAATATTCGCAAGGCAGCTTGAACCTCACCCCATCGTCGTACGCGATCTCCAGGATTCGCGACTTCTGGTGCAACTTGATCTCGAGCGGTCGAGCATGGATCTGCATAGAGACTCCGGTCGATAGTGAATCAACTCGGGGACGCATCACCGCGCCAGGGCCGCGGATCGACCCTGGCGGATCCGATCCACAGGCGCCCTAGCGAGCCGCCCCCATGGCCAAGGCGCGCTCCCTGCGGTCCGCGAGCTCCGCGTCGGTGGCCGCGGGTCGCTCCAGCTCCGGCCAGCCACCACAGTGACGCTCGATGAGCCCGGCCATCATCTCGATATGATCCGGGGCATCATTCAAACAGTGGATGTAGCTGAAGCGCTCACCACCGGCTCCCAGGAAATTGTGCCGGTTTTCCTCGTCGATCTCCTCGATGGTCTCGAGACAATCGGCTGAAAAACCGGGCGAGATCACCTGAACCGAGCGCACGCCGCCCGCGCCCCACTGCCGCAGCGTCTCGTCCGTGTAGGGCCGCAGCCACTCCTGGCGACCGACCCGCGACTGGAATGTCAGCTCCCAGCGCTCGCGGGTGAGTCCGAGTCGCTCGGTGACCAGTCGTGCCGTCTTCTGACATTGGCAGAAATAGGGGTCACCCTGCTCGAAATAATCCTTGGGGATCCCGTGGAAAGAGAACAACAAGCGCTCGGGCACCCCGTGCTCGGCCCAATGACGGCGAATGCTCGCGGCAATCGCCTCGAGATAGGCCGGCTCGTCATGATATTGATTGATCCAGCGCAGCTCGGGTAGCCAACGCCAACGGGCCAGCTCACGCATCACGGCGTCGATCACCGAGGCGGTCGTCGAGCCCGAGTACTGGGGATAGAGCGGGAGCACCAGCAGGCGCCGGGCGTTGGCTTGGCGCAACTCGTCAAGCGCCGCGGCAATCGCTGGATTGCCGTAGCGCATGCCCAGCGCAACCTTGACCGGACCGCCCCAACGCTGCTCGAGCAATGCCTGCAGACCCGCGGCTTGACGCCCGGCGATGCTCAGCAGCGGCGAGCCGTCCTCGCGCCAAACCTTCTGATAGGCCCGCGCCGAGCGCGCCGGGCGGGTGCGCAGGATCACGCCGTGCAAGAGCGGCAGCCAGAGCGCGCGCGGGAACTCCACGACCCGCGGATCGCTGAGGAACTGCGCGAGATAGCGGCGCACCGCCGCAACGGTCGGGGCATCCGGGGTGCCCAGGTTGACGAGCAGGATCCCCAGACACTCGGGGGTCTCGTGGCGAAAATCAGGGGTATTGATATAGCTCATACTGCCATCTCGACTCTGTGTGACCCGTGGGTCTCGATCGCCGCGCCTCGCCTCGATGCCAGTCGCCAGGGTATCGACGCGGATCCACCCGGGGCACTCAGTCGCGCGCCTCGGAGGCGAAGCAGGCGTAGAGCGCATGATAGCGAACCGGATCCGGGGTGCCGAAAACCGGATCGTCTCGCGTCGGCGCGGCCGCCTCCACCGCCATCCAGTCGTCATCGGTCAGTCGCTCGAGCGCAATCGGGAAGGCCTCCTCGTCCTCGAGCCGCTGATGCGCCCGCAGCGCGGCGATGAGCTCGCGCCCATGCGCCTCGACATCCTCGCGCAACAAGACCGCTTCATGGAGGATACCGTCCAACGACTGGCGAAAACGTCTGTTGAGCTGACCGAGCACGGCATGCTGACGGATCAACACATCGAACACGTCACGACGCTCATAGCCGCTCGCCAAGACACGCTCGAAGATCAGCTCCTCGGTCGGATGGTGGACACTCTCGGAATAGTCCTCCATGTATTCGAGCATCTCGCTCATCAGATGGTAGTCCGGCTCGGTGCCATCGTGAAATCGGTCCAGCAGTGTCTCGAACAGATCGAGTACCTTGACGAGCCGCAGGTGATCCTTGGCGAGTCGGGTCATTACCGGGTGCATGGACATTCTCCTCGTTGCAGCGGTCGACGTCACGCGAGTATGACATTGTCGCCGACAATCCCAAATGCAACCATGCGAGGCTCGATGACGCGACCTTCAGCGTCGCGGCGCCGCGGCGAGCGCCCGACGCTCGCGCCTGCGCGCCAGCCAACGCCAGACCAGACCGCCTGGACCAGTCTCGCCAGTCAGGACATAGTGAAGGACGGCGGGGTCGCGCATGGTCCAGGCCAGATGGCGGCGGGCTTCCGCCCGCCCGCAGAGGAGCAGGCGATCGCCCGCGCGCAGATGTTGGCTTGGCTCGGGCAGCGGCATGCGCGCATCACCCTGCTGGAATAGCAGGACGATGATGGGCAACGCCTGGGCACGCTCACGAGGGTCGCGCAACAGATCAGCGAGGCTGACCGGCTGACCAAGACGCTCCGCCTCGCACAGTGCGGGAGCCTGGGCACGATCGACACGCATCTCCCAGACCGAGGGGACGCGCTCATCGGCAAAGGCGGCGATTCGACTCACCAGCTCGCAGGCCCAGGCATCCTCCTGGTCGCGCGCGTAGGTCATGAATTCGGACAGCAGCGGGGTCCCCAGGCGCACGTGGATGCGATTGGCGATGATGTTGCTCGGCAGCATGACGACCTGGGCGCCAACGCGGTCGAACAGGATCTGATTGTGACCATGATTCTGGCGCGCCACCACGAACAGCGAGCGATTGAGCTCCAACGCGGTCATGATGATCGAGAGATTGTTCACATCGTTGTCGGTCCCGGCAACCAGGCCGACAGCGTCCTCGATACCGGCCGCCTCCAGCGTTTCCACCTCGGTGCCGCGGCCCTTCATGACGCGGCCCGACGGCATGCCGGTCTGCTCCGGCGCGGCCTCGATCACGGTCAGGTCGAGCCCCTGGTCACGCAGATGCCGATACATCGCCTTGCCGAACCGACCATAGCCGCAGAGGATCCAATGGCCCTGCGCCGGTGGATAGATGGGCGCGGCGAGTGGCGCACCTTCGAAGCCGCTCAGCCAGGATTCGAGCAGGCTCAGACAAGGTGCCTGGATGGCGATGGCCATGTCCAAGGCGAAGGTATCGAAAGGGTCATAGATATGATCGGTGCCGAATGAGGCCATATTGGCCTCGATGTCGTGCGAATCGGCCCGACAGATCACCCTGATGCGAGGATGCATGAGCTTGGCGGCGATCGCGATCTTGAGATTGGCCTCGTTGACGTTGGTGAGCGCGACGACACCTTGGCAGAGCGGATGGCGCAATCCAGCGGCATCGAGACTCTCCGGACGCCGCGCATCGGCGCACAATGCCGGGACATACTCGCGCAGGCTGTCGAGCTTGAGCATGTTCACGCGCGCCTGATCGATGTCGATGACCACGGCATGCTGATGTCGATCGGTGAGACTGCGTACCAAGGCGGTTCCGGTCTGTCCATAGCCGCAGACGAGATAGAAGGGATCACGCCGACGCTGGACACGGCGGCGGAAACGTCCCTCGGTGATCGCCCGTTGGAAGGTCTGATCCTGCAACAAGGCGATCAGTGTGCCGATCGCATAGAGCCAGACCGCCACCGTGGCGAAGACCGCGAAGGCGACCCAGATGCGCTGCGCATCGGTGAAGGCGTTGGGAAGCTCGCCAAACCCGATGGTGGTCGACATGTAGCTGACGAAATAGAAGGCGTGGAAGAAGCTCAAGGCCACGGGCTGCCCCGCCTCGTCCTGGGCGGGGATCAGGACCATCCCCGCCATGGCGACCGCGTAGGTGCCGATGAGCACCAGCAGCGGCTGGCGCATGCGCCGCAGGATCAGATAGATGACGTTATCCAACGCCCGTCGCTCAATGCCGAATGGTGAAGGTCTCGATCACCAACAGCACGACTGAGACCACGTTGGCGATCATGGCCCCACCACTGAGCGAGACGAT
Source organism: Gammaproteobacteria bacterium (assembly GCA_009929855.1). Classification (GTDB taxonomy): domain Bacteria; phylum Pseudomonadota; class Gammaproteobacteria; order Chromatiales; family Chromatiaceae; genus Thiocapsa. The sequence goes on from RZZN01000003.1 coordinate 39,981, forward strand.
GCTGGCCATGACATCCGGGGTCATGCCGGCCGCTGTCGCGTGGACCGCGATCGCCCAGACCAAGGCGGCGGCGATGAGCTGAAGCATGGCCACCAGGCTGGTCGCCAACAGCAGGGCACCCATGTGGCTGCGATCACCGAACTTCAGCACGGTGGCGACCAGATTGACGAGGATGACCGCGAACAGTTCCCAAACATGATGATGCGCGGGATTGTCGATCTCCCCGACGAAGAATCCGAAGTTCAGGGTGAGGGCGAGAACGATGAAGAAACCGAAGATGACCTTCTCGGGGTTCATGGTGCGCGGCCGAGGATGAAAGAAGGGGTGTGGTGAACGGCGTCAGGCCGCGGTCGGTGCACGTGCCGCCTCCGCCCGGTCGGCAAGGGCGCGATGGAGGATGATGTTGAGCATCCGCAGGGTCGCGCCGATCGCGGCGAAGACCTGATTGGCATGGACGCCGCGCGTGCGCAGCTCGCCTTGATCGGTCGCCCAGGTGATGCTGCATTCGGTCAGGGCATCGGTACGCCCACCCTTGGGGATGCGGACCTCGTAGTCGAGCAGTTCCGGCACGGTGAGCCCCTGCTTGCGCACGACCTTGGCCAAGGCGTTGTTGAAAGCATCGAATCCGCCATTGCCACTGCCGACCGCGGTGTAGACCTCGTTGATCAGACGCAGCTTGATGCTGGCCGTGGACTCCAGATCGAGCGCCGAGGAGACCGAACAGGCGAGCAGCTCGGCATGATCATAGTCCTTGCTCTCGAGCACCTCGGCAATGATGAAGGGCAGATCCTCGATCGTGATGGTCTTCTTGGAATCACCCAGCTCGACGATCCGTTTCAGGACCTTGGCCTGATTCTCCTCGGAGAGTTGGATGTCCAGACGCTCGAGGTTCTTGGCGAGCGAGGCCTTACCGGCGAGCTTGCCGAGCGCGTATTTGCGTCGGCGCGCGAAACGCTCGGGCGAGAGTCGGGTGTGATAGAGGCTGGCCTTGCGATCCCCGTCGGCATGGATCCCGGCCGTCTGGGTGAAGACATCGGCGCCGACGATGGGGGCATTGTCGGCGATTCGCTTGCCGGAAAAATATTCCACCAGCTCGCTGATGCGCACCAGATGGGTCTCGTCGATCCCGGTGTGCAGATCCAACTGATCGCGCAGATTGACCGCGACCTCGGCAAGCGAGGCGTTACCGGCCCGCTCGCCAAGGCAATTGACCGTGCAGTGCACGGCCGCCACCCCGGCACGCGCCGCGGCGATCACATTGGCGGTCGCGAGTCCATAATCGTTGTGCGGGTGGAAATCGAAGCGCGCCGCGGGGAAACGCCGCACCATGTCGGTGATCGCGTCGAAGACCCGCTCGGGGGTCATGATCCCAAGCGTGTCGGGTAGCATGAAGTGTCCGACACCAGCATCGGCGAGCCGCTCCACCAGGTCGTAGACATAGCCCGGCTGATCGCGATATCCGTTGGACCAGTCCTCCAGATAGAGGTTGACCGCCAGGCCGTGATCGCGCGCGCGCGCGATCGTGTCGCGGACATCCCGCGCATGCTGCTCCAGGGTCTTGCCGAGCTGGCAGCGACAATGCTTCTCGCTGCCCTTGGCCAACAGGTTGATGACCCGGCCACCCGCCCCGCGAATCCAGTCCACGCTGCGCCCACCATCGACGAAGCCCAGCACCTCGACACGCCCAGCAAGATCGCGCTCCTCGGCCCAGTCGATGATCCGCTCCACGGCCTGCGCCTCCCCCGAAGAGACACGCGCTGAAGCCACCTCGATGCGATCCACCCGCACCAACTCGAGCAAGGCCTTGGCGAGGTTGACCTTCTCGTCCGGGGAAAATGAGACCCCCTGGGTCTGCTCGCCATCGCGCAGGGTGGTATCCAAGACTTCGACATAACGGTTGGGTTCGGTCATCGGCTGGTTCTCGATTGGGAACATGCCAGCATCAGGCCTGTCGCCCCGCCAGGGTCGAGCGGATGTGCGCCTTGATGCATTCGGGATCGGCGTCGAGCTCGACGCAGCGGGTCGGCAGGTCCAACAAGCCCTGCAGCGATCGCGGCAAGGGGGCCTCACGACCGATGGCGAGTTGGATCGACTCGTTGAACTTGGCCGGATGAGCGGTCGCGAGACAGATCAGGTCGGACCTGGCCCCACCGGCCTTGACCCCGACGGCGGTATGTGGGCATAGGATATAGTCACTGCGCGCGAAGGTGAGACGGATCTGCTCGAGGGTCTCGGCGTCGCTGACCGCGGCGGCCTCGAAGTCATCGCGCACCCGCGTATGGATTCGCTGATCGACCTGGAGTCGCCCGGTCTGTCGCATCGTCTCGAGCAGCTTGCACACGACCTGCGCGTCACCATCATGCAAATAATAGAGATAGCGCTCGAAATTCGAGGCGATCTGGATATCCATCGCCGGGCTCAAGGTCTGGTAGACCTGGCCGATCTCATAGACACCGGTCTGGACGAAGCGCGCCAGGATATCGTTGCGATTGGTCGCGATGATCAGTCGATCGATCGGCACCCCGAGGCGGCGCGCGAGGTAGCCGGCGAAGACATCGCCGAAGTTACCGGTGGGCACCGAGAAGCTCAGCCGCCGCTCGGGATCCCCACCGCTGACTCGCGCCCAAGCAAAGGCATAATAGACCATCTGCGCCAGAATGCGCGCCCAGTTGATCGAGTTGACGGCCCCTAGGCTGAGCTCGGTCTTGAATGGCAGATCGTTGAAGAGATCCTTGACGATGCGCTGTGCGTCGTCGAAGCTCCCGTGTAGGGCGATGTTGTGCACATTGGCGTCCAGGACGGTCGTCATCTGCCGTTCCTGGATCGGTGAAACCCGCCCCTTGGGATGCAGCATGAAGATGCTGATCCCAGCCTTGCCGCGCACGCCATGGATGGCCGCCGAGCCCGTGTCGCCGGAGGTCGCCCCGCAGATGTTGATCTCGCCGCCGTCGCGCGCCAGGAGATACTCGAACAGGTTGCCGAGGAGCTGAAGCGCGACGTCCTTGAAGGCGGCCGTCGGGCCGTGGAACAGCTCCAGGATCCGCAGGCCATCGACCTCGACGACTGGGGTCACCTGAGGATGGGTGAAGGTCGCGTAGGAACGCTCGATCAGCGCACGTAGATCGTCCGTGGGGATCGCCTCGCCGACGAAGGGCGCGAGGATCTCCAACGCCAGCTCCTGGAAGCTCAGCGCCGGCCAGGCGCGCAACCGCTTCGCGGTGACATGGGGCAGCTCGCTTGGTACGAGCAACCCCCCGTCGGTCGCCAAGCCCATCATCACCGCCTCGGCGAACCCGACCGAGGCGATCCCACCACGCGTACTGACATACTGCATTTCGTTCCGACCCCGGGATCACCCCAGTTATCTCAATCACTAGCGGGCAGGTTAAAAAACCCCGCGATGGTTGGCAACTGCGATTCTGCACCTCGGCGCATCCCGATGGAAGCATCGGTGATCGTCAATATCGAGCATTTCTCGCGGCCCGTAGTCGTTGACAGCGCGGCGCGGAGAAACAGAGAATGCCGACGTCTTGCCGCATCAACCAGGGCAAGGCAGGCGATGGGTCCAAGGACGCCAGCCGCGCGCGCACTGAATGCCAGTCCGGCTCGCGGCCCGCGGAGGGAGTGTCGTGAATTCGCTCGATGTCCCTGGCCACTCGCCGTTACGGGCACGCGGCGCGGATTCCAAGGATCTCGACGATGCACTCAGGTCGCGGTCTCGGCTCGACACCCGACCTCCGCTCATCCATTCAGAAAACGATATAAAACGTGAAGGAGTGACTGCATCCATGACCCCTGAAAAACGCGCGGAATACTGGGGGGCGAATCTGCGTCTCCTGGCGATTCTGCTGATCATCTGGTTTGCCGTCTCATTCGGCGCCGGCATCCTGCTCGTCGAGCCGCTCAACGCCTTCTCCCTGGGAGGCTATCCGCTCGGCTTCTGGTTCGCTCAGCAAGGCTCGATCTATGTCTTCGTCGCGCTCATCTTCATCTATGCCGCATCGATGAACAAGCTCGACCAGAAGTTCGACGTCGGCGAGGAATAAGAGGCCCACATCATGACTGCACTCGAGATCTGGACCTACAGCATCGTCGGCGTCACCTTCGCGCTCTATATCGGCATCGCCATCTGGTCGCGTGCCAAGACGACCGGCGATTTCTATGTCGCCGGTGGCGGCGTCAACCCCGTGGCCAACGGCATGGCCACCGCGGCCGACTGGATGTCGGCGGCCTCCTTCATCTCCATGGCCGGCATGATCGCCTTCGGCGGTTACGGCGGATCGGTCTTCCTGATGGGTTGGACCGGCGGCTATGTGCTGCTCGCCCTGCTCCTGGCACCCTATCTGCGCAAGTTCGGCAAGTTCACGGTGCCCGAGTTCATCGGGGATCGCTACTACTCGCAGACCGCGCGCGTGGTGGCCGTCATCTGTCTCATCCTGGCCTCGGTGACCTATGTCATCGGTCAGATGACGGGTATCGGGGTGGCCTTCGGACGCTTCCTGGGCGTCTCCTACGAGATGGGGATCCTGTCCGGCATGGGCATCGTCGCCATCTATGCCATCATGGGCGGGATGAAGGGCATCACCTACACCCAGATCGCCCAGTACGTCGTGCTGATCTTCGCCTATACCATCCCGGCGATCTTCATCTCGCTGAATCTGACCGGCAACCCGCTCCCGCAGCTCGGTCTGGGCAGCGAATATGCGCGTGACGGGGTCGCCAGCGGTCTGTCGCTGCTGGCCAAGCTCGATCAGGTCGTCACCGATCTGGGCTTCAAGGAATACACCACCCAGGTCATGGGCAGCTCGCTCAACATGTTCGTCTACACCATGTCACTGATGATCGGCACGGCGGGTCTGCCGCATGTCATCATCCGCTTCTTCACCGTGCCCAAGGTGCGCGACGCCCGCTACTCGGCCGGTTGGGCGCTGGTCTTCATCGCCATCCTCTACACCACCGCGCCCGCCGTCGGGGCGATGGCCCGTCTGAATCTGATGGATACCATCCAGGTCGGACCCGTGGGCAGCGTCGAGGGCAACCTGGTCTATGACGAGCGTCCCGAGTGGTTCAAGCGTTGGGAGGCCACCGGCCTGCTCAAGTGGGAGGACAAGAACGCGGACGGCCGGATCCAGTACTACAACGACGCCAATGCGGACTTCGCCGCCAAGGCCGAGCAGTCCTGGGGCTGGAAGGGCAATGAGATGGTCACGGTCAACAACGATATCATGGTGTTGGCCAACCCCGAGATCGCCCAGCTGCCCGACTGGGTCATCGCCTTGGTGGTCGCCGGCGGTCTCGCGGCCGCGCTCTCCACCGCGGCCGGTCTGTTGCTCGCCATCTCCTCCTCGATCTCGCACGATCTACTCAAGGGCGTCTTCATGCCCAAGATCTCGGAGAAGAACGAGCTCATGGCGGGACGACTCTCGATGATCGCGGCCATCATATTGGCCGGTTATCTCGGCATGAATCCACCAGGCTTCGCCGCCGGAACCGTGGCGATCGCCTTCGGATTGGCCGCCTCCTCGATCTTCCCCGCCCTCATGCTCGGCATCTTCGCCAAGCGCATGAACAACGCGGGCGCGGTCGCCGGTATGATCGCGGGTGTCGGTGTCACCCTGCTCTACGTGTTCCAGCACAAGGGCATCTTCTTCATCAAGGGGACGGAGTTCCTGATGCCGGAGCTGGGTCTGGGCGCGAACTGGTTCTTCGGGATCACGCCCGAGGCGTTCGGCGCGGTCGGCGCGCTGGCGAACTTCATCGTCGCCATCGTGGTCTCCAAGTTCGCCGCACCGCCTCCCGAGCACATCCAGCACCTGGTCGAGGATGTGCGCATCCCGCGCGGCGCGGGCAGCGCAACCGGTCACTGAGGCGACCATCGGACGGCAGACGCTCGAAGCGCGTGACTGCCAACTCCCCACCGCCCCTGGGCACTGCCCAGGGGCATCCTGGAGTGTCCATCGGCCCCGCTTCAGCGGGGCTTTTCGTCGCGATCGAATAGAAGGAGTTGCTCGTCTCATGCATATCGAGCTGATCGAGATCCGAGACTTCCTGGCCAAGCAGCCACCGTTCGATCAACTACCCGAGACGATCCTGGAGCAGCTACCCAAGCGGCTCTCGGTCCGTTATTTCCGCCGCGGCTCGCCATTCCCACCGGCTCAGACGGATCAACCCTATCTCTACATCCTGCGCAAGGGCGCGGTCGAGCTGCGTGACAAGCACGGCGAGCTGGTGGGCAAGCTGGCCGAGGGCGACCTCTGCGACATGCCCTGCCGCATGGCGACGACCCCCGATCCATTCCAGGGCAACGCCTCGGAGGACACCCTCGTCTATGCCCTGCCCTGCGCCGAGCTGGAGCGGATTCGCCAGGAATTCCGAGGCTTTGCCGAGCACTTCGACCAGTCGATCTCGAATCGGCTGCGCAAGGCGCTCGATATCATGGTCGAGTCCCCGGCAACCGGCAGCGGGCTCATGACGGTCAAGATCGGAGATCTGATCAAGCGCACGCCGATCACGACGTCCCCCCTGACCAGCATCCGCGAGGCCGCGCGGATCATGTCCGAGCACCGCGTCTCGTCCCTGCTGATCATGGATGGCGATCAACTCGCCGGCATGATCACGGATCGCGACCTGCGCAATCGCTGTGTCGCGGCCGGACTCGCGACCGATCGACCCGTGCAGGACATCATGACCCGCGAGCTCCACACCGCGCAGACCGACTCGCTCGGGTTTCAGGCCCTGATCACCATGAGCCGGTTGAACGTGCACCATCTCCCGGTGCTCGATCGTGGCCGCGTCGCGGGACTGATCTCCACCACCGACCTCACTCGCTTTCAGAGCGCGAACTCGGTCTATCTCGTCGGCGACATCCACCGCGCCGATTCGGTCGAAACACTCAGTCTGATCAGCGCCAAGATCCCGGAGCTGCAGATCCATCTGATCAATAGTGGGGCGACCGCAAACCATGTCGGACAGGCCATCAGCGCCATCACCGATGCCATCACGGTGCGACTGCTCGAGCTGGCCGAGGCGGATCTCGGCAGCCCGCCGGCACCCTACGCCTGGCTCGTCGGTGGCTCGCAAGCCCGCCGCGAGCAGTCGTCGCACTCGGATCAGGACAACGCCTTGCTGGTCGCCGACCATGCCAAACCGGACGATGACGCCTATTTCGCCGCACTGGCCAGGCTGGTGAACGATGGACTGGATGCCTGCGGATTCATCTACTGCCCAGGCGATGTCATGGCCTCCAACCCCAAATGGCGCCAACCCATGCGGATCTGGCACAAATATTTCACGAACTGGATCCTCAAGCCCGAGCCCATGTCATTGATGCTCGCCAATGTCTTCTTCGACCTCCGCGCGATCAATGACCGCAACGCGCTCTACGCCGAGTTGCAGGAGCGCATCCTGGAGCGCTCGAAGGCGAACCGCATCTTCATTGCCTACATGGCGGCGAACGCACTCAAGTATCGACCTCCACTTGGTTTTTTCCGCAATATCGTGCTCATCCAAGGCGGCGAGCACGATCACACCTTCGATATCAAGCACCGCGGCATCGTGCCGATCGTCGATCTGGCGCGCATCTACGTGCTGACGGCCGGACTCGCTGAGATCAATACCATCGAGCGCTTGCAGGCGGCCGCTGCGCACGGTGCCTTGAGTCAGGATGGCGCGGCCAACCTGATCGACGCCCTGGAGCTCGTGGGCACCCTGCGGATGCGCCACCAGGCCAACCAGCTCGCGCATGGTCAGCAGGCCGACAACTTCGTCTCGCCCGACGAGCTCTCGCCACTGGAGCGCGGACATCTCAAGGATGCCTTCCTGCTGATCAACACCATGCAGGAGTCACTCGGACAGCGCTACCAAACCGGACGCTTCACCTAGGGTCGCGCCATGGCAGGACTCTACGACTGGCGTCGCCGCTGGCGACTGCGGCGGACCCCTCCGGGGGCACTGCGCGACTATCTCGCGCACCCCTTCCCGGCCGCGAAGACCGACTATCGCGCGGTGCGGTATCTGGCCATCGACCTCGAGACCACTGGCCTGGAGATCGACAAGGACCTCATCCTCAGCGTGGGCTATGTCACCGTCGAGGGGATCTCGATCGACCTGTCGAGCGCTCGTCATCGGCTGGTGCGTATCGACCGATCCATCCCCGAGGCATCGGCCGTGATCCATCAGATCACCGACGATCAGGCCGCGCAGGGTGACGAGCTCGCCGATGTCATCGCGGAGTTGCTCGCGGCACTGACCGGCAAGGTGATGATCGCCCACCACGCGCGCATCGAGCAGGGATTCCTCACCAATGCCTGCAAACGGCTCTGGCGACAGGGCCTCATGATGCCGATCGTGGATACCCAAGCGCTGGCGCTGAGAACCTTCGAGCGCCGCCAGATCCCATTCAAGGCCTCGGATCTGCGTCTGCATGCGCTGGGCGATCGGTACAATCTCCCTCGCTATGGCGCACACAACGCGCTGAGTGATGCTCTGGCCTCGGCCGAGCTGTTCCTCGCCCAGGCCGCTTATCGCGACAATGGCGGAGGACTCGCGCTGCGCGATTTCCTCTGTTGACTCGCCCGAATCAGCGATCCGGCTAGATGTACCCAGAGGGACGGATTACACTTGTATATTCTGCGATGCCAGCCGTCGGCGGACGAGGCCCTCGCGCTGGCCCCCAGCCACCAAAGAGCAGGAGTCATCCAGCATGTCCGAAGAGAAGGTCTACCCAGTCCCGGCGGCGATCGCGAGCCAGGCCCACGTCAATGCCGAGCAGTATGCCACCATGTATCGGCGCTCCATGGAGGATCCGCAAGGCTTCTGGGCCGAGCAGGCCGAGACCTTCGTGACCTGGAGCAAGCGCTGGGACTCGGTCATGGACTATAGCTACCAGGCCGATGATCTGCACATCAAGTGGTTCCAAGGGGGCAAGCTGAACGTCTCCTACAACTGTCTGGATCGCCATCTCGCGACCCGCGGCGACCAGGTGGCGATCATCTGGGAGGCCGATGACCCCAACGAGGACCGCAAGATCACCTACCGCGAACTGCATGCGGAGGTCTGCAAGCTCGCCAACGTGCTCAAGTCGCGTGGCGTGCAGCATGGCGATCGCGTCTGCATCTATCTGCCGATGATCCCGGAGGCCGCGGTGGCGATGCTGGCCTGCAGCCGCATCGGCGCCGTCCATTCAATCGTCTTCGGCGGCTTCTCGCCCGACTCGCTGCGTGATCGCATCCTCGATTCCGAGTGCCGTCTGCTCATCACCTCCGATGAGAGCGTGCGTGGTGGACGTCACATCCCGCTGAAAAAGAATGCCGACACCGCCCTCGCGGAATGCCCGAACGTCGACACGGTGCTCGTGGTCCGCCGCACCGGCGGTAACGTGGCCTGGACCGAGGGCCGAGACGTCTGGTACGACGAAGCGCTCGCCGCGGCACCCGCCACCTGCGAGCCGGCCGAGGTCGATGCCGAGGATCCGCTGTTCGTCCTCTATACCTCGGGCTCGACGGGCAAGCCGAAGGGTGCGCTGCACACCACCGGCGGCTATCTCGTGTATGCCGCGATGACCCACAAGTATGTCTTCGACTATCAGGATGGCGAGGTCTACTGGTGCACCGCCGATGTGGGCTGGGTCACCGGCCATACCTACATCGTCTATGGGCCGCTGGCCAACGGCGCGACCTCGATCATGTTCGAGGGGATCCCCAACTACCCGGACATGTCGCGTTTCTGGGACGTCGTCGACAAGCATCAGGTCAATATCTTCTACACGGCCCCCACCGCGATCCGCTCATTGATGCGTGCCGGCGAGGATCCGGTGAAGAAGGCCTCGCGCAAGTCGCTGCGCATCCTCGGCTCGGTCGGCGAGCCGATCAACCCGGAGGCCTGGGAGTGGTACTATCGCGTGGTCGGCGAGGAGCGTTGCCCCATCGTCGACACCTGGTGGCAAACGGAGACCGGTGGACACCTGATCACCCCACTGCCAGGCGCTACGGCCTTGAAGCCGGGATCGGCCACCATCCCGTTCTTCGGCGTCGTCCCCGCCTTGGTCGATCCCGCCGAGGGGACCCTGATCGAGGGGCCGGGCGAGGGCGCGCTCGTGATCGCTCAGCCCTGGCCGGGGCAGATGCGCACCGTCTATGGTGATCATCAACGCTTCATCGACACCTACTTCAAGCAATACCCTGGCTACTACTTCACGGGTGACGGCGCGCGTCGTGATGCCGACGGCTACTATTGGATCACCGGACGCATCGACGACGTCTTGAACGTCTCTGGCCATCGTCTCGGCACCGCCGAGATCGAGTCGGCGCTAGTCCTGCACCCGCACGTCGCCGAGGCGGCGGTGGTCGGCTATCCACACGATCTCAAGGGACAGGGCATCTACGCCTATGTCACCCTCATGGCTGGGGTCGAAGCGACCGACGATCTGAAGAAGGAACTGGTCGCCATGGTCCGTGGCGAGATCGGCCCGATCGCGATCGTCGATATCATCCAGTGGGCACCGAGCCTGCCGAAAACACGCTCCGGCAAGATCATGCGCCGTATCCTGCGCAAGATCGCGGCCAACGAGATCGACTCGCTCGGGGATACCTCGACCCTGGCCGATCCGACCGTGGTCAATGATCTGATCGACAACCGCGCCAACCGCTAGTCGGCCCTCGTCCGCCCCATCCCGCGGCCGTGACGCCGCGAGATGGGGCGAAGCGCCAGGCGCGAGTGCCCGACACCGGACGCAATGTCGGCGCATACCTTGGCGTTGGCCCACGCGGATCCCCATTTCACATGTGTCTAGACGATCTCAGACACTGGACGCTAGAAGACCCTCATCTCTTGACTCGTCATCGGATTGTGACTTTCATCCATTGAAACATGCCGATCTCGCGAATGACATGACATCAACCGAACATTGACCATTGAACACGATAAATCGATGAGCTCCAGCCTGCGAGTCGGCGTTTTCGTCGACGCCGAGAATATCCGCTACAACGGCGGCTACCAGATGCGCTACGATGTCCTGCGCCGCTTCGCCGCCCGCGAGGGTGGAATCCTGCAGCGACTCAATACCTACATGGCCTTCGATGCCGAACGGGCTCGCGAGGATATCGAGTACAAAAAAAAGGCGCAAACCTATCAACAGATGGTGCGTGACTTCGGTTGGAAGATCCATGTCAAAACGGTGCGACGCTACACCGACGAAAATGGCAATGTGACCACCAAGGCAAACGCGGATCTCGACATGGCGGTCGATGCGATGCTGCAGGCCAACAAGCTCGATCAGGTGCTCCTGGTGAGCGGGGATGGCGATTTCCTGCAAGTCGTCGAGGCCCTGCAGAACACCGGCTGCCGAGTCGAGCTGCTCGGCTTCAAGAACGTCTCGCGCCTGCTCCAACAACAGGTCGATGCCTATTACTCGGGGTTCCTCATCCCCGATCTCCTGCCGATCTCCTATGAGCCCCGCAACGAATGGGGGAAGACGGGATCCTGTGTGCGCGGGGTCTGCACCAAATGGTTCCCCGAAAAGGGTTACGGCTTTCTGAGGATCATGACGCATATCTCGCCGAATCTCTGGATCACTGATCCACGGGATGAAAAATCACCCTATGCCAGCATCTTCTGTCATGTCAACGAGCTCGCCGAGGAGGTCACTGAAGACCTACTGATGAACCGTGAAACAGCACTGGAGTTCTATCTCAACGAGAGCGAGCAGAAGGACCATGGCCTGGTGGCGAGCAATGTCAGACTCGCCTTTTCAGTCAACCGCTGATCCACCGCCATCCGAGCACCATGTCACAAGACCAGACCTCCGCCAAGCTCTCCGGACTGGCTGCCCGGCTGGTCCACGACAACCTGATCTCCGAGCAGCAGGCCGTCACCGCCAGTGAGGAGGCCGCGCGCCGCCGCCAGGCACTGGTGCCCTACCTGGTCGAGCAGAAACTACTCGATAGCCGCTCGATCGCGGTCGCCGCAGCGCACGAATTCGGTGTTCCACTCCTCGATATCAACGCCATCGACCTGCTCAATCTGCCGATCAATCTGGTCGACGAGCGCCTGATCCGCAAGCATCGGGCCTTGCCGATCCTGCGCCGGGGCAGCCGGCTGTTCGTCGCCGTCTCGGATCCAACCAACGATCAAGCGCTCGAGGAGATCCGCTTCAATACAGGATTGGCCACCGACGCCATCCTCGTCGAGGACGACAAGCTGCACGGGGCGATCGATATCGCGATCGAGGCCCAGGACACGACCATGAACGAGCTCATGGACGCGGACCTGGAAAAGCTCGATATCCAGCCCGAGACCGAGGAGATTCGCGACGAGGCGGAGATCAACGTCGAGGATGCCCCGATCGTACGCTATGTCAATAAGGTCTTGGTCGATGCCATCTCGGTGGGTGCGTCGGACATCCATTTCGAGCCCTACGAAAAATTCTTCCGCGTGCGTTTCCGTCAGGACGGGATGTTGCGCGAGGTCGCGAGTCCACCGCTCAATATCGCGGGACGGCTCGTCGCGCGCCTCAAGGTCATGTCGCGGATGAACATCGCCGAGCGCCGGGTGCCACAGGACGGCCGGATCAAGCTCAAGGTCAGCCGCACACGAGACATCGACTTCCGTGTCAATACATTGCCCACGCTCTACGGCGAGAAGGTCGTGCTGCGTATCCTCGACTCCACCTCGGCGCAGGTCGGAATCGAGGCACTGGGTTTCGAATCCGTTCAGCGCGACGCCTTCATCGAGGCAATCCATAAACCCTATGGGATGATCCTGGTCACCGGCCCGACCGGCTCAGGCAAGACGGTTTCGCTCTATACCGCGCTCAACATGCTGAACAAGCCAGACATCAATATTTCCACGGTCGAGGACCCGGTCGAGATCCAGGTGCCCGGCATCAATCAGGTCAACATGAACCCCAAGACGGGTCTGACCTTCGCCTCGGCACTGCGCGCCTTCCTGCGCCAGGATCCCGACATCGTGATGGTCGGTGAGATCCGGGACCTGGAAACCGCGGAGATCGCGGTCAAGGCCGCCCAGACCGGTCACCTGGTCTTGTCCACGCTGCACACCAATGACGCGCCCCAGTCATTGACCCGTCTCGCCAACATGGGTGTCGCCCCCTTCAATATCGCCTCCTCGGTCTTGCTCATCATGGCCCAGCGCCTTGCGCGCCGGCTGTGTCCGCACTGCAAGGCCCCGGAGAACATCCCACCCGAGGTGCTGCGTCAGGAGGGCTTCACCCCGGAGGAGATCGCCCAGGGCATCGTCGTCTTCAAACCGGTCGGCTGCGAGCGCTGCACCAAGGGTTATCGCGGCCGGGTCGGGATCTTTCAGGTCATGCCGATCTCCGAGCCCATCCGCGCGCTGATCCTCGAGGGTGGCAACGCGATGCTGCTGGCCGAGCAGGCCCAGCGCGAAGGCATCTCCGACCTCCGACAGTCCGGACTGCGCAAGGTCAAGGACGGCGTGACCAGCCTGGCGGAGCTCAATCGAGTCACCAAGGATTGACGATCATCACCATGGCCACGCTCACCAAGACCAAGCCCAAGACCGCCAAGGCCGACAAGGCCCATCTCTTCGTGTGGGAAGGCCGGGATCGGCGCGGAGCCAAGATCACGGGCGAGACCCGTGCCGTCAGCATGAACCTGGTGCGTGCCGATCTGCGTCGTCAAGGCGTGAGTCCGATCAAGGTCAAGCGCAAGCCCGAGCCACTCTTCGGTGGTGGCAAGAAAAAGATCACCAGCTCCGACATCGCCTTCTTCAGCCGACAACTGGCCACCATGATGGCGGCTGGTGTCCCCATGGTGCAGGCCTTCGACATCGTCGGTCGGGGTCACGAGAATGCGGCCATGCAGGATATGCTCCTGTCGATCCGACAGGATATCGAAAGCGGAACCGCCATGGCGCTGGCCCTGGCGAAGTATCCGATCTATTTCGACGATCTCTTCTGCAACCTGGTCGCCGCGGGCGAGCAGGCCGGTGTGCTCGACATCCTGCTCGACAAGATCGCCACCTACAAGGAGAAGACCGAGTCCATCAAGGGCAAGATCAAGAAGGCGCTCTTCTATCCTGTCGCGGTCATCGTGGTCGCCTTCATCGTCAGCGCGGTCCTGCTGGTCTTCGTCATCCCGCAGTTCAAGGATCTATTCTCCAGTTTCGGCGCGGATCTGCCGGCCTTCACCCTGATGGTGATCGGTCTGTCCGATGCCCTGCAGACCTGGTGGTGGGCGGTCCTGATCAGTCTCGGATCAGTGGGTTATGGCATCGCATACGTGTTCAAGCGCTCGCGCCCGTTTCGCGAGGCGGTCGACCGCACGTCCCTCAAGATCCCAGTCATCGGCCCGATCCTGCACAAGGCCGCGCTCGCGCGCTTCGCCCGCACGCTCTCGACCATGTTCGCGGCCGGCGTGCCACTCGTCGAGGCATTGGATTCGGTCTCCGGGGCGACGGGCAACATCATCTATCAAAACGCGGTCCTGAAGATCCGCGAAGAGGTCTCGACGGGGCAGTCGCTCCAGCTGGCGATGCGTCAACAGGAGCTGTTCCCGCACATGGTCGTGCAGATGACCGCGATCGGGGAGGAATCCGGATCGCTCGACACCATGCTGGCCAAGGCGGCCGACTTCTTCGAGGAGCAGGTCGACAATGCCGTCGATAGCCTCAGCAGCCTGCTCGAGCCGATGATCATGGTCGTCATCGGCGGGCTCGTGGGCAGTCTGATCGTGGCCATGTATCTGCCGATCTTCAAGCTGGCCTCGGTGGTCTGAGCGGCCATGGACTGGATTACCGTCATCGAGCAGGATCCGCTCATGCTCTACGCGGCAGCGCTCCTGCTCGGCCTGGTCGTCGGCAGCTTCCTGAACGTCGTCATCCTCCGGCTGCCGCGCATGCTCGAGGCGGCCTGGCGAGACGACTGCGCCGAGCTCGATGGTCAGCCGCCCGCCGCCGGGCAACGTCTGACGCTGGCCCATCCAGGCTCGAGCTGCTCGCACTGCGGCCATCGGATCCGCCCGCACGAGAACATCCCCCTGCTGAGCTACCTGATCCTCCAGGGGCGTTGCTCGGCCTGTGGCAACCCGATCGGATTGCGCTACCCCTTGGTCGAGGCCGGCACCGCGCTGCTCACGCTGCTCGTCGTCATCGAGCTCGGTCTCAGTTGGCAGGGCGGCGCGGCCCTCCTGCTCACCTGGGCGCTCATCGCATTGGCGGTGATCGATCATGATACCCAGCTCCTGCCCGACAGCATCACCCTGCCCGTCCTCTGGATCGGCCTGATCCTGAGCCTCTTCACACTCTTCACCGATGCGCACTCGGCGATCATCGGCGCCGTCGTCGGCTATCTGAGTCTCTGGTCGGTCTATCATCTCTTCCGGCTCGCCACCGGCAAGGAGGGCATGGGCTATGGCGACTTCAAGCTACTGGCCCTGCTCGGGGCCTGGCTGGGTTGGCAGGCGCTCCCTCAGATCATCCTGCTCTCGGCACTCACTGGCGCCATCCTGGGCGTGGTCCTGATCCTCAGTGGCCGCCACGCACGCGGCACCCCCATGCCGTTCGGACCCTTCCTGGCGTCCGCGGGCTGGATCAGCCTGCTTTGGGGGCCAGAGATCAATCGGATCTATCTCAACTGGGTCGGGCTCTAGGATGTTCGTGGTCGCCTTGACCGGGGGGATCGGGTGCGGCAAGTCGACCGTCGCCGATGCGCTCGCGGCACGCGGTGCCGGGGTGATCGACACCGATCTCATCGCCCGCGCCCTGACCGAGCCGGAACAACCCGCGCTCGCGGCAATCGCCGCGGCATTCGGTGACGACCTCATTGGCCCCGAAGGTCGACTGGATCGCGCGGCATTGCGCGCTCGCGTGTTCGATGACCCAGCCGCGCGACGTCGACTCGAGTCGATCCTGCATCCACTGATCGAAGCGCGGATGCTCGAGACGCTTGCGACGCTCACAACCCCCTACGCGGTCCTCGTCATTCCACTGCTCTTCGAGACCGGTCAGGAGCGACATGCCGATCGTGTGCTGGTGGTCGACATCCCAGAAACCCAGCAGATGGCGCGCGTGCGTGAGCGCAGTGGACTGGCCGATGCCGAGATCGCACGGATCATCGCCAGTCAAATCGGACGCACCGAGCGTCTCGCCCTCGCCGATGACATCATCGACAACAGTGGTGATCACGCGGCACTGCTGACCCAGGTCGAGCGGCTCCATCGCGCCTATCTCGACGCCTCGCGCGACCATCATCCGACCCCTTCCCCAGCCGCGCCCCCCACTGCCGATCATCATTGGTAAAAGCGATCAGGTCGATACCCAAAGCCCATTTTGGCATTAGGGTTAGCATATTATAATATTGTCACAAGCATGGCTTACCATCTTTCTTTCTGATACTCAGCTCAACAGTTCATCCACATAGGAGTCATCCTCAATGTTCGAAGATCGTACCGGAAGCCGTATTCCCCAGGTCACCTTTCGCACTCGTCATGGTCATGAGTGGGTCGACGTGACGACCGCCGACATCTTTTCCGGCAAGACCGTGGTCGTGTTCTCGCTGCCTGGCGCCTTCACCCCGACCTGCTCCTCCTCGCATGTGCCGCGCTACAATCAATTGGCCCCACTCTTCAAGCAGCATGGGGTCGATGACATCGTCTGCATGTCGGTGAACGACACCTTCGTCATGAACGAGTGGAAGAAGTCGCAGCATGCCGATCAGGTCACCTTCATCCCGGATGGCAACGGCGAGTTCACCGATGGCATGGGCATGCTGGTCGACAAGGACGATCTCGGCTTCGGCAAGCGCTCCTGGCGCTACTCCATGCTGGTGCGCGATGGTGTGGTCGAGAAGATGTTCATCGAGCCCGAGGTCGAAGGCGACCCCTATGGTGTCTCGGATGCCGACACCATGCTGGCCTATCTGGCCCCCAATGCGCCCAAGCCGATGGATGTGACCGTCTTCACGCGCGATGGCTGCCCCTTCTGCGTCAAGGCCAAAGAGGCTCTGCGCAATGCGGGGATCGCCTTCGAGGAGCTGGTCCTGAATCGCGACTACACCGAGCAGTCACTGCGGGCCGTCGCCAATGCCGCAACCGTTCCGCAGATCTTCGTCAACGGCCAACTGGTCGGTGGATCCGATGCCCTGGAGGTTTGGCTGAAGGATCACAAGCTCGCTTGATCCCCCTCGGGGTCGGGCGGGCCGCATGCGCTCCGCCTGGCCCGCGCCACCCGGCGGCTCCTGCCCTCGCGTGGCGCACTGGCCAGACGGCCGTCTTCCCTCCCACGCGGGGTGGTCCCCGCCGCGACCAGGCGCACCGCCTGATCGGACGGCCGCGACCGTCCTGATCCGACCGGGTGAGCCGATCGCGCCCAACGCGCTCGTCAGTACGATCGAAGCGCCCGAGTACACCGAGGCGAGGATCGATCATACAATCCCAACAGGGTTCATCGAGGCAGTCCCTCGTCAGGAGTCTTTCGTATGAGTCAGCATTTCGACCTGATCGCCATCGGCGGCGGCAGCGGCGGTCTGGCCGTCGCGGAGAAGGCCGCGCAGCTCGGACGCCGCGTCGCCGTCGTCGAATCCGGCAAGCTTGGCGGAACCTGTGTCAATGCAGGATGTGTCCCGAAGAAGGTGATGTGGTTTGGTGCCCAACTCGCAGCCGCGGTCGCCGATGCGCCGGGTTACGGGATCGCGGCGCAGTCACAAGGACTGGACTGGTCGAAACTGGTCGCCGGGCGTCAGCGCTATGTCGCGGCCATCAATGAGTACTGGGATGGCTATGTCGAGCGCCAGGGGATCACGCGCATCCAGGGGCAAGCCCGCTTCGTCGACGCCAAGACGATCGCCGTCGGTGACCAGCACTACAGCGCCGATCATCTGGTCATCGCCACTGGCGGTCGCCCCATCGTGCCACGGATGCCGGGGGCCGAGCTCGGCATCACCTCCGACGGCTTCTTCGCCCTGGAGACACGACCCAAGCGGGTCGCCATCATCGGCGGCGGCTATATCGGCGTCGAGCTCGCCGGCGTGCTGCGAGCCTTCGGCTCTGAGGTGACCGTCGTCGCGCTCGAGGATCGACTGCTCTTTCTCTTCGATCCCATGATCAGCGAGACCCTGGCCGAGAACATGTCCGCCGAGGGGATCGAGATGCGCTTGGAGTTCGAGGTCGCGGCACTTGAACAAGATGCTGATGGCCTGAGTCTGGTCGCGCGTGACGGCGCGCGACTGAGCGGATTCGACACCATCCTCTGGGCGGTCGGGCGCGCGCCCAATACCCGTGAGTTGAACCTCGAGGCGGCTGGGGTCAAGGCGCAGCCCAATGGCATCATCCCGACCGACGCCTTCCAAAATACCAATGTCCCAGGGATCTATGCGCTCGGAGACGTGACCGGTCGCGATCCGCTGACCCCAGTGGCGATCGCCGCTGGGCGTCGGCTCGGTGAGCGACTCTTCGGGGGCAAGCCTGACCTCAAGCTCGATTACGAGAATATTCCCACCGTCGTCTTCACCCACCCGCCCATCGGCAAGGTGGGTCTGACCGAGCCCGAGGCCCGTGACAGGTTCGGTGACACGCTCACCGTTTACGAGACCGCCTTCACGCCCATGCGCTACGCGCTCAACGACCATGGCCCCAAGACCGCCATGAAGCTGATCTGCGCCGGTCCCGAGGAGCGGGTCGTCGGGATCCACATGATCGGCGACGGCGTCGACGAGATGCTGCAAGGATTCGCGGTCGCGCTGAAGATGGGTGCAACCAAGGCGGACTTGGACAATACGGTCGCGATCCATCCCTGCAGTGCCGAGGAGTTGGTGACGCTCAAGGTACCGGTGCGCCGCCCAGGCTGAGGCACCGGTTCGTCTGGCCGCGCCGCGGCCCCATCGGGGCCGGCGCGGGTGGGCGGCCCGGACTGCTCGGCTCAGCGAAGATTGGGATCGATCAGTCGCATCAGCATCCCCCCGATCTGGTTGCCAGGCAGGACATACTCGGCCGCGGCCAGCTCGATCGCGGCCGCCGGCATGCCGAAGACCACGCTCGACACAGCATCCTGCACGATGGTGCGTGCTCCACGTTGGCGCATCGCCTGCAGCCCGAGCGCGCCATCCCGACCCATCCCGCTCAACAACACGCCGACCGCCGCATCCCCATGGTGATCGGCCACCGACAGCATGAGCTGATCGACACCTGGACAGTGTATATCATTTCGTGTGCAACGTTGAAGCCGAAAGCGGCCCCGCTCATCCAAGACCAGATGGCTGCCATCAGGCGCGAAATAGACCCGACCCGGCTGCGGCAACTCGCCGCTGCTGGCCAGCTCTGGCCTCAAGACCGACCTGCATTCGAGCCATTTCAACATCCCGTCGATAAAGCCCGGGCTGATGTGCTGGACGCAGACCAAGGGCACCGGGAATCCCTTGGGTAGACCCGCCAGCAGATCGTAGAGGACCTGCGGTCCACCGGTGGAGGCACCGATCACCACCAACTGCGGGACCCGTGCGGGCCTGGGCGCCGCCACTGGCGCGACCGACGCCGCCGCCAGCCGCTGACGCATCATCGGCGCGCGCGCAATGGCACGGATCCGCTCGATCAGCACATTGGCCTGCTCCGCCCCGATCCCACACCGTTCACCGATTGGCTTGGCGATGACATCGAGCGCGCCCACGGCCAGCAGCTTGAAGATGTTGTCGCGCTGGAAGGACTGCACCGCCACGCTCAAGACCAGGATGGCGCAGGGATGGATCCGCATGGCCTCCAGGATGAACTCGAGACCATCCATCACCGGCATGTGATAATCGGTGCAGACCACGTCAGGTTTCAGACGCGACAAGAGCGCGAGCGCCTCGCGACCGTCACCGGCGGTACCGACCACCTCCAGATCGGCGGCGGCACCGATCAAGCACTTCAGCAGATAGCGCTCGGTCGGGGAGTCCTCGACGAGCAGCACCCGCACCCGCCGTGGCGACTCGCTCGAGTTCGCGGTGCTCATTGGTTCGGGCCTCAAGCCAGTCGGCCCAGGCAATCGAGCAGCATGCTCTGATCGAATGCGGACTTGGTGATGAAGGCATCTGCCCCGGCCTCAAGACCGCGGCGGCGATCCTCCTCGCTCGCCAACGAGGAGACCAACACGACCGGCAACTCGGCATAGTGACGGTTGGCACGAATTCGCTCGGTGAGCTCCAGGCCAGACAGACGCGGCATCTGGATATCCGAGACCACCGCGTCGAACTCACCCGCGGCCAACTTGCCCCAGGCATCCAAGCCATCCACCGCGCTGACCACCTCATAGCCCGCGGCCTCGAGGATACGGCATTCCTGCATCCGCGTGGTGATGCTGTCCTCGGCGAGCAGGATGCGCTTGCGCGCCGGCGCCGGCGTCTGCGCCACCTCCGTGGCGGCCGGATCGGAGCTGGAGCGAGCGCGGCTCATCCCACGACACAGATCGAACGGATCGAGGACGACGCACACGCTCCCTGAATCGAGCACGGCCAGCCCGGCCAGGTTGCGCACGCGCTTGAGTGGCATCGTGAATGGCTTCACCACGAGATCGACCGCCTCCAGCACCTCGTCCAGCATCAGTCCAAAGCGCTCACCGCCGACCTCGAGCGCGAGACAATAGAGCCGTGGCGACTCCTCCAGTGCCGGCGGCGATCGCTCGAGCAGCAGCCCCAGACGCTCGAGCGGGATCGTCTGATCGCCACGATAGAAACCATACCGCCCCCCCAACAGGTGCAGGTCTGACGGCTGGAGACGCTCGATGAAGAGGATCGAGTCGAATGCAATCGCATAGAGCTGACCCCATTCGCGGATCAACAGTGCGCGCGGGACGCTCAGCGTGACCGGCACGCGCAGATCGACCTGCATCCCCTGGCCTGGTGTGGAGCCGATCTCGATCGTGCCATGCAGCCGCTCCACGGTGGCCCGGACCACGTCGAGGCCGACCCCGCGGCCCGACAGGTCGGTGACCTGCAAGGCGGTCGAGAATCCAGAGCGCAGGATCAGCGCATGCAGCTGGGTGTCGGTCAGCCCAGACAGCTCCTCGGGGCGATACACCCCCAGCTTCACGGCCTGCCGACGCACGGCCTCCGGATCCAAGCCACGTCCGTCATCACGGATGCGCAGCCAGACCGTCTCGCCCAGGTGCCGCACGACGATGCTCAAGCGGCCCTGTGGGGGCTTGCCCACGCGGCGGCGCTCCTCGGGTGTCTCGATGCCGTGGTCCAGCGCGTTGCGCACGAGATGGGTCAAGGGTGCCTTGAGCTCCTCGATGACGCGCTTGTCGACCAGGCTGCTCGCCCCCTCGACTGCATAGTCCACCTCCTTGCCCAGCTCGCGTCCCAGATCATGCAACATCCGCGGAAACAGATCGAACAAGGTGGACATCGGCAGCAAGCGCAAGGCGCCGATCTCATGCTCGACCTGGCGCGCGACTGACACCAACCGCGCCGAATCGGTCGACATCTGAGCACGCAGTTGCTCCAGCTCGACGGCAAGCTCGGCGAGCGCCTGACCCAGATCGCTGGAGCGCTTGAGCTGATCATCGCAGCGCGACACCAGACCCTCGAGCACCAACTCGCAGCGCTCCATGCGCCCCGTGCTCACCAGCAGCTCAGCGCCGAGCTGGAACAGACGATCCAACCGGCTGGAGTCGATCCGCACGGTCTCGCTCTTGACATCGGGCACGGATCCCAGACTCGTGTCCGGCGGTGGTGATGCCGCTGATGTGCCCGGCGCCACCACTGGGGGCACCGATCCAGTGCTCAGCGCCTCGCCGAGATCCGCGGCGCGACCGGAGCGCGCCATGGCCCGCGGCAGGCCGGTCGGCAGTGCCGCCCCGTCAGCGCTGCCAGGGGAGGCGATCACCCCAGTCTCACCGCCAGCGCGGGGGATGGCGGCAGCCTCCCGCGCCAGTGAAGCAAGCGCGGGCGACGGCGACTCACCCAGCACCAGGGCGACCTCGGTGCGCATGCGGTCGAGCAGCTCCAGCTGGGGCGCGACCCTGTCGGCGGTGATCCGGATCTTGTCCTGACGCGCTTCGGCGAGGAGGTTCTCGATCTCATGTGCCAGGCGCTGGATCTCGCGCAGACCCAGCATGCGCGCCGCGCCCTTGAGGCTATGGGCCTGGCGAAAGAGCTCCTCGAGCAAGGCGGCATCGTCGGGCGTCTGCCCAAGACGCAGCAACCCGACCTCGAGACTCTGGATGTGCTCGGCGCTCTCGGCGCGAAACAGCTCGCGCAGCTCGGCGTCCTCGATGAGCATGGCGCCACTCACAAGAGTCGCTCGAGCGCCCCGGCGACCTCGGACAAGCGCGTCATGCCGTCGCGGATCTGCACCGTTCCGGCGGACATCTCGCGTGCCCCATGGTTGATGTTCTTCATCGCGATATCGATCTGCGAAAGCGCCACCGCCTGTTGCTTGCTGTTGAGCAAGACCTGCTGGGCATTGCGCGAGACGGCATCGGCCAACTGTGTCACCTTCTCGAAGGCATGCGAGGCCAGCTGCGCACTCTCGGCCGCGGCATGGGTGGTCTTGCTGCCATCCTCGGCGGTCATCACCATCCCGTTGGTCGCCTTTTGAATGTCCAGCACGATCTGATTGGCCCGCTCGGCTGACTTCTTGCTCTGATCGGCCAGCTTGCGAATCTCAGTGGCGACCACGGCGAATCCCCGACCTTGCTCACCGGCGCGCGCGGCCTCGACCGCGGCATTGAGCGCGAGCATATTGGTTTCAGCCGCCAACTCACCGACCACGCGCGCGATCTCGCCGATCTGTCCCGCCTGCTCGGACAAGGTGATGATCTGCTGGGCGATCCGGTTCATGCTCTCTTCCATGATGGCCATGTCGGACTCATTGTGGGTCACCAGCTGCAGTCCCTCGCGGGTGGTCGTCTGCACCTCGGCGGCCGACTGGGTCGCCGAGTCGGCCTGCTCGGCGTTGACGCGAGCGGTGGCGACCATCTCCTCGACCGTGGCGGTCGTCTCGGTGACGGCACTCGCCTGCTGGGTCATGGCACCCTCGTGCTGCCGAATGGTCGCGGCGATCTGGCTCGTGGATGAGGCGATGACCGCGATCAGCGCCTTGATTTGATGACCAGTCTTGCGCGCCAGCCAGAGACCGACCATCAGTGAGATGACCAAGGCCAGGGAGACCCCGATCCAGCTCACATGCTGCAGACGCTCGAGGTCATGATGGCTGCTGGAATCGAGTGCCAGCAGTCGCTCCTGCTGATGGGTGAAGAATCGGTCGAAGAGCTCGCTGAAGACCCGGTACTGCTCGGAGCCCTCACCGATGCGATAGATGCGCAGGGCCTCCTCCGACTGCCCCGAGCGGACCAGGTCGATCAACCGATGGGTCGCGCTCATGACCCCGTCGAGTAGATCGTCCGCACGCGCCAGCATCCCAATCAACTCATCCTCCTGAGTCAAGACCCGCAGCCTGTCCATGGACTGCTCGGCCTGCCGACGGCTGGTCTCGTAGTCCTGGAGCTGATCATCGGTCATGTGCAACATCATGCCGCGCGTGGAGCGCTGCATCTGCGCGACGGCGAGCCGCAACAGCATGCTCTGGTCCATGATCAGATTGGAATGACGCGTCTCGGCGATCCCCTTCTCGAGCATGCGGGTTTGTTGGAAGACCACGAGCGCGGCCAGTGTGAACACCGCGCAAGGGATGAGATAGCCCAAGAGTATGCGGGTGGAGAGTTTGAAACGAATGCTCATCGTTCTTGCCTTTTGGAGCCGATGTGATCGGTGATCAGTCTTGCGCGTCGACCTCGAGGACGCCTTGCCGCAACAAGACACGAATGTCCAGGACCCCGGCCACGCCATCCGTATCCTGCAGAAGGGCTGAAAAATACCCGTGACCATCGAATGATCCGCTCACTGGAGCGACGGCCGAGGGATCATGGTCACGGATATCCTCGATCTGGTGGACGGCCAAGCCGAGGCGAAGCGCGCCAGCGCGCAAGACCACGATCGACGAGTAGTCGTCGTGACCGCGCCCTTGCAGCAATGGCGCCATGTCGTAGAGGATCAAAATGGCCCCACGCTGATTGACGGCACCCAAGACGTGCGATGGACAGCAGGGGATGGGTGTATAGGCGTGGAGATGGGCGACCTCGGCGATGGTGTCGAGCGGCAGCGCGATACGGCTCGCACCGATGCGCACGCGCGCGAAGAGCCGCCGATCGAGACTGGCCTGCACAGGTGTCTGGGCGAGCCGATGGGTGCGCTCGCGCAGCCGCGCGCGCGCGGCTGGATCGAGCTCACCGAAGCGATCGATGGGGTCGGGAATCAACCGGTCCTCCTGACCGGCCAGCTGATCCAGTCGGATGCAGACGCTCGGATCGAGCAGGATCAAGACGCCATCATGCCATTTCACACTCCCCGCGATCATCGGCAGGCTGTCCGACGGGGCGGCCTCCTCTCGCTGCACATAGGGTGCGATGGCCTGCGGATCGATCTCGACCAGATCATGGACGACATCGACCACCAGCCCGGCGCACTGCCGCCCCTCTTCGATGAGAATCACCGCTTGACTCAGCCGATAGGGCTTGAATGCATGACCAAAGCGCAGCGCGAGATCCAGGATCGGGACCACCCGTCCCTGCCAATTGACCAGGCCCACGACATACTCCGGCAGATCCTCCGCCGGTGACAGCTCGGGCAGCCAGAAGGTGCCGCGCACCGTCGCTGCGGCCAATGCGTATCGCACCTTGTTCAACTCGAAGATGAGATGGCTCGCCATGGCTGATCCAAAACATGCACGCACGGATGAGCGGTTGCCCAGTCTCGGCGAGTGCGCGCCGAACGGTTGGGGCAACCTTGCGGGCCACCACGAGATCGCCGGCGGGTCGCGATCAAGACGGCTCGCGCAGGAGTCGACGCAGTATGGCACGGGTCTTTTCAGCCGCGCGAGTCTGATCGGCATGGCTCTGGATCTGCTCCAGATGCAGATAGGCCGAGACCATCTCGGGATCGAGATAGAGTGCCTTGCGCAGCGATTCACGAGCCGCGACGATGTCCTCACGCGCCATGTGCAACAAACTGGCGAGTAGATGTGCCCGTGGCTGCATGGGATCGCTGGCGAGCAGGGTCTGGCAGATGGCCTGCGCCTCGACGAACTGACCCGCATCCGCGTGCCGCCAGGCACGGTTCAATGACTCATCCTCGAGGGTCGTGGATGACTGGGACCGGGGCAGGGGCCGCGCGGCCAGGCCCGCCCTCCCCGGCTCATCCATGCCACCTGGCCGTGCCCCGGCCGCGGCACGGCTCGGGCCGCGCACCGAGTGGCGCGCAGGCGCATGGCGCCGCTGGCGGCGGGGCGGCCGATGGTTGGTCCCGGCGAGATCGCGCGCGGACCAAGCCGGCACATCAACGCTCTCGTCCGGGTGCGCCGACCCGAGCGCGCCCGAGAGGCTCGGGTCACGCTTGCGAAAGACGACCGATTGCGGGTGGACCTCGACCTGCAGGATCTCATGTGGAATCTCGCGCAGCTCTCCGTGACCAGTCAGCAGGACGCCTCCCGGGCGGAGACACGCGACCAGCTTGCGGGTCACCGCGGCGATCGCCTCGGGTTGCAGATAGATGAAGAGATTGCGGCACAGGATCAGATCCATCTCGGCAAGACCCCGCCGCGGATCCGGGAGTGGATCATGCAGAAGGTCACAAACCTGAAAGCGCGCCATGCGTCGAGCCTGCTCGTGGAGCTGCCACTGATCGCCGTGGGGCTCGAACCAACGCGCCCGAAAGGACGCCTCGCAGCCACGAAAGGACCAATCGCCATAGCGACCCGCGGCGGCGCGTTGCAGCGCATCCAGGCTCACGTCGGTACCATGGATCTCCACCGGACAAGGCGCGCCCAGCGGGAGCAGCTCGGCCAGGAGGATGGCGAGTGAATAGGCCTCCTCCCCGCTCGAGCAGGCCGCGCTCCAGATCCGTGCCGTCAGGTGCGCGGATCGACCCTGCAGCAGCTCGGGGAGCAAGGACTCGCGCAGCAGCTGCATCTGACCCCTGTCGCGCATGAAGAAGGTCTCACCCGTGGTGAGCAGTAGCGCCAGCTCCCGCAGCTCCAAGCCGCGCTGCGGATGATCCGGACCCAGTCGCTCCAGGAAATCAGCCAAACTGTCGAGACCCAGTGCGCGCATGCGCGACTCGAGATGACGCTCCAACCCTGTCCGCGCGCCCGCGGGGACATGCAACCCGGTCAGCCGGGTGATCTCGGTGATCAGTTCGCTCAGGTCCATCGGCTCATCGGCTCATCGTGGCTGCACATGGGCACAGGGTTGCTCGGTGTCGAGTGACGAACCGAACGGACGGCCTGGACGAGCGCCCCGACACACGCGCCAACGGCTCCATGCGACGACCGTCGATCATCTCAGGGCGCACCGCGATCCGACCGAGCCACCGCGCCAAAGGAGTACCCATCGCGGGACGAATCGCCTAGGATCGGGCGCCTTGGGGACAGGCGCGGACGCTGGATTGAACAAGCAGGCGCGCTACCCATCTTGATCAGAGCTTGAGTATAGACCGAAACGCTGGCACCGGTGACGGTAGCAAGGAGACTGAATTGAGCACAGATCTCGACCGGCCGCGCGCCGGGTTCATCGCCTCGGTCGGCCACTGGCTCGACCGCAATATCCTGGAGCTCGGGCGCGAGCTGCGCCTCTCCTTTCTGCCGCCCTTGATGATCTATGTCGCCTATGGCATCCAGGGCTTGACCGCGATCGTCGGGACCTTTTTCGTCAAGGACTATCTCGGGCTCTCCGCCGCCTTTCTGGCGGCACTCGGCTTCTGGGCAGGCATCCCCTGGGCGCTCAAGATGCCACTCGGGCACCTGGTCGATCTGATCTGGCGCTACAAGTCGGTCCTGGTCTATCTGGGTGCCTCCATGCTCGCCATGAGCATGCTGATCATGATCGGCCTACTCGCCGAGCGCGAGACGATGGGCGCGCTGATGCCGGTGGAGGCCTGGTTCGTGCTCGCGGTGCTGCTCGCCCCAGTCGGCTATGTCCTGCAGGACGTGGTGGCCGATGCCATGACAGTCGAGGCGGTGCCACGGGTCGATGCCGCGGGCAACCCCATCGACCCGGCACAGCGCAAGCTGATGCATACCACCATGCAGACACTGGGGCGCGTCGCCATCATCGGCGGCGGGGTGCTGGTCGCACTCGCCAATGTCCATCTCTTCGCCGGGGTCGAGACCATGTCGGAGGCGGACAAGCTCGCGACCTACATCCTGATCTATGAGATGGCGCTGGTCATCCCGGTCATCTCGGTGCTCGGCGTGGCCTTGGCGGCCTTCATCAAGCGTCGCGGTCTCAGGCGTCTGATCGCCGCCGGACTCGCCCCGGCGGAGGCGCGTCGACGCCTCGACCCGCCAGTGACCAAGACCGAGCCGAACTGGTGGATCCTCGGCGGAAGCCTGGTCTTCGTGATCTTCACCCTGACCCTGGGCCTGACCCAGGTGCCCTACAATCAAGAGATCATCTTCGTCGGATCACTGGCCATCCTGCTCTTTCTGATGTCGCGGCTGATGCGCGCGCTCGAGCCCGAGGCCCGTCTCTTCCTGGTCGGCACGGCGCTCATCATCTTCGTCTTTCGCGCCATGCCCAATCCAGGTCCAGGCCAGACCTGGTGGATGATCGACGTGCTGGCCTTCGATCAGCAATTCATCTCGGTACTCTCATTGATCGGCAGCAGCCTGACCCTGGTCGGTCTCTTCGTCTTCAGACGCTTCATGGCCGAGCGTTCCATCACTGACATCGTAGTCTTCCTCACACTCATCAGCAGCCTGCTCTACCTGCCGATCGTGAGCATGTATTTCGGCCTCCACGAGTGGACGGCGGCCATGACCGGGGGGATCGTCGATGCCCGCTTCATCGCCGTGGTGGATACCGCGCTGGAGTCGCCACTGGGCCAGATCGCCATGGTGCCCATGCTGGCCTGGATCGCCAACTCGGCCCCCGATCAGCTGAAGGCGACCTTCTTCGCGGTCATGGCCTCATTCACCAATCTGGCACTCTCAGCGAGCCAATTGGCGACCAAGTATCTCAATGAATTCTTTCTGGTCACGCGCGAGGTCAGGGATCCGATCACCGGGGTGGTCAGCGTCCCAGCCGACTACAGCGAGCTTGGACACCTGATGATCACCGCTTTGTTGATCGGTCTCTGCGTGCCACTCGCCGCGGTGCTGCTGGTGAAGGTCACGCGGCTGCGCAGTGCCTGAACAAGACGCGCCGCGCAGCCGAGCAGGACGCCCACCGCCGCGCGCGTTTCATTCCAACGCGCCGCTCGTTATCATGAACGCAACAGACGAGATGAGTGGGTGAACCATGAGTGCGCAGATTCTAGACGGGAAGGCCGCCGCAACCGAGATCCTCGCAACGATCACCAACCAGGTCGAGGCCATCCGCGCCGCGGGCGGACGCGTGCCAGGGCTCGCGGTGGTGCTGGTCGGTGCGGATCCGGCCTCGCGGGTCTATGTTCGCAACAAGCGCCGCGCCTGCGCCGAGGTCGGCGTCTATTCGGAGCTGCACGAGCTGCCCGACATGGTCAGTCAGGCAGCGCTCCTCGATCTCATCGATCGGCTCAACGCCGACCCAGCGATCGACGGCATCTTGGTGCAACTGCCACTGCCCGAGCAGATCGAGGAGGCCGCCGTCACCGAGCGCATCCTGCCCACCAAGGATGTCGACGGCTTCCATCCGGACAATGTGGGTCGGCTGGTCCTGCGCCGCCCGCGTCTGCGCCCCTGCACACCCAAGGGCGTCATGACACTCTTGTCACACACCGGACGTGCGCTCGCCGGACTGGATGCGGTGATCATCGGTCAGTCCAACATCGTCGGGCGCCCGATGGCACTGGAGCTGCTCGCCGAGCGCTGCACCATCACAGTCTGCCACAGCCGGACAAAGGCACTGGCGGAGAAGGTACGCGCGGCCGACATCCTGGTCGCCGCGGTCGGTCGACCGGCCTTCGTTCCGGGCGACTGGATCAAACCGGGCGCGATCCTGATCGATGTCGGCATCAACCGGACAGACGCCGGCACACTGGTCGGCGATCTGGACTACCCCAGCTGTGCCGAGCGCGCCGCCTGGATCACCCCGGTCCCCGGCGGGGTGGGTCCCATGACCATCGCCAGTCTACTGGAGAACACCTTGCAGGCGGCCGTGCTGCACCAGCAGGCGGAGGCCTCGCACGACTGATCCGGCGACGGGATCCTGCCGTGCCCCCGTCGCTGAAGCATCAGGATGCTGGCCCCGACACCTCTGGGGCAATGCCGAAGAGCTCGAGATAATTGGCGCGTGTCACCGCGGCAATCGTCTCGCGCTCCATGCCACGCAGCGCCGCGATGGCATCCGCCACATGGGTGACGTGCTTGGGCTCATTGGGCTTGCCGCGATGTGGCACGGGGGCGAGATAGGGTGAGTCGGTCTCGATCAAGAGACGATCGAGTGGCACGCGGCGCGCAACCTCGCGCAGATCGCCGGCGCTCTTGAAGGTGATGATCCCCGAGAAGGAGATCGAGAAGCCCAGATCCATCCCGGCCTTGGCGATCTCCCAGCTCTCGGTGAAGCAATGGAGCACACCACCGACCGCCTCGGCACCCTCCTCGCGCAGGATCCTCAGTGTCTCTTCACCGGCATCACGGGTGTGAATGATCAGCGGCTTGCCAACCTGGCGCGCGGCGGCGACATGGACGCGCAGACGCTGGCGTTGTGCGTCGAGATCAGCCGTGCCGCGATAACAGTCGAGGCCAGTCTCGCCGATGGCGACGACGCGCGGATCATCGGCCAGTGTCACCAGTTGATCGAGCGTCGGTTCGGCGCCCGACATCTCATTGGGGTGCACGCCCACGGACACCACAATCTCTGGATAGGGATCGACCAAGCGTCGCATCGCTGGATAATGCTCGAGATCGATCGCGACGCAGAGCATGCGACCGACGCCAGCGGCTCGGGTGGCCTGTATCAGCTGGTCGAAATCACCCGCGTAGCGCGTGAGATCGACACGATCCAAATGACAATGTGAATCGACGAACATCGATGGCCCTACATGGTATGGGTCGGCCGCTCTGAATTCAGCGAGCCGACGAGATAATCCTCGATCTTGCGCCGCGCCGCGCCGCGGTCCTGATCACTGAATTGGACCCCGACCCCGATGATCCGATTGCCCTCGGCGCCCGGCGGGGTGACCCAGACGACCTTGCCGGCCACCGGGATGCGATCCGGCTCATCCATCAATTGCAACAGCAGGAAGATCTCGTCACCCAGTTGATAACGCTTGGTCGTCGGAATGAATAGACCACCGTTCTTGATGAACGGCATGAAGGCCGCGTACAGGGCGGCCTTGTCCTTGATGGCGAAGCTGAGGATGCGTTGTTGGCCGGCCAATGTACTGCCAGCGGAGACGTTCTTGACCATGGCTCAAGGCCTCCCGGGCGTTCGACCCGCGCCGATGCGGGCCCACTCGATGATGCATGCTTCGAACAAGAGTTGGGGATTGATCCGCGTCTCTCCGAGCGCGCGGACACGCAAGAGACGCTGCAGCCAGCGATGGGTGGCCGCCACATCGAGACCCGCGGCCAAGGCGGCGAGGCCCGCGCGCTGGTCTGGATTGTCGAGCCAGCTGGGCGCATCGTGCGCGCTCATGCGCAAGAGATCCACCGCCCAGGCCGTCAACCAATCCAGCGCAAGATCAAGATCCAACTCGCTCCAGGCCGCCGCCTCCACGACCGGGTCACGCGCCCCGCGCGCAACCGCGACCAAGCCATCGAGCCGCTCTCGGCGCCGCGCGAGCAGCGCCTCATCCAGATCCTGGAGTAGACGCAATGGTGCGCCATGGGCGATGCGCAGACGCAGCTCCAGATCCGCCCCGGGGACACGCTCACGCAGCCAGACCAAGGCCTGATCCAGCGGTGGGATGCCGATGCGCACCTGTTGACAGCGGCTGCGCACGGTGGCTGGCAAACGCCCGACACGCTCGGCGATGAGACAGATGAGCGCGGTCCCTGGTGGCTCCTCCAGGGTCTTGAGCAAGGCATTGGCGGCGGCCGCATTGAGCTGATCGGCGGGCTCGATCAGGGCCACCTTATACACACCACGACTGGGAGTCAAGGCGCCACGCTCGACCAGCGCACGCACCGCCCCGATCGTGATCTCACTGGACTTGGCCTCTGGCTCCGGACCGACATGGAGCAGATCCGGGTGACTCGCGGCCTGGAGCAAACGGCAATCGGCGCACTGACCACAGGCCGCCCCATCGCGATCGGGCGCACCGCACAAGAGTGAGTGGGCCAGACGCTCGGCGAGATGGCGCTTACCCACCCCGCGAGGTCCACTGATCAAGAGACCGTGGGCCAAGCGACCCGAGCGTCGCGCCGCGGACAGACGGGTCCATTCCTCGCGCAACCAAGGCAGGAGCACATCCGTGCTCGCGTCAATCCTGGCGCGCTTGGATCCGAGGGCGGAATCATGAGACATCCGCTCACCCACGCCAGGCATCGAGGAATGGCTCGATGTTTTGACGGATCTGCTCGCCGACCTGTGCGAGCGGTGCGGCGGCGTCGATCAGACGATAACGCGCGGGGGCCGCCGCGGCACGCCGCAGGTAGACCGCGCGCGTCCGCTCGAAGAAGGCAAGCGTCTCCGACTCGAACCGATCCGCGTCACCACGACCATGCGCCCGCCTGAGACCAAGCTCGGCGGGCAGATCCAACAGGAGCGTCAGATCCGGTCGCAGGTCACCCTGGACCAGATCTTCCAACAGGGCGATGCGCGCGGGATCGAGGCCCCGTCCCCCCCCCTGGTAGGCATAGGTCGCATCCGTGAATCGATCGGAGATCACCCAAGATCCGGATGCCAGTGCCGGACGGACGGTCTTGGCCAGATGCTCCGCGCGCGCCGCGAAGATGAGCAGCAGCTCGGCGGTCGCATCCAGACCCGTGATGGATGGATCGAGCAGCAGTGCACGGATGCGCTCGGCGATCGGCGACCCACCCGGCTCGCGCGTGATCCTGAGCGGGATGCCGCGGTTGGACAGGAGTGTCTCGATGCCAGCCAGATGGGTCGACTTGCCCGCTCCCTCGATCCCTTCCAGGGTGATGAAGCGACCGCGACCGCTGCTCGCGTGCATGCGGCCTTGTGCATTCATGGCTTGTTCAGGATATAGCGGCGCACCGCCGCGTTGTGCTCATCGAGTGTCGCGGAGAAGACATGACCGCCGTCGCCGCGCGCGACGAAATAGAGCGACTCGCCCTCGGCTGGATGCAGTGCCGCGCGGATCGCGGCCCGTCCAGGCAAGGCGATGGGGGTCGGCGGCAAACCCTGGATGACATAGGTATTGTAGGGTGTCGCCTCGCGAAGATCGACACGGCGGATACGCCCCTCGTAGCGATCACCCATCCCGTAGATCACCGTCGGATCGGTCTGTAGACGCATCCCAAGACGCAGGCGCCGCACGAAGACCCCGGCGATCTCGTCGCGCTCATGCGCGAGTCCGGTCTCCTTCTCGATGATCGAGGCGAGGATGAGCGCATCGTAGGCTGTATCGATCGGCAGACCTTCCTGCCGGCCCGCCCACTCCTCGGCCAGGATCCGCTCCATGCGCTCGAAGGCGCGCCGCAGCACCGTCAGTCTGGGCGTCTCGCGCGCGAAGCGATAGGTATCCGGAAAGAATCGCCCCTCGGGATGCTCGCCGGGACGACCCAGCGCGGCCATCAATTCATCATCCGTGAGTGAGCCAAGCGCGCCCGCGAGCTTGGGGTGCTGATCGATCGCGGCGACCGCCTGCCGAAAGGTCCAGCCTTCGACCAATGTGACCGGATACTCGATGACCCGCCCCGACGTGATCCGCGCCAACACCTCCGCTGGACGCATCCCAGCCTTGAGCTCGTACTCACCGGCCTTGATGCGCCCCTGGTCGCCCTGACGATAGGCCAAGGCGATGAAGTAGTAGGGATGCGGCAGGAGTCCATCATCGGTCATGCGACGCGCGAGACCGCGCAGCGAGGTGCCACGCGGGATGTCCAGGACGACGCTCGGGGCGGACAGTGCCAGAGGGCGCGTGACGAAGGCGCGAAAATCCATCCAGATCCCCAGGAGCAGCAGGAGCCCCAGGAGCAGAAGAATGGCGAGGATCCTCCAGACCATGCCGGATCGGATCACGGAGTCGGTCGCCGCGCGCGGCGGATCAGCGCGTCAGATCTTCGTGAAGATGAGCGTACCGTTGGTGCCCCCGAACCCGAACGAATTGGTCAACGCCACATCGATGCGCATCTCGCGTGCCGTATTGGGCACATAGTCGAGGTCGCAATCTGGATCGGGCGTCTCATAGTTGATCGTTGGCGGTGCCGTTTGATCACGGATGGCCAGCACGGTGAAGATCGCCTCCGCGCCCCCGGCCGCGCCGAGCATATGGCCGGTCATCGACTTGGTCGAGCTCACCGGCAGGCGATAGGCGCGCTCGCCGAAGGCACGCTTGATCGCCAGTGTCTCGGCGACATCACCCGCAGGCGTCGATGTTCCGTGCGCGTTGATGTAGTCGACCTGGTCGATATCGAGCCTGGCGTCAGCCAGTGCGGAGAGCATGCAGTCACAGGCGCCCGCCCCGTCCTCGGAGGGTGCCGTCATGTGATGGGCATCGGAGTTCATCCCGATCCCGACGAGCTCGGCATAGATGGGTGCGCCGCGGGCCTTGGCGCGCTCATACTCCTCGAGCACCACCACACCAGCACCGTCGCTCAGCACGAACCCATCACGATCACGATCGAATGGCCGACTCGCCGCCTCGGGCGCGTCGTTGCGGGTGGAGAGTGCGCGGGCGGCGGCGAATCCACCCAGACCCACCGGAGAGGTGGCCATCTCGGCCCCACCCGCGATCATGACATCGACATAGCCATGCCGAATCATGATGGCGGCCTCGCCGATATTGTGGGTCGCCGTGCTGCACGCCGACACGATCGAGTAGTTCGGGCCCGTGAGCCCGAATTTGATCGAGAGATTGCCGGCCACCATGTTGATGATGTTGGCTGGCACGAAGAAGGGCGAGATGCGACGCGGCCCCTTGGAGCGATAGGCCTCGTAGTTATTCTCGATCCCGGTGATCCCACCGATCCCAGAGCCGATCGCCACGCCGATGCGCCGCCGGTTCGAGTCATCGATCACCAGGCCCGAGTCCGCGATCGCCTGACAGCCGGCAGCCAAGCCGTAATGGATGAACTTGTCCATCTTCTTGGCTTCTTTCTCGGAGATGTAGTTGCCGATCTCGAAGCCGTAGATGGGACCCCCGAAACGGGTGCTGAAGGGCCCGATATCGAAATGGGTAATGGGTTTGATACCGCTCTTACCGGCGAGGATGTTTTCCCACGAGGACTTGACATCGAGCCCCACTGGCGACACGAGCCCCAGACCGGTGACCACTACCCTTCTACCTGCCATTGCTGACCCCTTTCGTTCTGAGCACGACGTTCGACGCATGCCGCCGCGCCGCCATGAGTGACACGGCCGACGGCGTTGGCGCCTCGGAGCATACAGCCGCGGTGCTAGGCCCTGTGCTCGTTGATGTAATCGATCGCTTGTTGGACCGTCGTGATCTTCTCCGCGTCTTCGTCAGGGATCTCGGTCTCGAACTCCTCCTCGAGGGCCATGACCAACTCGACCGTGTCCAGTGAGTCCGCGCCCAGATCGTCGACGAATGAGGCCTCGGGCGTCACTTCTTCTTCCTTCACGCCCAACTGCTCGACAACGATCTTGCGAACCCGATCTTCAACGCTGCTCATGGATCTGAATCCTCCGGATGAATAAAGATGGCCCTCGATGGACCAAGCGGTATTCTAGTGACAATCGCAGCCCGATGAAAGCCACGAGGGGCGCGGGGCCATTCGGGGCAACAAGCTGATTTTTCGAAACCTTATCAGGCCATGTGCATGCCGCCATTGACGTGCAAGGTCTCGCCAGTGATGTAGGCGCCCGCCGCGGACGCCAAAAAGACAACGGCGGCGGCAACTTCCTCGGGTTGTCCGAGACGTCCAAGGGGGATGGTTGCGGTCAGCGCCGTGCGCTGTGCCTCGGACAAGGCCCGCGTCATGTCGGTATCGATGAAGCCAGGGGCGACACAGTTGACCGTGATCGCGCGCGACCCGACCTCGCGGGCCAGTGCCTTGGTGAAGCCCACCATCCCCGCCTTGGCGGCGGCATAGTTGGTTTGACCGGCATTGCCCATGGCCGCGACGACCGAGGCGATATTGATGATGCGTCCCTTGCGCGCCTTGGTCATGGCGCGCAGACAGGCCTTCGACAGACGATAGACCGAGCCGAGATTGGTCTCGATGACCTGACTCCACTCATCGTCCTTCATCCGCATCAGCAGGTTGTCGCGCGTGATCCCGGCGTTGTTCACCAGGATGGTCGGTGCGCCCAGGCGCTCGCCGATCGCCCCGATGGCCGCGTCGACCGAGCCCTGGTCGGAGACATCCAAGACCAGGCCCATCCCCGTCCGGCCCACGTCGGCGAATGCCTGCTCGATGGCCTGGGCACCCGCGGGGGTCGTGGCCGTGCCGGCCACCAGGGCCCCCTGCTCGGCCAAGGCCATGGCGATCGCGCGACCAATCCCGCGCGATGCACCGGTCACCAGCGCAATCTCACCCGTCAGCATGGATCGTCTCCTCCAGCGCCGCCTCGAGCGATTTCGGATCGAAGACGGGCAGCGTCGTCAGCCGATCATCGATGCGTTTGTTCAAACCGGTCAGGACCTTGCCCGGACCGCACTCGATCGCGCGCACGACCCCTCGATCGCTCACCGCCCGAACCGTCTCGACCCAGCGCACCGGCGAGTCGAGT
Source organism: Gammaproteobacteria bacterium (assembly GCA_009929855.1). Lineage (GTDB taxonomy): Bacteria > Pseudomonadota > Gammaproteobacteria > Chromatiales > Chromatiaceae > Thiocapsa. The sequence goes on from RZZN01000003.1 coordinate 75,789, forward strand.
TGGCGGACCAGTTGAGCACGCACGTCATTGGGGTCGTCCGCGGGCATCACACTCGCGTTGTGCAACACTGGAACCCCGGGCATCCTGATCGGGATCCCGGCCAGACACTCGGCCAGGCGTGGGGCGGCGGGTCGCATCAGCGCGCAGTGCGAGGGCACGCTCACCGGCAGGGCGACCGCGCGCTTGGCCCCGGCGCCCTTGGCCGCGTCGAGCGCGCGGGCGACCGCGCCGGCAGTGCCCGCGATCACGACCTGGCCTGGTGCGTTGAAGTTGACGGCCGCGAGGACCTCGCCCTCGGCCTGCTCGGCACAGAGCGCAACGACGGCCGCATCACTCAAGCCCAACACCGCCGCCATCGCGCCGACACCGGGTGGCACGGCCTCCTGCATGAACTGGGCACGGCTTGCCGCCAAGCGGACCCCATCGAGAAAATCGATCGCGCCTGCCGCGACCAATGCCGAATATTCACCCAAGCTGTGACCGGCCATCACCGCCGCGGCGGGTCCGCCCACCCGCTGCCACAGACGCCAGATCGCCACCCCCGCCACCAGCATGACCGGCTGGGTGTTGCGGGTCAGATCCAGCTCCTCGCGCGGGCCCTCGCTCACCAGACGCCAGAGATCGACCGAGAGCGCCTCACTGGCCTCCTCGAAGGTCGCGCGGATCCCCGGATCGAGCTCGGCGATCGCCGCAAGCATCCCGACCGATTGCGAGCCCTGACCCGGAAAGAAGACGGCGATGGGTGTGGACATGAGCGAGCGACTCCTTCAGAAGCGAGCGAGGACAGAGCCCCAGGTGAAACCGCCACCAAAGGCCTCCATCAACAGCAGCTCGCCGCGTCGGATACGCCCATCACGAACCGCCTGATCGAGGGCCAGCGGGATGGATGCAGCCGAGGTGTTCCCATGCTCGGCCACGGTGACGACCACCCGCTCCATCGGTAGATCGAGCTTGCGCGCGGTCGCCTGGATGATTCGCATGTTGGCCTGGTGCGGGATCAGCCAGTCGATATCGGACTTGTCCAAGCCATTGGCATCGAGTGTCTCGTCGACGATCCGTCCCAGGGTGGTGACCGCGACCCGAAAGACCTCATTGCCCTTCATCTCGATGAAACGTGCATCCGGGTGTCCGTTGCCGATCCCACCCGGCACCTGGAGCAGGTCCTTGTAGGATCCGTCGGCATGCAGATGGGTCGAGATGATGCCGGAGTCGGCGTCGGCACCCAGGACCACGGCGCCCGCCCCGTCACCGAACAGCACGCAGGTGCTGCGGTCGCTCCAGTCGAGGATGCGCGAGAGCGTCTCGGCACCGACCACCAGCACCCGCTTGGACGTGCCGGTGCGGATGAAATTGTCAGCCACCCCCACCCCGTAGACGAATCCGGTGCAGACGGCTTGTAGATCGAACGCGGCACAGCCGCGCACCCCGAGCCGCTGCTGCAGCAGACAGGCGGTGCTCGGGAAGAACTGATCCGGCGTGGTGGTGGCCACCAGGATGAGATCGAGCTCATCGGCACGGACCCCGGCCGCGTCCAGCGCGTTGCGCGCGGCGACCTCGGCGAGATCGCAACAGGTCTCTCCCTCCACGACCAGATGGCGCTTCTCGATACCCGTGCGCTCCCGGATCCAGCTTGCGGTGGTGTCGACGATCGCCTCGAGATCGGCGTTCGTCACGATCCGGGACGGCAGATGGCTTCCGGTCCCCAGGATTCGTGAATAGATCATCAGGCGATCGCCTTGTGTTGTTCGCTGTTGAGATGCCGACCGACCTGCTCGCCGATCCGCTTCGGGATGTCCGCGTGGATCTCCTTTTGGGCGATCCGGATCGCATTCTCGAACGCGACCTCGTCGGCCCCGCCATGGCTCTTGATCACGATCCCGCGCAGACCCAGGAGGCTCGCCCCATTGTAGCGGCGTGGATCGATCGAGCGTCGAAAGCTTCGCAGGATCGGCATGGCCGCCAGGCCAGCGGCACGCGTGAGCCAAGTCCGTCGAAACTGTCGACCGAGCGATTGGCCGATGAATTTGGCCACGCCCTCGCTGCATTTGAGCGCGACGTTCCCGACGAATCCGTCGGCGACGACGACGTCGATGTCCTCGAGGAAGATGCCATCGCCCTCGATGTAGCCGACATAGTTCAGACTGCTCTTGGCGAGTCGATCATGCGCGAGCTTGACCTGCTCGTTGCCCTTGATCTCTTCCTGACCGATGTTGAGCAGGGCCACGCGGGGCGCCTGCACGCCCTCGACCGCGCGCACCAACTCACTGCCCATCACCGCGAACTGAAACAGATGCTCCGCCGTGCAGTCGACATTGGCGCCCAAGTCCAGCATATGGGTGGAGCCATGGACCGAAGGCACCGCGGTGATGATGGCGGGCCGGTCCACGCTCGGCAGGGTCTTGAGGACGAAGCGCGCGGTGGCCATCAGCGCCCCGGTATTGCCGGCACTGACGCACGCCGCGGCTTCGCCACGCTGGACCAGATCGATGGCGACCCGCATCGAGGAGTCTTTCTTGTTGCGCAATGCCTTCGATGGCAGCTCATCCATCGCCACCTCTTGAGAGGCGGCATGGATGCGCAAGCGCCGATGGCGCGCCGAGCCGAGCTGCTCGGTGAGCTTGACCGGATCACCCACCAGGATGAGCTCTACACCCGAGGTCCGCTCCAGGAATCGCAGCGCGGCCGGAACCACGACATCCGGTCCATGATCCCCCCCCATGGCATCGAGCGCGATGGTCGATACTTCACCCACACCGGGCTCCCTCTGTCGGATTGTATTGCGCGGGATGCGGCACGTCTCGTGAGCCGCTCAGGATCACTCGGAGCGATCCAGCACCTTGCGACCACGATAGAAGCCATCAGGGGTGACATGATGCCGACGATGGGTCTCGCCGCTGGTTGGGTCGACCGACAGGGTCGGCTTGCTGAGCGCATCGTGGGAGCGGCGCATCCCACGCTTGGATGGGGTCTTGCGGTTTTGTTGAACGGCCATGGCATCATCTCCGAATCGAGCATCACCGAAGAGCGCCGAGGCCGCCCGGTGACGGTGTGGTCAAAACAAACGCTTGATCGAGCGGTCGCGCCCCACCGTCCGCTTCGCGGAGGCAGGCGCGCGGTTCGCTCGACCGCGGTCAATCCCGAGTCTTTCGCAGCGAGCCGAGGACCGCGAATGGATGGCGCGATGGACTCGGCTCACTCGTATCCGCGCCCCGACCCGGTGACTCGGCCTGACAACTGTCGCGCGGATGCCGAGGGATCTGGGGAATCGCCAGCAGCAACTCCTCCTCGACCAGCTCGAGCGGGTCCAACCCCCGCGCCGTGACGAGCCAGGGATCAAGATCGTCCGGAAGCTGTGCCGCCTGCGCATCCTGGGCGATCAGACCAAGTGCGATGCGTGCATCGACCGGCTGTTCGATCACCCCGAGACAGCACTGACAGGTCAAGCGCAGGCATGCGCGGACGTGCCCATGGACGACAGCCCGACCCTCGGCATCCAACTGGAAACGTAGATCGTAGAGCGCTGATCCCTCGTCATCGCCGCGTGACTGATCGGCGCGCTTGCCCAGGCCCAGGATGGCGGAGGACAGACGTGCCAAGCGACTCAATGACACCTCACCGGACAAGTGGGTGCCACGTCGACAGGCGCGCCAGGGATCCATCAGCTCCGTGCGGGGTTGCGACATAAGCGCGCCAATTTAGCCCAATCGGTGTGACAGCGTCAACCAGTACCTGTGCATCAGCCGGAGACCAATGCCAACAGGACACCCGCCGCCACGGCGGAGCCGATGACTCCGGCGACGTTTGGCCCCATCGCGTGCATCAGCAGGAAATTGTGATGATTCGCCTCGAGTCCCACCTTGTTGACGACACGCGCGGACATCGGCACGGCGGAAACACCCGCGGCACCGATCAGTGGATTGACCTTGCCGCCCGTGACCCAGCACATGATCTTGCCCATCAAGACACCGGAAGCGGTTCCAATGCTGAATGCAATCGCCCCCAAGAGCAGGATCCCCAGTGTCTGCGGGGTCAAGAACAGCTCGCCGGAGAGCTTGGAGCCAATCGCCAGACCGAGCAGGATCGTCACCACATTGATGATTTCGTTCTGTGCCGCCCGGCTGAGCCGATCCACGACACCGCTTTCACGCAGCAGATTGCCGAATGTCAACATGCCGATCAATGGGGCCGCAGATGGCAGCAGGAGCGCGCACAAGAGCAAGACCATGAAGGGAAAGAGGATGCGCTCGAGCCGGGTCACTGGACGCAGCTGCTCCATCACGATCGCGCGCTCCGCCGGCGTGGTGAGCGCACGCATGATCGGAGGCTGGATGATGGGCACCAGGGCCATGTAGGAATAGGCCGCGACCGCGATCGCACCGAGCAGATCGGGCGCCAGACGCGAGGCGAGAAAGATCGCGGTCGGACCATCCGCACCGCCGATGATGCCGATGGCCGCGGCATCGGCGAGGCTGAACTGAAAGCCCGGCAGCAGGTTCAAGGCCAAGGCACCGATCAGCGTGGCGAAGATCCCGAACTGCGCCGCCGCGCCGAGCAAGAGCGTCGATGGTCTGGCGATGAGCGCGCCAAAGTCGGTCATCGCCCCGATCCCGAGAAAGATCAGCAAGGGGAAGATGCCGGTCTCGACCCCGATCGCATAGATCATCCCGATCATGCCATCGGGCCCGCCGATGCCCGCCACCGGGATGTTCGACAACAGTGTCCCGAACCCAATCGGGACCAGCAACAATGGCTCGAACCGCTTGGCGATGGCCAGATAGATGAGCCCGCAGCCCACCAGCAGCATGATCCCTTCGCGCCAGGTCAGGTTCGCGATGCCCGTGGATTGCCAGAGTGTGAGAAGCGCGTCCATGCATCAGTCCAGGACGACCAGGGTCTGACCGACCTGCAAGGCATCGCCCTCCTTGACCGCGATCGAGCGCACGGTCCCGGCATCGGGGGAGCGGACCTCGGTCTCCATCTTCATGGCCTCCAGGATCAGGATGAGATCGCCCGAGGCCAAGACCTGACCGACCTGCGCCTTGACCTTCACCACGGTACCAGCGAGCGGCGCGGGCACGGCCCGCCCAGTCGCCGGACTGGCGGCCGCGGCCGCTGGAGGCGGCGCCAGGGCGGTGACCTGGTCGACCGCGCCTTGCGCGGAGACCACCACCTGATAGGCGTGCCCATCGACCTCGACGCGGTAACGCTCGGCGGCACCCGTGGCCGGGGCCGTGGTGACCGCGGCCGGCGGGGCGAGCGCAGCTGAATCACTGGTGGACGTGGCCGCGTCGCGCCATGGCAGTGGCTCGAAGGCCTCCGGATTGCCCCGATTGGTCAAGAACTTGAGCCCGACCTGCGGGAACATCGCATAGATCAGGACAGCGTCGATCGGCGGCTCGATGAGGGTCAGGGCGCGCTCCTCGGCCAAGCGATCAAGCTCGACGGTCAACGCCTCCAGCTCGGGATCGAGATTGTCCGCCGGCCGACAGCTGATCGGTGACTCGCCATCGGCCAGGACACGCGCGCGCAGCGCCGCATTCACGGGCGCTGGCGTCGTGCCATATTCGCCCTTGAGGACACCGGCGGTCTCGCTGGTGATGGTCTTGTAGCGCTCGCCCATCAAAACATTGAGCACGGCCTGACTGCCGACGATCTGCGAGGTCGGGGTCACCAGTGGGATGAAGCCCAACTCCTCGCGCACCCTGGGGATCTCGGCCAGCACCTCGTCGAGTCGATCGCTCGCGCCCTGCTCGCGCAACTGGCTCTCCATATTGGTGAGCATGCCGCCAGGCACCTGGGCGACCAGGATCCGCGAATCCACCCCCTTGAGCGATCCCTCGAATTTTGCGTATTTCTTGCGAACCTCGCGGAAGTAGGCGGCGATCTCCTCCAGCAACACCAGATTCAATCCGGTCGCGCGCGCGCTGTCCTCCAGGATCGCCACGATCGACTCGGTCGGCGAGTGGCCATAGGTCATGCTCATCGAGGAGATCGCGGTATCCACCATGTCGATCCCCGCCTCGACCGCCTTGAGGATCGTGCTGGTGCTCATCCCAGTCGTCGCATGACTCTGCATGGCGATCGGGATGGCGCAGGTCTCCTTGAGCCGACCGACCAGTGCCTCGGCCACATAGGGTTTGAGCAGACCCGCCATGTCCTTGATGCAGATCGAGTGACAACCGAGATCCTCGATCCGCCGCCCCATGTCGATCCAGTAGTCCAGGTCATGGACCGGGCTGACGGTGTAGGACATGGTGCCTTGCGCGTGCTTGCCAGTGGCCAAGGTCGCCTTGACCGCGGTCTCCAGGTTGCGCACGTCGTTCATGGCGTCGAAGATACGAAAGACATCGACCCCGTTGATCGCCGCGCGCTCGACGAAGGCCGTCACCACATCATCGGCATAGTGTCGGTAGCCAAGCAGATTCTGCCCGCGCAACAGCATCTGCTGACGCGTCTTGGGCATGGCGGCCTTGATCAGGCGCAAACGCTCCCAGGGATCCTCGCCGAGATAGCGGATGCAGGCATCGAAGGTCGCACCGCCCCAGCTCTCGACCGACCAGTAGCCGACCTGATCGAGCTTGGGTGCGATCGGCAGCATGTCCTCGATGCGCAGGCGCGTGGCAAGGAGCGATTGATGGGCGTCACGCAGCACGACATCGGTGATCGCGAGTGGCTTGGATTCATTCATGCGCTCTGAAAGCCTCGGAGGTTGTCATGGGGTATCGGTCATCGCGCGTCACGCGCCTCGTTGGATCAAGCATTCCGCGTGCCACACTCGACACCATGGGGAGCGAAGCGCGATCCGCCCGGCGGCGGGAGCATCGGATCTGCTCGATCGGAGGGTTGCGATCTCAGGCGCGATGCCGCGCGCGATACTGTTGGATGGCCGCGGTGATCACGGCGGTCAGGCGCGCATCGTCACCCGTTGGTGGCAAGGCTTGAGCGACCGCCTCGGGCTGCGGCTCTTGCGGACCCCAGCGTGCGACGGCCTTGGACATCAGGTCCAGTAAGCCGACGAGCATCAACAAAAAGACGAATACGATCGTGAGGCCCGTCACCATCAGCCACAGGCCATCGACCAACAGAGCGGTCACGCTTGCGTCCATCGACTCATTGCTCGGTCAAGAGTTGCTCGAATGATCGAGGATCTGGCCGTTCCGACCGGTCGCCCCCGCGGCGCGGAGACGACTCGGCCAGGACACGACGAGACCGACCGATCAGCAATCGAAGGGGTGACGACGCACCAGGGTCTCGAGACGGTCGGGACCAGTCGACACCAGGTCGATGGGCAGTCCGCTCAGCTGCTCGATGGTCTCCAGATAGGCCAGCGCGTTGGCGGGAAGCGCCTCCAACGCGGTCACGCCCACGGTCGACTCGGACCAGCCCGGCAGCTCGATATAGCGTGGCCGACAGCGCGCCAAGGCATCGGCTCCGATCGGCGGCGCCGTGACCTCAGCGCCATCGAGCTCGTATGAGGTGCAGATCTTGAGCGTCTCCAGACCGTCGAGCACATCGAGCTTGGTGATGCAGAGACCGGTGACGCTGTTGATGAGGAGCGAGCGCTTGAGCGAGACCATGTCGAGCCATCCGCAGCGGCGCTTGCGCCCGGTGGTGGCACCGAACTCGTTGCCACGCTGCCCCAGCTGATCGCCGACTGGGTCGAAGAGCTCGGTCGGGAATGGCCCCGAGCCCACCCGTGTCGTATAGGCCTTGACGATACCCAGCACATAATCGAGATCACGCGGACCCACCCCGCTGCCACTCGCCGCGCCGCCCGCGGTCGTGGTCGAGGAGGTCACATACGGGTAGGTGCCATGGTCGATGTCGAGCAAGGCGCCCTGCGCACCCTCGAACAGGACATCCTGACCCGCGACCCGCGCCGCGTGCAGCTCGCCAGCCACGTCACTCATGAGCGGACGCAAGAATTCGGCATGCCCCAGATACTCATCGAGCAGCGCCGCCCCATCGATCGGCTCGGCCTTGTAGTAGTGCGTGAGCATGAAGTTGTGCAGATCGAGCACCTCGCGCAGGCGCTCCGAGAAGTGCGCGACATCCATCAACTCGCCCAGTCGGATGCCCCGCCGCGAGGTCTTGTCCTCGTACGCCGGGCCGATCCCGCGCCCGGTCGTCCCGATCGCCTTCGCTCCACGCGCCAGCTCACGGGCGTGATCGAGGGCGACATGGTAGGGAAAGATCACCGGGCAGGCCGCGCTGACGGCCAGGCGCTCGCGCGCCGGAACCCCGGCACCCTCGAGCATGGCCAACTCATCGCGCAGGGCCGGCGGCGAGAGCACGACACCGTTGCCGATCAGACAGCGGACCCCATCACGGAGGATCCCGGAGGGAACCAGGTGCAGGATGGTCTTGACGCCATCGATGACGAGGGTGTGGCCGGCATTGTGGCCACCTTGGAAGCGCACGACCATGGAGGCTCGATCGGTCAAGAGATCGACGACCTTTCCCTTGCCTTCATCACCCCACTGGGTGCCAATCACAACGACGTTCTTACCCATCTTTTCGTGTTTCCTCATCCGCAAGCAGGTCATGAAGCTCCCACTGTCCATCTCGCTCCACCAATCGCTGACGACAACCGAGCACGCGCGGATCGATCGACTGACCCGGCAAGGCATGGATGACACGCCGTCCACTCGCGCGCAACCGATCGACGGCCGCGCGCGCCGCGGGGTCCGCGGACCAGGGCGCATAGATCGCACCCTCCTCCTCGCGCGGATCGAGATGACGGTGTCCGTGACGCAGCAGACCCTTCAGATCGGTGCTGAACCCGACCGCCGGCCGGGCTCGGCCGAAGACCCGACCGATATCGTCGTAACGACCGCCGCGCGCGATCTCCAGCCCCCAACCCGGCACGAAGGCCGCGAACACCGCGCCGGTCTTGTACCGATAGCCCCGCAGCTCGGCGAGATCGTAATGAATCGAGACCTCGGGGAGCCAGCGCCCGAGCTCCTCGGCCAGACGCTCGAGATCGCTCAGCGCCTCGCGCACCGGGGCATCGGCCGCGGCGAGCAGGGTCTGGGCGCGCCGCAGTGCATCGCAACCGTTGAGCTCGGCCAGGGCCGACAACATGCGCGCCGGCGCCCCCTTGAGACCGCTCTCGGCGATCAGGCTCTCGATCTCGGGCACCGCCTTGCGCTGCAGGGCGTCGAACAGTGCGTGTTCCTGGATCGGCGACAGCCCGGCTTGGCGCGCGAGCCCGCGATAGATCCCCACATGGCCCAAGTCCAGATAGGTCTCGCCGATACCCGCCGTCCTGAGGGTCAGCATGATCAGACGGAGGATCTCGATATCACTCTCGATCCCGGCATGGCCATAGATCTCGGCCCCGATCTGCATCGGACTGCGGGTACTGGCGAAACCGTCGGTGCGCGTATGCAGGACGGTACCCAGATAGCAGAGCCGGGTCGGCGCGTCGCGGCGCAGGTGGTGGGCATCGATCCGGGCGACCTGTGGCGTCATGTCGGCACGCACGCCGAGCAGACGTCCACTGAGCTGATCGGTCAGCTTGAAGGTCTGCAGATCGAGATCCTGCCCGGTTCCAGTCAGCAGTGACTCGAGATAGTCGATGAAGGGTGGAATGACCAGCTCATAGCCCCAACTGGCATAGAGATCCAGTAGCTCGCGGCGCAAGCGCTCCATGAGCAGCGCTTGCGGGGGCAGGATCTCATCGATCCCCTCCGGCAATAGCCAGCGTTCATCGTTCATCTATTCACCCGCGCTCATCCGCCGGTCTCGCTTCAACCACCCGCTCCAACCCGTCAGCGCACGAGATAGAGCAAGCCGACCCCCAAGAGCATGCTGACCAGACCGGTCAAGCGCAGCACTCGCTTGCGCTCGGCCGCCACCAACAGTAAGACGCGTCGGAAGCTGTCCGGACTCAGAAATGGCCAGATACCCTCGATGACCAGTACCAGCGCCACCGCAACCAAGACATCTTGCATGAAGGAATCATCCCGCGACGACTGCCTGCTCCGGCACCGGGAGATCCCGGATGAGGCGCTCCGACCAAGGGCTGACATCTTTTCAGAGCTTGCGGCGTTTGTCCAACACCGCATGGGGGCCTGGTGGGGTCAGCGAGACGCCTTCGGCTGAGTGGGCGTGCCGCCGTTCGGCGGATGCTGGGGGAATGACGAGGATGGGTGAATGCCTGGGAGTAGACGGCCGCGATCCGCCCCAGGCCACCCGGCGGACTGGATGATCGGGGACGGATGCGCCCATGCGAGCAGCCTGGCCGGCGTCAACTCGGCATCACTGCTGTCGTGATGCCGGCCAGGACCTCTGCTGTGCCCGCCACGCGGCGGGCGTGGGGTTGGGATCAGTTCCCGGCGGGATCCTTGAAGAAACGGAAGAAATCCGAATCAGGCTGGAGCACCAACACGTCACGATCCTGCCCAAGCGCCGTACGGTAGGAGTTGAGGCTGCGGAAGAAGGCGTAGAACTCGCGATCCTCGTTGAAGGCGCTCGCATAGATCTGCGAGGCACGCGCATCACCCTCACCGCGCGTCTCCTCGGACTCGCGGATGGCCTCGGCGACGATGACGGTCCGCTGACGATCGGCATCCGCGCGAATCCGTTCAGCGGCCTCGCCGCCTTGCGCGCGCAGATCGCGGGCGACGCGCTCACGCTCGGCACGCATGCGCTGGAACACCGAGTCACTCACCTCCGGTGGGAGATCGATCTTCTTCACCCGCACGTCGACGACCTCGATGCCGAGATCCTGGACCTTGTCGTTGACCTCCTTGGTGAGCAAGGACATCAGCAGGAGACGATCGTCCGAGACCACCTCTTGAATGGTCCTTTTGCCGAACTCGTCACGCAGACTGGTATTGACACGCTCGGACAGCAGACGCGAGGTCCGCGCGAAATTGCCACCCGTGGAGCGGAAGAATTGCGCCGCGTTGGCGATCCGCCATTTGGTGTATGAATCGACGATCACATCCTTCTTCTCGACCGTCAGGAAGCGCTCGGGACGCGCGTCGAAGGTTTGGATGCGCCGATCGAAGACCTTGATATTGTTGAGGATCGGAACCTTGAAGTGGAGACCCGGGCGATAGTCGTCGCCAACGATCTGACCAAGCCTCAGCTTGATCGCCACCTCGTATTCCTGCACCACGAACGTGAATCCATAGGCCAACAGCACAAAGCCGGCGAGCCCGATCGGCAAGATGGTCTTGGCTTTCATTTAACGAACCCTCCGATCGCGATCGACCGCTCGCTGCGGACGCTCGGACACATCGGCCGCGACGGCCGGGGCCGCCGGTGTCATCGGCGACGGCGCGATCTCCGAATGACGCTGCTTGATCAACTGATCGATCGGTAGATAGAGCAGGCTGTTGCCGCCATCCTCGACATCGATGATGACCTTGCTGCTGTCGCCGATGACCTGCTCCATGGTCTCCAGATAGAGACGTTGGCGCGTCACCTCGGGTGCCGCCCGATACTCGTTGAGGATCGCGGTGAAGCGCGCGGTCTCACCCTCGGACTTGGCGATCACCTGGTCGCGATAGGCGCGTGCATCGGCAATGATGCGCGCCGCCTCACCGCGGGCCTGCGGGACGATCTCGTTGGCGTAGGCCTCGGCCTGATTCTCGATGCGCTCCTTGTCCTCGCGTGCCTTGATGGCATCGTCGAAGGCCGCCTTGACGTCCTCGGGCGGGCGCGCGGGCTGCATGTTGACCGAGGTCACCAAGAGCCCGGTGCGATATTGATCCATCAACTCCTGGATCCGCTCGCGAATGGTGACAGCGACCGCGCCACGACCCTCGGTCATGACATAGTCGAGCTTGCTGCCGCCGACGGTCACACGCACCACGGTGACCGTGGCATCGCGCAAGGTCTTGTCCGGATCCTGGACCTGGAAGAGATAATCGGACGCGTCCTGGATGCGCGATTGCACCGTGAGCTCGACATCGACGATGTTTTCGTCCTGCGTCAGCATCGAGGCCGAGTGGCTGAAGGTCGAGACCTCGTCGACATTGACCTTGACGACCGACTCGATCGGCCAGGGGATGCGCCAGTGCGGTCCCGGACCGGTCGTGTCGACATACTGTCCGAAGCGCATGACGACACCGCGCTCGGCCGGCTCGATGATATAGATGCCGGTCGCCAGCCAGATCACGACGAGGATGCCGACAATGATCCCGATGATTCGGGCGCTCAGATCGCCACCGGGCAGATTGAAGGGTGATCCGCCCCCGGGTGGACGACCGCCCCCTGAAGACTTGTCACCGCCGAACAATCCACCGAGTCGCTCCTGGAGCTTGCGCACGACCTCATCGAGATCAGGCGGACCCTGCTCATTGCCGCTCTTGCCACTCCAGGGGTCTTTGTTACCGCCACCTGGCTCATTCCAGGCCATAGCTTCTCCGCCTATCAGAAGTTGACTGTTGATGGTTGGGACCTGGGTTGACGCGCTCGCCAACCGTCACCCCGGATGCGATCACTCTGCCGCGGCGCGTCGGTCGAATGGACAAGACGTCCCAGGCGATGCCGATTTGCCTCTCGAGTCTTCAATTGGGGCTTGCTCGTCAGGATTCTATGTGACCAGGGCCGCACACGGCAAACCAACAGACCAAAGAATCGCGTGAGACGGCTCGAGCGCTCGGGGCCCCGGCGGCCACCGATCAATCCACCGTCACTGCCCGCGCGCTCTGCCGGGCCTCCAGACGGGCCCAATCGGCCGGCGCGATCACCAGATCCATCGCCCAGCCGCCGCTGTCGGTCGGCACGTCCGCCAGGACCTGGGCGTGCTCGAACAGCCAGGCCCGCAGCCCACCATCAGCCGGCCCGAGCGTCACCGCGCGGCGCAGTCTGGAGCGCCCGACCAGCTCGGCAATCGCCTCGAGCAAGCCCTCGATCCCCTCGCCCGTGCGCGCCGAGAGCCACACGCGTCTGGGCATCCCAGCGGCATCTCGGTCGATCCGCGGGCCCTCATCGGGGAGCATGTCGATCTTGTTGTAGACCTCCAGACGCAGGATCTCGCTGCTCCCGATCTCAGCCAACACCTGCTCCACATCGGCGATCAGACGGTCACGGTGCGCCGCGCAGGCCTCGACCACATGCAGCAGCAGGTCTGCTTGGCGCGTCTCCTCCAAGGTCGAGCGAAAGGCCGCGACCAGCTCGTGTGGGAGCTCACTGACGAATCCGACCGTATCCGCCAGCACGACATGCCCGCCGTTGGGCAGATCCAAACGTCGCAACGTGGGGTCCAGGGTCGCGAAGAGCTGATCGGCCTGAAACACGCCTGCTTCAGTCAGCGCATTGAACAGAGTGGACTTTCCCGCGTTGGTGTAGCCCACCAGCGAGATCACCGGCAGCTCGGCCTTGGCCCGCGCACGCCGTCCTTGAGCACGCTGTGATTGGATCCGCTCCAGACGCTGCTTGAGCAGCGTGACCCGCTTGGCCAGTAGACGCCGGTCGGTCTCGAGCTGGGTTTCGCCCGGTCCGCGCAGACCGATACCGCCCTTCTGACGCTCCAGATGGGTCCAGCCACGCACCAAGCGGGTCGAGAGATGGTCGAGCTGGGCCAGCTCGACCTGGAGCTTCCCTTCGAAGGAGCGTGCGCGTTGCGCGAAGATGTCCAGGATCAGACCCGAGCGATCCACCACCCGACACTGGAGCAGACGCTCGAGATTGCGCTCCTGGGACGGCGACAGCGGATGATTGAAGATCACCAGCTCGGCGTCGGTGCCCGCCACGAGCGCCACCAGCTCATCGCACTTGCCGCTGCCGATGAAGGTCTTGGGATCGGGACGCGCGCGCTTGCCCGCGAGCAGACCCACGACCTCAGCGCCAGCCGCAACGGCGAGACGGTGAAACTCATCGCGCTCATCCTCAGCCGCGATGGTACCGATATCGAGATGCACCAAAATGGCGCGCTCCCCGGTCGCTGGACGGTCAAACATGCGCAAGCCGCCCCAGGATGGTGCAAATCAGGCGCATCCGGACGCGGCCGCGCAAGCGCTCAGGACCCCCCAAGATCGGACATCCCATCGGGCGATGGCAGCTTGACGTTTCGCGCTGGCACCACGGTGGAGATGGCATGCTTGTAGATCATCTGACTGACATTGTTCTTCAGCAGGACGACGAACTGATCGAAGGATTCGATCTGGCCCTGCAGCTTGATGCCGTTGACCAGGAAGATCGAGACAGGCACGCGCTCCTTGCGCAGCGCGTTCAGGAATGGGTCTTGAAGACTTTGGCCCTTGGACATGGATGAGCTCCTTATTGTCGTTGTCATGGATCGAGATGCCCGGCAAAAAGGCTGGTACGGGTCGGGGTCGATCCGTCCAGCACGCAACAACACCGACAGAGACGCCGCCGGGACGGGCATCACCGCCGAAAACAAGATCCAACGACACTCGACGCGCCGAGATCTCTCGATCCCGGTGTCGTGCGATCCCAGTGTCGTGCGATCGGATCAAACCGTTCACCCCACGCGGACAACTGCAGATGTCCGGGTTGCGCTGGGCACGGTGCCTTCCCTGATTTCATGAGAGTTCAAGCAATTTCAGGGCCAAGCCCCATGATTGTCGCTGCGACAATCGGGCGCGATGACCATTCAGCGGCCGCGCGGTCAGCGCGGGCCTCGTCACCCAAGCCACTCAGGAGCGGACCATCGAGCACTCCGACATACCATTCAAACAAAAAGTTTCATGCTCGGCGCGCCACCGCGTGCCTGATCGACCAAACGCAAGGCGGTGGCGAGTGGATCAGGATGCGTGCCGAGCCAGTGACACCCCGACTCGGATCGCAACCAGGTCATCTGTCGTTTCGCCAACTGACGCGATGCCACGATCCCTTGGCGGCGCATCTCATCCCAATCCAGCATCCCGTCGAGATAGGACCAGACCTGGCGATACCCAACCGCGCGCAGTGCCGGCAGATCAGGGGTCAACTCGGGACGCGCACGCAGACGCGCGACCTCCTCGACCAGCCCCAGCTCCAACATCGTCATAAAGCGCGTCGCGATGCGCTCGCGCAGCAGCTCGCGATCCGCCGGGGCCAGCACCAGCTTCAGTAGACGGTAGGGCAGCGTGGCCGGCCCGCCCGCCGCGCGCAGCAGCTCGCTCATGGGCCGCCCCGTGAGCGCCTGCACCTCCAATGCGCGCTGGATGCGCTGCGGATCGTTGGGGTGGATCCGGCACGCCGACTCTGGATCGAGCCGCGCGAGTCGGCGATGCAGCGCCGCCCACCCGATGGCGGCCGCCTCCTCCAGCAGGGACTGACGCAGGTCGGGATCGGCGGCGGGCAGCTCGGCCAAGCCACGTTGCAGTGCCCTGAAATAGAGCATGGTCCCACCCACCAACAGCGGGATGCGCCCGCGTCCGACACTCTCGGCCATCGCCGCGAGCGCGTCCATGCGAAACCGCGCGGTGGAATAGGCCGCGCTCGGATCCAGGATGTCGATCAGCCGATGAGGCGCCTCGGCCAGGATCTCAGGCCCCGGCTTGGCCGTCCCGATGTCCATCCCCCGATAGACCATCGCCGAGTCGACACTGATGATGTCGCAAGGCAGGCGACGCACCAGTTCCACCGCCAGATCGGTCTTGCCCGCGGCGGTCGGTCCCATGATGCAGATGGCCAGCGGACGCGGCGCCACGGCACCCGGACAGTCCAGCGGTCTGGCCGGAACCAGCATCTCACCATCGCGCGCGTCACTGGCACTCATGATGAACGACAGCGCCATCGTGCAGGGGCCTGGCACGGCCACGCGCACCCATCCAGCAGCCAATCGCATCAGCGTCCACGCGAAAACCAATCATCGAGCTCAGTGTAGCCGATGCGGATCCATGTTGGGCGACCATGATTGCATTGATCGATCGCCGCGGTACGCTCCATCTCGCGCAGCAGCGCGTTCATCTCATCCAAGGTCAGACGCCGGTTGGCCCGCACCGCGCCATGACAGGCCATGGTGGCCAGCACCGCGTTCATCGACTCCTCCAGGCGGGTGCTGCGCTCATGGACCGCCAGATCGGCCAAGAGGTCGCGCAGCAGCGCGGCATGATCGGCACCTCGCAGCAGGGCCGGCACCTCGCGCACCACGAGCGTGCCGCTGTCGATCCGATCGATCACCAAACCCAGCGCCGCCAGCGTCGCGGCATGGGTCTCGATACGCTCGGCCTCGCCTGGAGCGACCGCGACCGTCACCGGCAGGAGCAGCGGCTGGCGCACCACGCCACCCGCGTGCCAGCCGCGCTTGAGCCGCTCATAGCCGATGCGCTCGTGCGCGGCGTGGATATCGACGATGATCAGACCATCGGGGGTCTGGGCCAGCAGATAGACGCCATTGAGCTGAGCCAGCGCGAAGCCCAGCGGCGCGGCGGCGGGCGTGGCGTCGGCACCCTCAGCCAGGGCCGCGCTCACCTCGCGCGCCAGTCGGTCCGGCACGCCCGCGGGTGATTGAATCGCGAAATCGGCGCGGAAGCGCCCGGCATAGCCAGGGCGCGCGTCAGAGACGGCGAGTGGGAGCGGCAGGCTCAATCCCCGACCAGGCGCTCCTGGCATCTGCGCAACAGGGCTGGGCGCCTGATCCAATCCCTGACCCGACCCGGTCGGCGCGTCCGCCGTGGACGCGCCAAGCACACCGGCGGTGAGGCGCCGCTGCAATGCCCGGAAGATGAAATCATGCACCTGTCGGGCCTCGCGAAAACGCACCTCATGCTTGGCCGGATGGACGTTGCAGTCCACCAGTCGGGCGGGCAGCTCGAGAAAGAGCACATAGCACGGATGGCGCGCCTGATGCAGCAGATCACTGAAGGCCTGACGCACCGCATGACTCACCAGCTTGTCGCGCACCATGCGACCATTGACATAGAAGAATTGCTGGTCCGCCTGCCCGCGCGAGAAGGCTGGACGCACCACCCAGCCCCAGAGCCGCAGACCGACCGCCGTCTCATCGAGTGTGAGCGCCTGCTCGACGAAGGCCTCGCCCAACAAGCCGGCGAGCCGTTGGTCCTGACCCCGTTGATCCTGTGCCGCGGCCAGATCATGCAGGATCCGGCCATTGTGACGAAGCTGAAAGGCGACATCGGGGCGCGCGAGCGCGATGCGCCGCACCACCTGCTCGAGATGGCCGAGCTCGGTCTGCTCGGTGCGGAGGAATTTGCGCCGTGCCGGGACATTGTAGAAGAGATCCTGGACATCGACACTGGTGCCGAATGGATGGGCCGCCGGGCACGGCGGGCTCGGGACGCCATCCTGACCGACGCTGATCTCCCAGGCATGCGCCTCCTCGCGGGCACGCGAGATTAGACGCAGCCGACTCACCGAGGCGATGCTCGGCAAGGCCTCGCCGCGAAATCCCAGGGTCATGACCGCTTCGAGGTCACTCAGCTCGGCCACCTTGCTGGTGGCGTGCCGGGCCAGGGCCAGCGCCAGTTGATCGCCCGGGATTCCACGCCCATCGTCACGCACGCGCAGACGTTTGATCCCCCCACGCTCCACCTCGATCTCCACGCGCCGACAGTCGCTGTCGAGACTGTTTTCGATCAACTCCTTGACGACCGCGGCTGGACGCTCGACCACCTCACCGGCGGCGATCTGATTGACGAGGTGTCCGGAGAGGACGCGGATGGGATTGGACATGAGTCGGGGAGCCGGATCGACCAGTCAGGCGCGGTTCGCTCAGGAGTCCTCGGGGATGGTCAAGACGTCACCGACCCGGATGAGATCGCCCTCCAGGCCATTGTGGGCACGCAGCGCGGCGACGCTCACGCGATGCCGCTTGGCGATGGCCGAGAGCGTATCACCCGGACTGATGACATACTCCCGGCCGCCACCGGCCGATCGCGGCGCGCCGCTTGGAGCGGACGTCGCGCGCGCGGCCTCCGCCAGGAGCAGACCGGGTGGCGGGTATTTGCGGAAATAGGCATGGATGCCCGCGTGGATCGCCTCGGCCATGGCGCGCTGATAGGCCGGATCGCGCAGCCGTTGCTCATCCTCGGCATTGCTGATGAAGGCCGTCTCGACGAGGATCGATGGGATATCGAGGGCGCGCAAGACCGCGAAGTTGGCCCGCTGCACATTCACGCTATGGACGGTTCCGACCCGTCTGAGCTTGGCGAGCACCAGGTCAGCCACCTCATGGCTATGCTCGAAGGTGGCATTCTGAGTCAGGTCCATCAGGATGTTCGTCAGCAGATCGTCGCCGATCGGCTGATCGACCCCGCCGACCTGATCGGCTCGGTTCTCGCGATCGGCCAACCAGTTGGCGGCCCGGCTGCTCGCCCCGCCCTGCGACAAGGTGAAGACCGAGGAGCCGCGCGCGGCCGGATCGGTGAAGGCGTCGGCATGGATCGACACCAGGAGATCGGCATGCTGCGCGCGGGCGATCTCGATGCGCTGTGCCAGCCCGACATAATAGTCTCCATCGCGAATCATCACGGGCCGAAGACCAGGCTCGCGCTCGATGAGCTTGGCCAGCTCGCGGGCGATGGCCAGGGTGATGTCCTTCTCCTTGGTCCCAGCCCCGCCGATCGCCCCGGGATCCTCGCCGCCATGCCCCGCATCGATGGCGACCACCACGCCCATCGATCCGCCGCGCGGATCCGCCTGCCCCTTGGGCGCGCGCGCGGCGCGCGCGTGCGGCAATGATGGCACGGCGACCCGGCGCAGATGCGAGCCGTCGCGTGGGGTCAGGTCGATGACCAGTCGGTAGCCATAGCGCTCGTTCGGACTCAAGGCGAAGCTCTTGGCGCGGACCGGCTGCTTGAGGTCGACGACGACGCGCGCGTGCGATTTCTCGCGCATTCCGCCACGCAACCCGGTCACGTTGGCATCCAGTGGATCGGCCGCTGGCAGCTTGAGCGTGCCATCCAGACGCGCATCATCGATGTCCACGATCAGCCGATCAGGGTGATCGAGCGCGAAGATCCGGTGGACGAATGGCGCCGAGAGATCGAAGACGAGTCGGGTCTTCTCGGGATCGGTCCAGATCCGCGCATCCTGGATCATGGCCTGCGCGCTGGCGAGCAGCGGGGCCAAGAGCGCCATCCCCAAGATGATCGAGGCGATGAGCGGCCCCTTCACGACATGGCCCTTGGGTCTCGGGCGGAGGGTGGAGGCGCTGTTGATCAGGTATCGCATCTTCGCAATTCGAGTCGCCATGCCAGTGGGCCTTGCCGATGCGGCGCGGCACGCAGCCGGTCGGCGCATGCCAGCGGTTGCGGCCGGGGGGCGAGAAGTCTTTGGCAGGGCTTGGATCGCGCCCCACATCGACCGGACATGATCGACCGATCAATCAGATCGTTCGAGGCGACGACTGCCAGCCGCCTTCGAGTCACTATAGCATGCCGGCAAAACCCTTTCAAAAACGGGTCATTGGCCGACGTCCGCGGCCACCGGCCGCGACGCCTCGTCGGAGGGCGCGCTCATCAATGCCTCCAGAACCGTCCGACCGGCCGGCGTGGCGGCGCTGAGCGCCAAGCGTCGACCGCTGCCAGCATAGCCGATCCTCACCCAGAGATCGGGGGGAGGCAGCATCCCGCGACCCCGCTCGGGCCATTCGACCACCCAGATCGCCGGCTCCCCGAGCAGATCGCGCAAGCCCAGATAATCGAGCTCCAGCGGATCGCCGAGCCGGTAGAGATCGAGATGGTAGAGGCGTCGCGTCGCCAGCTCGTAGGGCTCCAGCAGGGTGTAGGTCGGACTGCGCGCGGCGCCCGCATGCCCGAGCCCACGCAGCAGACCACGACACAGCGTCGTCTTGCCGGTCCCGAGATCGCCCTCGAGATAGATCACCAGCTGCCGGGGCACGCACCGCGCGAGATCCTCGCCGAAGGCGCCTTGCGCCTCCGGGGTCGACAGCCATCGCTCAATGATCATGGGTTTCGCTCCATTGGCGCTCATCCGGCCGGTTGGCCACGGCTCGCACGGCGGCGATGATGTCGCTCGCGATCAGTCCGCGCTCGCCGCCGCGCGCGGCCCAGTCACCGGCGGCCGCGTGCAGGCAGACCCCGGCGCAGGCCGCCTCCTCCGCCGCGAGCCCCTGGGCGAGCAATGCCCCGATGACCCCGGTCAGCACGTCCCCCGAGCCCGCGGTCGCCATCCCCGGATTACCATCGCTACAGACCGCCAAGGGTCGTGCCGAGCCGCCCTGGATGAGTGTGCCCGCGCCCTTGAGCACGGCAACACCCCCATAGCGTGCGTGCAGCTCGCGCACCGCCCATGGCCGATCGGCCTGGATCGCGCGGGTCGGCACCGCGAGCAAGCGCGCGGCTTCGCCCGGATGGGGCGTCAACACCCAATCTGGACGCGACCGGGGCTCGGTCGCGAGCTGGCCCAAGGCGTCGGCATCGACGACCAGGGGTCCGTCATGATCGCGCACCAGGCCCCAGAGCGCGCTCGCCCAACCTCCGCGCCCCAACCCAGGTCCGATCGCGACGGCATCGGCGCGCGCGAGCAAGGGCACCAGATCGTCCGGACACTCGATCCCACTCACCATCAGCTCCGGACAGGTCAGGTTCAGCCAGGGGGCGTGTCCGGGATGGGTCGCCACCGTCACCAGGCCCGCCCCCGCGCGCAGCGCCGCCACGCCCGCCAGGTGGGCCGCGCCGGACAGCCCCGGCGCCCCGCCGATCACCAACAGATGGCCGAAGGTGCCCTTGTGCGCGGTCCGTGGGCGTGGACCAAGCCGCTGACCCTGCTGCATCCAATCGATCCGACGCGCCCCCAACACCTCGCTGGCATAGACCACCGCGGGGATGGCGAGCGCGCTGAAGCGGATCTCGCCGCAACAGTCCGGACCCGACCCGATGAAAAGTCCCTGTTTGAGTCCGATGAAGCTGACGGTCACCGTGGCCTGCACCGCCACGCCCAAGATGCGCCCGCTATCCGGATGCAGACCGGAGGGGATGTCGACGGCCAGCCGCGGCGCGGGCAGCGCGTTCATGGCCGTGATCGCCGCCGCCCAGGCATCGGACACGGGGCGCTCGAGTCCGGTTCCGAGCAATGCATCGACCAACACGCCAGGACGACGCGGCAGTCGCACGAAGGGCTCGAGCGTCCCACCAGCCGCGCGCCAGGCCTCGAGACTCAGTGCCGCGTCGCCGCGGATGCGCGCCGGGTCACCCAGCTGCAAGACCCGCGCGCTCAGACCATCGGCGCGCGCCAGACGCGCGATCACATAGCCATCGCCGCCATTGTTGCCGATCCCGGCCAGGACCGTGACCGCGCGCGCGTCCGGCCAGCGCGCGCGCAGGACACGATAGGCGGCCTCGCCCGCGCGCTCCATCAGATCGATCCCCGCGAGACCATGATCGGCGATCAGGCGCCGCTCCAGGTTGCGCACCTGCTCGGCACGATAGAGTGCATGTGGAAGCTGATCGCGATCAGGCATTGACGCTGACATCACAGAGTGTCTCGATGTTCTCGAATGGACAGGCGCGCGCGCATGGGGTTCACCATCACCGATGGCCCGATGGCGTGATTCCGCCTGCGGGATCGGCAGGCGCGCACATGGGGTGCGGTCGTGGCGTGGCGTGGCGTGGCGTGGCGTGGCGTGGCGCGCACGGCCGGGTCAGCCCCGGATCGCGCAACCCCAGGACGCCAGCGCCAGCCCCAGGATCAACGCCAGTATGGACGACACCAGGACCAGCCGCAGGGCACGGCGCAGATCGCGCGCGTCCAAGTCCGCCCGCCACCGCGGATCGCCGATGTAGGTCTCGCTGAGCAGGACACCACCATAGCGGATGGGCCCCACCAGACGCACCCGCAGCGCGCCGGCGAAGGCCGCCTCGCTCCAGCCCGAGTTGGGGCTCGGCAGACGCGCATGATCACGCAAGGCAGTGCGCACGGTGGACCCGGCATGCTCGCCGAGCAAGGCCGCCGCGGCGGCGATCAGCGGGACCGAGAGCCGCGCCGGCAGCCAGTGGACGAGGTCGTCCGAGCGCGCCGCCGCCCAGCCGAAACGGGCGTAGCGCTGGTTGCGGTAGCCCACCATCGAATCCAGACTCGACACCGCCTTGACCAGGATCAGACCCGGCAGCCCCCAGAGACAGAGCGCCCAGAGCGGCGTGAGGACACCATCGGTGAGGTTCTCGGACAGACTCTCGATGGTCGCGCGCACGACCCCGCCGCGATCCAATTGAGCGGTATCCCGACCCACCAGCTGGCTCAAGGCCTGCCGAGCGCGGGGCAGATCCTCGAGCGCACGCAGCACACGCGCGCCATGATCGATGAGATCCCGGGTACAGAGCAGACTGTAGGCCAGGAACAGATCCCAGAGGAACCCAGCAGACGGATGCAGGCGCGCGAGCGCGACATGCCCAAGCCACCAGGCGAGCAAGGCGCCGCCGACCACGATCAGCCAATGACCGATACCGGCCAGGCGGCCGGTCCAGCCAAGGTCGAAGAAGCGTCGCTCCCAAGCGAGGCTCCAGGCCCCGATGAGCCGAATCGGATGCAGCCGGTAGACCGGGTCGCCGAAGCTGGCATCGAGCAGACAAGCGCCCAGGATCAGCGCCAGATGCGCGGAGAGATACGCTGAGAGATCCACGATGAGCCGGGCTCAGCGCGCGCCGCGCCACCAAAGCCACGGACCAGCGATCCGTGGCCGGCGGCGGACAGACCGGGCGCGACCTTCGCGCCCGCGAACCTGATACCATGCGGGACTGGACGCACGAGCGGGAGAGGCCCAATGCTCAAACACGAGATCAAGACTTGTCCGCGCTGTGGTCGTGCCTTCACCTGCAAGGCCAACCGCGTCGAGCGCTGCGACTGTCTTGCCGTCGCACTCACCAGCACGGCGCTCGATCATCTCAGCACACACTACCAAGATTGTCTGTGTGTCGACTGTCTCGAGTCGATCAATCGCGCGCACGGCCAGCCCAAGCCCCAGTGACAGACCCGACAGGTCCCCGGCGGGCAGCAGGGCGCACGCACGACTAACCCTTGCGCTTGGCCAGATCGCCCGCCTTGTCATCGGATGCCGACGCCCCGCTCGAGAGGCTCGCCGCGTTCGTCAACATCTTCTGAAAGATGTCCCAGGAGGCCATGGTCCCGGTCACATAGGGCTGGAACAGCTTGATGGGATCGTAGCCATCGACACCCGCGACCATCCGCTCACGGATGTCCTCCATCAACTGTTGCTGAAAGGCCTCCACGTCAGGCAGTCCGAACAGCTTGCGGAGCTCCTCGGGGGTGATCTCCAGGTCGACATTGATCTTCATGTCACTCTCTCGGTGAGGCAGCGCGACGGTGGTGCCGCGCCGACAGCGCAACTCTAGGCCGATGGCGATGGCGAGCGCAACCCGTGCGTGCGCCAGCGGACCCCGATCTCGGTCTGGTCGCGCCGGCCGCAAGACCGCGCGCCGGCGGGATGCAGGCGGCCCGGGAGACGCGCTGGCCGGATGCGCGCGCGCGGTCCACCGTCAATGGCGACTGGGCCTTGGCGCGGCCGCGGTCGGGACCGGCTCCTCGATCGCGAAGGTGCGCCGCACCCGGCGTCCGACCAGCAGACAGGCGCGCTCGAAGGCACGATTGGCCTCGCGCGCGTTCCACTCCCATTCGGATGGATGGGCGCTCGCCGGGAACTGCCAATGACCCGTCGTCAGGACATTGCCGATGCGCACCTCGAGCGTCCAGTCATGCCAGACGGTCTCCGGCTGCTCATCCTCGACGAACTCCTGCTCGACAAGTCGGATATAATTGCCGACACGATCCTCCATCGACACCAGCTCGGAGATCACCAAGGCGTCGTCGACACAACTCGTCCAGCCGGTGTGCACCGCGCTGGCGGTCCCCATCAAGGCATGCATGATGAGCGCCGGGGTCAGCGTCACTGCTAAGGGTGTCTCCCAGTCCGGCTCGCTGGCGTCTTGCATGTCTGTCGTCATGGTGGATCCTGTACGTCGAAGTCGTGACCCGCGCCTGAGCCCCCGCCAGGGCGAGGCGGGCCGATCAGCCAAGCGGTGCGTCGCTGTCACGCACGGTCGGGGTGTGTCATCCCGACCGGCTCGGCTCGATCGCAACCGTCGCTTCACGGGGGTGCGGTGACACAAGTCTATAGTTCCCGTCCACCATCGGGCAATCCTCGTACCGAGCCGATCCCGGACGCGGCAGCCCCCGAGCGAGGTCTCGCAGATGTCTGTACTACTCGATCTCAGTGTCTTTCCGACGGATCAGGGCGCCAGCCTGAGCCGCTTCGTCGCGCCCGTCATCGCGATGATCCGTGACAGCGGTCACCCCTATCGGCTCGCGCCGATGGGCACCGTGGTCGAGACCGAGACACTCCCCGAGGCGCTCGATCTGATCAGACGCGCCCATGAGCTGCTGGATGGCCAGGGTTGCGAGCGCGTCTATGCCACGGCCAAGCTCGATATCCGCCGCGGCGCCACGGGCCGCCTGACGGGCAAGATCGCCGCGGTCGAGCGGCTGGTCGGCGAGGTCGCACAATGAAGGTCGCGATCTTCTCCGACGTTCAGGGCAACCTTCCGGCCATGGAAACCGCGGTCGAGCGCATCCTCGACTGGAACCCGCAGCTCGTGATCATGGACGGTGATCTGGTCAATCGTGGACCCAGTAGCCGCGCCTGCCTCGCGCTCTTCGACTCGCTGCGCCAGAGCCATGGCTGGCTGCCAGTGCGCGGCAATCATGAGACCTGGGTCATGCGCTGCGCGCGCCATGCCCCGGCCACCCCGCTCGAGGGACAGATGCGGCGCTTCACCGATTGGACATTCGAGCAGATCCGCGACCAGCTGGCGCTGCTCGAGTCCTGGCCCGATCATCTCTGCTTCCATGGCACGCATGACGACAGCTGGGTGCATGTCACCCATGGCACCATGGCCGGCAATCGTTTCGGGATCACCGCCGACGTCCCGGACGAGGCCATCCGCGACGTCATCCCGCCGGATATCGCGCTGTTCGTCACCGCGCATACGCATCGCCCGCTGCAGCGCGAGGTCGACGGGATCCCGATCCTCAATGTCGGCTCGGTCGGCTCGCCCTTCGACGCCGATCCGCGCGGCAGCTATGCACTGATCGAGGAGAAACATGGCCGCTGGCAATGGCGGATCGAGCGCTTCGACTATGATCGCGAGCGCGCCCGTCAGGATTTCGAGGATTCAGGCTTCATCGACGGGGGTGGCCCACTCGCCCGCATCCTTTTCGAGGAGTGGCTTCAGGCCCGTCTGTTGATGCCGCATTGGCGGCGTGATTTCGAGCCGGCCGTCCTCGCCGGTGAGCGTGAGCTGGGACCCGCGGTCGATGCCTTCATCCGGCAGATCCGGGCCTAGCCCGCTCGTCTGGGACCGACCCGACCCTGGCGCGGCCAGGCCGGTCCCCGCCCCTTGGGGGCGGGCGCGGCACGAGGGTCAGGGGAGCACAGCCGCGGTGTGTGCGCTCAGTGTCAGTGGGCGCGACTCAGCAGGGTGAGCGTGGCGCCCGTCCCGACCAGCACGGCGACCACCATGGGCACCCAGCCCGCGGTGATCAACACGGCGCTCCCGTAGGTCAGGCTCGCCAGAGTGAGAAAGAAGACAGCGGTCACGAGACTCAAAATCAAAGGCATCATGGTCATACACCGGTCAGCAATCAAGATGGTTAGAATATTAGCCTTTACTTAAATTGATGCAAGACCAGCGGGTACGGCGGATCCCGGTCGCGACCTCGAGTGGAGCGCCGATGTAACATCCGATACACACGACCAACCCGTCCGCATCGAGCCCGCGGGCACGATCTGGCCTGGTGCTCGACGCGAGCGGCGGGAGACATGACGAATTGCAACAAGATGTAACAGGGCCGCGCCGAGCGGCCTGGGGAGCCAGAGGATGCGCGACGCCGATCGACTCTATCGCTTTCTGTTCGAGCACACCGCCATCCGCGGCAATCTGGTGTATCTCGATGCCACCTGGCGCGCCATCCGTGATGCCCACCCCTATCCAGCCGCGGTCCGCGCACTGCTCGGCGAGGCGCTCGCGGCAGTCCCACTCCTGGCCGCCACCATCAAGCTGGAAGGCGCCTTGATCCTGCAGGTGCAAGGCACTGGACCCATTCGGACACTGGTGGTCCAGACCACGCATGATCAGAAGGTGCGCGGCCTGGCACGCTGGAGCGGCGAGGTCGCGAGCGCGGGCACGTTGCCCGATCTCTTCGGCACTGGCCATCTCGCGCTGACCATCGAGCGGCGCGACGGGCGCCCCTATCAAGGGATCGTGCCACTGGAGGAGGACCGGCTCGCGGGCGCGATCGAGCGCTATTTCAGGGATTCCGAGCAGCTGCCCACACGCTTGTGGCTCGCCGCCGACGAGGAGCGGGTGGCCGGACTCTTGTTGCAGCGTCTGCCAAGCCCAGAGCGGGATGATGAGGACTGGCGACGCATCGGCATGCTCGCCGAGACCCTGACCCCGGCCGAGCTGACCGGTCAGTCCAGCACCAACCTGCTCTACCGACTCTTCAACGAGGAGCGCGTGCGACTCTTCGAGCCCGAGCCAGTCGCCTTTCGCTGCGGCTGCTCGCGCGGGCGGATCGCGACGACCCTGAAGATGCTCGGCGCGGCCGAGGTCGAGTCGATCATCGCCGAGCAAGGGGCGGTGGAGGTCACCTGCGAATTCTGCAATCGGCTCTACCGCTTCGACGCCGTCGACATCGGACAGCTCTTTGCCGCGGACACCCGTCACGCCCCGCCCCCAGGCCAGCATTGATCCAATCCCGCTCAGGACAAGCCCCGTGTTGACCAGTCTCCAACCACTGATCGGCATCCTCTCGATCATCACCCTGGCATGGCTGCTGAGCGAGCGCCGTGGCGCGGTCAGGCCACGACTGATCCTCGCCGGATTGACCCTCCAGCTGGCCCTGGCCATGCTGCTGCTCCACTGGCCCCCGGCGCGGCTCATCTTCCTGGCGCTCAACGAGGCCGTGCTCACCCTGCAGGCGGCCACGCAGGACGGCACCATGATGGTCTTCGGCTTTCTCGGTGGCGGTGAGACGCCATTCGTCTTGACCGATCCTCAGTACCGCTTCGTGCTCGCCTTCCAGGCCCTGCCGCTCGTACTGGTGATGAGCGCGCTCTCCGCCCTGCTCTTCTATTGGCGGATCCTGCCGCTGCTGGTGGGCGCCTTCGCCTGGCTGCTGCGCCGGACCCTGGGCACCGGTGGTGCGCTCGGGCTGGGTGCGGCGGCCAATGTCTTCGTCGGGATGGTCGAGGCGCCGCTGCTCATTCGACCCTACCTGGCCTCACTCTCGCGCGCGGCGCTGTTCGCGCTCATGACCTGCGGCATGGCCACGGTCGCGGGGACCGTCATGGTGCTCTATGCCGGCATTCTCGCCGACACAATCCCGGACGCCATCGGACACATCCTCACCGCCTCACTGATCAATGCGCCAGCCGCACTGGTGATCGCCGGGATCCTGATCCCCGAGTCCGTCGGCGAGCGCGATCAGACACTGGTCGAGATCCGCAGCGAAGCCCGCAGCAGCATGGATGCCATCACCCGCGGCACACTCGATGCCATCCCGCTGTGGCTGAACATCATCGCCATGCTGATCGTCATGGTCGCATTGGTCAGTCTGCTCAACGCGCTCCTGTCACTGGCGCCCCTGGTCGCGGGCGAGCCGCTGACCGCACAGCGCATCCTCGGCTGGCTGATGGCACCGATCGTCTGGGCGATCGGCATCCCCTGGGCCGAGGCGCAGACCGCCGGCGCGCTCGTGGGGATCAAGACCATCCTCAACGAGCTGGTGGCCTATCTGAGTCTCGCCGACCTGCCCGAGGACGCGCTCAGCGAGCGCAGTCGGCTGATCATGACCTATGCGCTCTGTGGCTTCGCGAATCTCGGCAGTCTCGGTATCCTGATCGGCGGCTTGGGGACCATGGCCCCCGGGCGGCGCGAGGAGATCGTCGCGCTGGGTCTGAAATCGATCCTGGCCGGCACCCTGGCCACGCTCATGACCGGCGCGATCGTCGCGCTGGTCCTTGCACTGGGCGCACCGCTCGACCCAGTGGGTGCCTGAGACGCGCGGCGGCAGACCATCACCGAACCCAGATTCAGGGGGCCACTCATGAGCGAGTCGTTCGTTGGCTATTGCTGGCATTGCGCACAGGGGCTGACTCAGCTCGATTACGCCAGGGCGAACCGCTGCCCCGGCTGCGATCGACCCACGCACTGCTGTCGCAACTGTCGTCACTATGCCCCTGGACGGGCGAACGAGTGCCGCGAGCCACTGGTCGAGCGCGTGGTCGAGAAGGATCGCGCGAACTTCTGTGACTGGTTCGCGCCCCAGACCCAGCGCGGCCCGGCGACCACCCCCACGGACGACCCCGACGCCTTGCGACACGCGGCCGAGGCGCTCTTCAAATGAGGCGCGTCCATCCGCAAGCACGACTGCAGCCAGCCATCCCGCTCGGGAGACGCCGCGAGCGCATCGCGCCCCCCGCGCGCTGGCGTCTGATCGGCGCCGCGCTGATCCTTGCCACCACCATCAACGCCTGTGCATCGGGTGAGGAGACCGCCATGGAACGTGAGCGACTCGTCGACAAGATCGAGAGCGAGGTCCGCCTGACCGCGCTGGAGCTGGGCTTCGACGAGCTGTCTCCGGCGGTCGCCACCGCCCTGCGCAGCGTGCCACGCCATGCCTTCGTCGCGCCCGCCCAGCGCTCGCTCGCCTATGTCGACGCGCCACTGCCGATCGGCCGCGGACAGACCATCTCCCAGCCCTTCATCGTGGCCATCATGAGTCAGCTCCTGGCGGTCGGGCCCGGTGACCGTGTCTTCGAGCTCGGGACCGGCTCCGGCTATCAGGCCGCGGTGCTCGCCGCCATGGGCGTGGCGGTCTACTCGGTGGAGATCGTCCCCGAGCTGGCCGAGCGCGCCATCGCCAACCTGCGCGCGGCCGGCTACCCCGAGGTCCAGGTCCGCGCGGGCGACGGTTGGCTCGGCTGGCCGGAGGCGGCACCCTTCGATGGCATCATCCTCACCGCCGCCGCGCCGCGGATCCCGGAGCGGCTCAGCGCTCAGCTCAAACCGGGCGGGCGGCTGGTCATGCCGATCGGCGACGTCGCCGACATCCAGCAGCTCGCCGTCTTCGAGAAGGACGCCACTGGCCAACTCGAGCGCCGCGATCTGCTGCCGGTGCGTTTCGTGCCGGTGACCGGACCGCTCGGCGATTGAGCCTTGGGCGATGAGCTGATCCCAGCGCTGGCCCAGGCGCTTGGCGAGCGTGCCAGGGCACGTGGTCATCGTGGCATCCTGATCCTCAGCGGTGGCGCCGAGTGGACACGTGCGCACGCCCGCCAGGTGATTGAGGCACTGCCGGGACGCGCCGTGGCCTGGCTCGGCGAGTCGAGCGCCGAGTCCTCGACTGGGCCAAGCCGCTCACCCACGGAGCTCCTCGGCCAGGAGGTCGACCTCCTCGTCCATGACACGCACGCGGGCTTCGATCCGGATGGTTTCGGCGCGGCCACCGGCGCGATCCGCGCCGGTGGACTCTTGATCCTCTTGACCCCACCGCTCAGCCTCTGGCCACACCGACCGGACCCAGAGGCCGAGCGGATCGCGGTCTGGCCGCACACCGCCGCGACGGTCGGCCGACGCTTCATGCGCCGACTGGCGGGGATCCTCGCCAGCGCGCCCGAGGCCATCCAACTCGCGCAGGACGACCCGAGCAGCATCGAGCGCGCCGGCTTGAGCCTGGGTCGCGTGGGGTCCGCCCAACCTCGCGAGTGCCCGCTCGAGACGCCCCCCGGGGTGGCGATCGCGCGCCATCCCGACCAACCCGCCACGCCCGACCAGGCACGCGCCATCGCCGCCATCCTGGCACTGGCACGGGGCCGCGCCCACCGTCCGCTGGTCATTCGGGCCGACCGCGGCCGTGGCAAGAGCGCCGCGCTCGGCCTGGCGGCGGCCCAGCTCGCACGCGCCGGACACTGTCGGATCCTAGTGACGGCGCCACGGCGCGCGGCGACCGCCACACTCTTTCAGCATGCTCGCGCGGCCATGGCGGTGACAGCGCAAGCGACCGCGGCCGCTTCTGACTCGAGCACCCGGCGTGGCAGCGCGGACACCCTGGATCCGGCGTGCGGATCAGGATCGGGCATCCTCTTTCGCCCGCCCGCCGAGCTGCTCGAGGCCGCCCCACCCGCCGATCTGCTGCTGGTCGACGAGGCCGCGGGCATCCCCGCGCCCCTGCTCGAGCGTCTGCTGAGGCGTTATCCGCGCATCGTCTTCGCCACCACGGTCCATGGTTACGAGGGCACTGGACGTGGCTTCGAGGTCAGGTTTCGCGAGACGCTCGATCGTCTCACCCCCGGCTGGCGCGCGCTCGAGCTGGCGACACCGATCCGCTGGTCCGCCGGGGATCCGCTGGAAGCGCTGACACTGCGCGCACTGCTGCTGGCCGCCGCACCCGCGCACGCCGGGCATCTGGCCGCATCGCCCCGGACCGAGATGTCCTGCGAGCGACTCGATCGCGATCGTCTGGCCGCGGATGAGACGACCCTGAGCGAGCTCTTCGGTCTCTTGGTCCTCGCACACTAAGTCGTTGACATAAAATTTTCGGCATCAGTGACGGCAGGACTCGTTTGCGGTCAGTTGTCGGTTCGTACCGTCATCGAGAGTCGTGAAATGCCCC
>RZZN01000198.1 GCA_009929855.1 Gammaproteobacteria bacterium
GGCCTGGAGCAGCTCGACCCGCGCCAGCTCCCCGCCTCGAGTGCGCTTGTCGACCGTGGTCTCCAAGGCGCGCGCGGCCTCCAGTGCCAGCTCGGCCTGACGCAGCCGACCTCCGGCGAGCGCGGTCTCCCAAGAGGTCTCGCGAACAAGTCCCGCCATCTCCCAGCGCAGCAGTCGCTCGAGCGCGACCGACTGGGTATCGAGCGCCCCGGCGATGGCTTGGCGAGCATCGCGCTGGCCGGGCAGCCAGAGCGGCAGATCGACCATCGCCTCCCATTCGTTGGCACCCTGATCCTCGGTCAGGCGGTCCGAGATCGACTTGAGCCGCAATGCCACGTCCTCCGCCACCAGGCTGGTCGCCTGGGTCCGGGTGGCCGCTGCCTCCCGGCGAACCGCCGCGACCCGCGGCGCCTGCTCGGCAAGATGCAGAGCACGGGTCACCGCCTCGCCGAGTGTCATGGCGACCGCCTCGTCGGCTGTCGCGCCGGTCAACAGCAGGCTGCTCAGGAGCAGGATGAGCGGGGCGAGGGGCATGGATGCGGTCACGGCCTTCGTGAAGTGGACATGCCCGACAGGTTAGAGCGTCAATCTGAATCCAAGCTGAATCATTGGCTCGAATCAGATGTTGGGGATCAGATACTCGATGATCGCTGGGAACGGATCGACCTGTATTGGACCGAATTCATTCGCCCGAGAGGTCTTTCGGGCCTGCTCAGTGGGGATGCGGATGTCGCGCGGCCGCCGTGGCTCCGCGCCTCGGTCATGATCGTCGCGGCTGATCGCCCGTCAAGGATTCGCGTTGATTCTTGATCGATCCTCTCGCTGGCCATCCCCGAGCGGGAGTCTGACCTCGGCGCGCAGACCGCCCAGTGCGGGTGAGCGCGCGAAGCTGATGCGACCACGATAGCCAGCGACGATCTCATTGGCGATCGCTAGGCCGAGGCCGTGGCCACTGATCTCCTCGTCGAGTCTGACGCCACGCCCCGTGATGGCCGCGATCTCGGTTGGCGAGCAGCCGGGTCCGTCGTCCTCGATCAGCATCACCAGCTCATCGCCGTCCGCGAAGAGGCGACAGCGCACCCGGCCATCGGCCCATTTGCAGGCGTTGTCGAGCAGATTGCCGAGCAGCTCCAGCAGGTCCTCGCGGTCGACGCCCAGCGATCCAGAGGTGTCGATCGCGAGCTGGATGTCGAGCGACTTGGGCGCATGGATGCGCTGCAGCAGCTGGACCAGGGTGGGCAACTCGGCGGCCGGGTCGAAACGCAGCCCGACGCCACCCGGGCCGGCCAGACGCGCGCGCTTGAGCTGGCGCTCGGCGAGCCGATGGAGACGCTCGATCTGCTCGATGAGCGTCTGGCGGGTCGAGTCATCGAGCGCGAGCGCGGGATCCTGGAGCTGCTGGCGCAGCAGGCTCAGCGGCCCCTTGATGGCGTGTCCCAGGTTGCCGGCCGCCGTGCGTGATCGCTCCAGGCGCTGCCCGAAGATCACCAGCAGGCGATTGAGCTTGCGCACCAAGGGCAGGATCTCGGTCGGCACCCGCTCGGTCAGGGTCACAGTCTGACCGTCTTCGAGACGGCCGATGTCACGATAGACCAAGCCGAGCGCGGCGAAGGTCCGACGCAGGATCAACCGCTGGACCAGCAGCATCAGGATCAGACCGCCAAGCGCCACCGAGGCGATCAGCCGCTCCAGATCGACCAGATCCTTCTCCAGGTTGGTGACGTCCTCGGCGACGGTGAGCACCAGATCACCATCATCGAGCCGATAGCCCTCGCCGCGGATCAACAGCCGCTGACCGAGCGGTCCGCCGTCGCGCCACACCGCCACCTTGCCCGGCTGCACTGCACGTCCCAGGAGATCCGAGTCCCAGAGCGAGCGCGAGCGGATCCGCTGACCCTCGGGTGAGTCGATGACGAAATAGTGCCCCGAATAGGGCTGGTGATACACGGGGGTCAGACGTTGCTCGCCGAGCAGCAGGCGGCCATCGGGATCCCGGTCGAGCGCGCCGATCAAGGCGTCCGCGTCATGCTCCAGGCGCGAGAGCACGAAGGCGTCCGCGCTGCGGTGCAAGGCCGCGTGGCCCAGACTCCAGAGCGCGCCGATCAAGAGGATCAGGCTCGCGGCCAGGCCCAGCTGCAGGCGACCCTCTAGGGATCTCATGGCGCCATGGCCGCGGGCCGAATCACCTGGAAGGGGGACGGATCGAGCCCAAGGCTGGGTCGCCGCATATCCGGAGACAGGCTCATCGACGCAGCAGATAACCCTGTCCGCGCAGGGTCTGGATCCGCTCCCGGCCGATCTTTTCGCGCAGTCGCCGCACATAGACCTCGATCAGGTTGCTGCCGCGATCAGCCTCTAGCTCATAGACATGGTCCATGATCCGAACCTTGGACAGGATGCGCCCGGGATTGAGCATCAGAAAGCGTAGCAGTCGAAACTCGGTGCCGGTCAGCTCGCGCTCCGTGCCGTCGGGGAGGATGACCCGCTGGCGGTCCTCGTCCAGGCGCAGACCGCCGGCCTCCAGACCACGGCGCAGATTGCCGGCCGCGCGCCGGGTCAGGGCATTGATGCGCGCGATCAATTCCTCGATATGAAAGGGCTTGCCGAGATAGTCGTCGGCACCGGCCTTCAAACCATCGACCCGCTCGTGCCACGCATCGCGCGCCGTCAGCACCAGCACGGGCGTGGTCACACCGTGCTCGCGCCAGTGACGCAGCACGCTCAGACCGGGTCGCCCCGGCAGTCCGAGGTCGAGCAGGATGGCATCATAGGACTCGCCCGCGCCGAGCAGCTCGCCGCTGATCCCGTCGCTCGCATGGTCCAGGACGAAACCG
>RZZN01000199.1 GCA_009929855.1 Gammaproteobacteria bacterium
AAACGCCGTCATGATCCGGAACGCTGATTCATCCTGGTTATGACATCTGGGCCAGGCATCCGAGAGCTTATCCTCGAAGCGCGAAAGGCCAAGGTCGCCCGCGACAAGCCCCAGATCGTCCGTGATGTGCTGAATCGTCGGGAGGGCGATGTCCCCAAGCCCACGAAGGATCGGGCGAATCGCGCCGTAGACCGTGTCAGGATGCTCATCATCCGGCCAGAGGGCCTCGAGACGCGCTTCATCGAGGAACATCGCCGTCAGGTTGGCCTGCGGGTCGAGATCGATCGCGAGTGTGTTGATACCCTGATCCGCAAACATCCAGGCCAGGTGATACACCAGCGATGTCTTGCCAACACCCCCCTTGTTGTTGAAAAAGGCAACCGCTTTCATGACAGCGCCTGATAGACCTTCACCATCACGGTGCGGTCGTCGAATGTGTATTCCGCGGGGGGATTGCCATTTTCTTTCAACAGCGCCTGCGCGCGTTGCACGCCGTAGCCAAACCGATTGACAAAGCCCAAGGATTTCATCGCTTCGGCGATGATGGGATTGCGATAACTGTTGCGCATTGGGAAGTTTTCGACTGTCACTTCCCCATACAACCCGCCGGGACTCTGAATTTCCACATGATCGGCAAACACATAGAAGCGGATCGGCGTATTGCTGTCATAATTCCGGTGCATGACCGCGTTCATCAGCAGCTCGCGTAATGCCCATTCGGGGTAGTCGGGACGCAAGTGCTCCTCGAAGCCGTGACCTTTCTTCATGTTAGTGTGAATGATCAGCCGAACACGAGCCTCCAATTCCTTCAGCACTGTATGTAGATCACCCGAGATCTCTGCTTGGTCCACTGGCGCATCGGTCAAGTCATTTTCAGGCAATTTGAGATACTGAACGTAAGCGCCAGGCAAATAGAAACGAGGGTTCTTTCCGAACAGCAATATTCCAGCGTGCGTGGGGCAGGAGAACTGTGGATCATAGAGCCGCAGCGAAGCGAGTTGCTGCTCGAGGCTGCGCTGATTGGCAGCGATGATCTCGGGGTCGATCGCTTCGCGCCGATAGGCATCGAATTGTCCCAACGCGATGTCGTCAATGCCTGCTTCGCGACACGGGCTCGCGTCGAATGAGCGTGCGCGCGCCACCCTGCGTTCTGACAGGATACGTTCATCTTGTTCGTTGGCAATCCCCCGCCGCGGTCCGACCCGGATCCAAACCCGCCCTTTGTAACGCACTGGCGGAAGGTCTGAGGGCAGCACCTCGACCACTGCCACATCGCCGCCTTGCAGAGCGAATCGTGCGACCTTTATAGCGGGTTGCGGCAACATATTGCCGTCAGAACGGATGGCGGCGAGATTCTTCAGCAACTCGTCCGTCACGGTCAGACCAGAGAGGGTCCCGTCATCCTGGGCGCCGATCATCAGATACCCAGGCGCGCCATGACCGGCTAGATCGTTCGCGAACGCGCACATCGCCTCGCCGAACTTGTCGGTCTTGCTTGTCGACGTGGTCCGCTCGACTCGGTCGGATTCAAGGTCGGCCAATAAGACGACCAACTGATCTTGCGTGAGCATGTGATGGCCTTTAATGCGCCGATCTACGTATTGTGAACTGGGTGTCCGCAATCGAAAGCCGTGCGCGCCAGCGCCGCCTCCACGTCCAACCAAGAGCGAAAGCGCGACTCGTCTGAAAAGACATCACGCATCGCCGGATTGGCGAAGGTATCGCCGAAATAACGACTGCCAATCAGACTCGCAGCCATGTCGTTACCCGATAACCGTCACGAGGACGGTTTTGCTGTTGTCCGATGCTCTTCCACAATCGCCCGCACTTGGCGGTACAACTCTGGCACGTCGCTGTAGATGGTCTTCCAGACGATTTCCAAGTCCACCTTGAAATACCCGTGAGATAAGGCGTTACGCATCTGATAGGCAAACGAAAGCGGCAATTCCGTGTGCTTCAAAGCGAACTCAGGGTAGCGCTTTTCGATGTTGTTGCTGGCCTCACCAATAATTTCCAGGTTGCGGATCACGGCATCCTGCACCAGTGGGTTGTTCAGGAAAGCCGGTTCATCCATGTCTTCGGTGTAATGCTCAATTCGTTCGATGGCTTCGAGTAGATGGCCCAGATCATCTGCCAAGCGCTGCTGATCGCGTTTCATATCGGGCGTGCATCTGCAAGCACCGCAGCCCTTAACTTGTCAGGCAATGCCTTGGGGGTGACGACGTCTACCGGTACACCAAGCAGTGCCAGCAACTCGTGCCGAATGGCGCCGATGTCGAACAGGGTCGTTTCGGGTGTCGGATCGATCAGGATGTCCAGATCGCTATCGTCAGTATCCGTGCCATGCAGGACGGACCCGAACACCCGGGCATTGCGGGCGCGGTGAGACTCGACCACTTGTCTAATCAGTGCACGGTTTAATTCCAATGCTTCGGATGGTTTCATCGGTTTATCTAAAACAGCTAGAAGCGGTGCCGACAAGCCCCACATGCCAGGCTCCACTTAGACGCACAGGTTGCTCCTGGGCTGCCATAAAGGCACCGCGTTCAGGGCAGAGCACGGACAGGGTCTTACGGCATCAGCGTGTCGATACGATCGAGCTTCGCCATGGCGATATCTCCAGTGACGACACAGTGTAGCAGCCGAACGGCCGACGTCTCACACCGTCCCCACCGGCGTCACCGGCGACCCCACCGCCCCCGTCAGCCGCAGCGGAGGCGCGGTCAGCAAAAATCGTGAGCGCCCATGTGCATCCAGCCATTCGGCCAGGTCCGCCAGCAGCCAGAGCTCGCCCAGGTGCACGCCCAGCTTGAACAGGCAATGCTC
>RZZN01000087.1 GCA_009929855.1 Gammaproteobacteria bacterium
GCCTGCTCGGCCGCGGCCTCGCGCAGTGCGCCGGCGAGATCGAAGTCGCTGCCTTGCCAGACCCGGTATTCTTGGCTGTAGGCGCGGAAATGGATGGTCGAGTGTGCCTCCAGCCGGCTCAACAGGTCGGGCAGGGCCGGGCCGAAGAGGGGCGCCAGCACGGGTTCGCTGGCCTTCAGTCCGCGCTGGGCGCCGATCAGGTTGAGCAGTCCGATCGTCTTCAGGAGACTCACGGCCGGGTCATCTGGCGCGCCGTCGAAACGCTCCAGCGCCGTGATCACCTCCATCCAGCGATGATAGGTGAGCGGATCGGCGAGACTGCCGGATTGGTTGTGGATGAAATAGTCGTACAGGTCCCAGGGTCCGACCCAGTCGCCCATCGCGAGCTGACCGAGCCGCTCGCGCAGTCCATAGGGTTCCCCGCTGCCGAGATAGGAAAAGAGTGTGCGCTCGTTCTGTGCGACCTTCTGGCAGAGTGTCGGGAGGATCAGCAGGGTGAGCGGATGCAATGGATAGCAACGGGCGAAGAGCGCGCGTGCACTGCCCAGGTCGAGCCCCGGGGGCAGGGCGCCCGTGGCCGCGAGCGCGCTCGTGATGGCGTCGAGCTGCTGCTCGAGACTGGGAGTCAAAGGCACGGAACGCTCGAACGCGGTGCCGATTACCCGCAACGACTGCTCGGCCGGCTCGATGAAGGCGATCGACTCGAAGCGGCCCTGGACCTTCTGCCATTCATCGCGCAGCTGTTTGCCGAGCCGTTGGCTGTAATGCTCGAAGGCCTGATGCAGCATCACCAGCAGATGGAGCGGGGCGCTGTTGGCTTCGCGCGCCTGCTCGGCGAGGAGCTGGAGCAGATGGATCTCGCGATGCTGGGGATGATAGGACTCGTACTCGAGAAACTTGCCCAGCTCATCGATCTCCATGAGCAGGCCCGCGCCGCCGACCTTGGACCAGGTGTGCTGGACACGCCTGACCAGGCTCAGCACCTGGTCCATGGGGATCCCGGGCTGGGCGGCGGCCAGGATCTCCTCGACCAAGGGCTCGCCCAGACCCGCCTGCTCCACGCCGATCGCGAGCGCGAGCATGAGCTGGCGGACCAGTGAGTCCGGGATGCCGTTGACGGCCACCCGCAGCA
This sequence comes from Gammaproteobacteria bacterium, assembly GCA_009929855.1. Classification (GTDB taxonomy): domain Bacteria; phylum Pseudomonadota; class Gammaproteobacteria; order Chromatiales; family Chromatiaceae; genus Thiocapsa. Next base: position 1,133 of record RZZN01000087.1, read on the forward strand.
GGCCACGCTCACCGAGCGGCGCGGTGCGAAAGCGCTCGGCCAGCGCGGGGGCGCCACTCCCGAGGACCTCGAGGGCGGCCTGTCGCGACGCACCCTTGGGGTCGGACAAGAGTGCCGAGGCGAAGAGCGCCAGGGCCGATTTGCCGACACCAAAGGGGCCGATGAGGGCCAGCGCGCGCTGTCGGGGCTCGTTCGCGAGTCCCTCCAGGAGCTGACCTAAGGTCTGCACGGCGCGCGCGGTCGGCACATAGGCGCGGATCAGGTCGAGTGCGTCGGCGTCGCGCGCGAGATTGATCGAGCGCCGGTAGGCGGTGCCGATCCGGATCTGGTGAGCGAGACCGCTCATGCCCGGGGGCCGCCGCGATAGTGCTCGGCGAGCACCCGCAGTGGGTCAATCGGCTCGCCTCGGCGGTAGAGCTGATGGACGCCGGCGGTGTCACGCAGCTCGTAGGCATGCGGATCCAGCTCCATGACCTTGGCCAGCGCGGTCATGAGTCCTTCCTCGGTGAGACGAAAGACCGCGCCTGGCGCGACCCAGCCGTCGTCGCTGTAGAGCAGGACCCGCACCGGCAGGGCCGGCTGTCCGGGAGCGGCGGCGAAGCGCTGGGCGAGCGCGAAGCTCAGGGCCACCGGTGGGAGCGTCGGGCGTAGGGCGCGGAGGCTGCGGTAGCCGGCGTCGGGGTCACTCTCGACCAGGCCAAGGGTGGTGAAGGGCGAGTCCAGATATTCGTCGGTGCGCTCGTCAAACGCGGCGTACATGCGCAGCAGGGTCGAGAGGTCGGACTTGAGAGTGCTTGCCGAGCGGGCTGTCTTCAGCTCTTGAGCGGAGAACTGGCCGAGCGCCTGCAGGGCCTCGGTATCACTGAATCTGGGCATGGCGAAGCGGTTGAAGAACCAGAAGAACCCGGTCGCGAGCTCGGCGTTGGCGGCGATCAGCCAGTGCAGGATCCAGAGTGTGGCGTCGTCTTCCAGATAGCGGTCGCCGTAGCCGCCGAGTAGTGCCTGACCGAGTGGGGTGCGGTCGGCGGACCCGCCGTCGAAGCTGACCAGTCCAGTGACCTGAAGCCAATAATGGATGGCGTTCACCATGTTGCGCCCGACCCCGAGCCGGATCATGGCCTCCTCCGGCTTGGCGAAGAGATCCGGGTCGGTCTCGATCGCCTCGTAGCTCTTCGGGAGCCAGCCGTAGCGCAAGGGGAAGGTCTCGTGACGACCGAAGGTGGCCTTGTCGCGGTTGAATCTCATGGGCGCGACCCCTGCAACTGGGGGGTGGACGGCACATGCGGGCTGGCGAGAGGGGCAGGGCGCGAGGAGCCTAAAGGGGGATGCGAGTGGTCGCTAGGTCCGAGTCGATGGGGCGAGATCGTGGATGAGCGACTGGGAGCGACGTCGACCGACGTCCTATGTCTGACCGACGTCCTATGTCTATGGATGCGCAGCCTGTCCAAGAGAGTCCTCCGTTGCTCGAGCTGATGCTGACTGGATCTGGATCCCTGTCTTTGATCATCCGCCCTGAAGGTTCCGGTGTTTCGTCGGCCGGAACGAGCATCTGATGCCAAGCGCAAGTGATCGGATACTTTCGTAATTCAGCGGGATCCGACAATGTCTAGCCCGCGTCACTGGATGTCGCATTGATGTGCTAGGCGTATTGATGTGCTAAGCGCATTGATGTGCCAGGCGCATTGATGTGCTAAGCGCATTCATGTGCTAGGCGCATTGATGTGCCAGGCGGATGTGCCGCTGGGGGATCTGGACTGAAGTCCAGGATCCTCTTCTCGCGGCATCAGACCAGATCGCCGCTCCCATGACCCTTCAGCCTCGAGATCCGCGTCGCGATTGCCCTTCCTCGGGGCGAGGACGCCCCGACTCCCCTGGTGGGCCTCCGGCCCAAGGGAGTCGGGGCCACCAGCCTAAGGGAGTCGGGGCCTCCGGCCCAGGGGAGTCGGGGCCTCCCGGCCCCGAGTGAGGATCTTCTCGCGGCATCAGACCAGATCGCCGCTCCCATGACCCTTCAGCCTCGAGATCCGCGTCGCGACTGTCCTTCCTCGGGGCGCGGACGCCCCGACTCCCCTGGTGGGCCTCCCGGCCCAAGGGAGCCGGGGCCTCCCGGCCCAGGGGAGTCGGGGCCTCCAGGCCCCGAGTGAGGATCTTCTCGCGGCATCAGACCAGATCGCCGCCCCCATGACCCTTCAGCCTCGAGATCCGCGTCGCGACTGTCCTTCCTCGGGGCGAGGACGCCCCGACTCCCCTGTCGGGCCTCCGGCCCAGGGGAGTCGGGGCCTCCAGGCCCCGAGTGAGGATCTTCTCGCGGCATCAGACCAGATCGCCGCCCCCATGACCCTTCAGCTTCGAGATCCGCGTCGCGACTGTCCTTCCTCGGGGCGAGGACGCCCCGACTCCCCTGTCGGGCCTCCGGCCTAGGGGAGTCGGGGCCTCCCGGCCCCGAGTGAGGATCTTCTCGCGGCATCAGACCAGATCGCCGCTCCCATGACCCTTCTGCCTCGAGATCCGCGTCGCGACTGTCCTTCCTCGGGGCGCGGACGCCCCGACTCCCCTGGCGGGCCACCAGCCCAAGGGAGTCGGGGCCTCCAGGCCCCGAGTGAGGATCTTCTCGCGGCATCAGACCAGATCGCCGCCCCCATGACCCTTCTGCCTCGAGATCCGCGTCGCGACTGTCCTTCCTCGGGGCGAGGACGCCCCGACTCCCCTGGTGGGCCTCCGGCCCAGGGGAGTCGGGGCCTCCAGGCCCCGAGTGAGGATCTTCTCGCGGCATCAGACCAGATCGCCGCCCCCCATGACCCTTCAGCCACGAGATCCGCGTCGCGATTGCCCTTCCTCGGGGCGAGGACGCCCCGACTCCCCTGGTGGGCCTCCGGCCCAGGGGAGTCGGGGCCTCCAGGCCAAGGGAGTCGGGGCCTCCAGGCCCCGAGTGAGGATCTTCTCGCGGCATCAGACCAGATCGCCGCTCCCATGACCCTTCAGCCTCGAGATCCGCGTCGCGATTGTCCTTCCTCGGGGCGAGGACGCCCCGGCTTCTTTGGGAGCGGGACGCCCCGGTCTCCTGCTCGCCAGTGACCGCACCGCATTGGTGCCGGTTGTGCTGGATGCCCAGCACACGGGCACCAGGCTGGCGCATCAGCGCCCCTCCAGCGCCTCATCCTGGGCGCGCCGAGCCGTGTGAAGCCTGACGGCGAGCAGACCTCTGACATCCTGGCCCGGCCTTTGCTGTTTGGGTCAGCGGTCATCTCAATCATCAAGCCCAGGGGGATCTCGCGACCATGCTCCGTCCGTCTCTGTTTCGCTCCGGGCCGGCGCTTGCCGCCGGTGTATTTGCTCTGACCCTGGGCGCGCCGACGCTCCAGGCCGCCGACACCATCAAGGTTGGCGTCCTTCATTCACTGTCCGGCACGATGGCGATCTCCGAGACGACGCTCAAGGACACCATGTTGATGCTGGTCGAGGAGCAGAATCGCCAGGGCGGGCTGCTCGGCAAGCCGCTGGAGGCGGTGGTGGTGGATCCGGCCTCGGATTGGCCGTTGTTCGCCGAGCGCACGCGCGAGCTGCTGGACAAGGAGAAGGTCGCGGCCATCTTTGGCTGCTGGACCTCGGTGTCGCGCAAGTCGGTGTTGCCGGTGATCGAGGAGCTCAATGGGGTGCTCTTCTATCCGGTCCAGTACGAGGGCGAGGAGTCCTCGCGCAATGTCTTCTACACGGGCGCGGCGCCGAACCAGCAGGCGATCCCGGCGGTGGATTATCTGATGAACGAGATCGGGGTCGAGCGCTGGGTGCTGGCCGGGACCGATTATGTCTATCCGCGGACCACCAATCGGATCCTCGAGGCCTATCTCAAATCCAAGGGGGTCGCCGCGGACGACATCATGATCAATTACACCCCCTTCGGTCATTCGGACTGGCAGAGTATCGTCGCCGAGATCAAGCGCTTCGGCTCGCAAGGTAAGAAGACCGCGGTGGTCTCGACCATCAACGGCGACGCCAATGTCCCCTTCTATCGTGAGCTCGGCAATCAGGGCATCTCGGCCGAGGATATCCCGGTGGTGGCCTTCTCGGTCGGCGAGGAAGAGCTCTCGGGCATCGACACCCGTCCGCTGGTCGGTCATCTGGCCGCCTGGAACTATTTCATGAGTGTCGACAACCCGGTGAATGCCGCCTTCATCGAGCAATGGCACGGCTTCATCAAGGATCCCAAGCGGGTTACCAACGATCCCATGGAGGCCCATTACATCGGCTTCAACATGTGGGTCAAGGCGGTCGAGAAGGCCGGCACCACCGATCCAGATGCGGTGATCGACGCCATGATCGGCGTGCAGGTGCCGAACCTGACGGGCGGGATCTCCGAGATGCTCCCCAACCATCACATCACCAAGCCGGTGCTGATCGGCGAGATCCAGTCCGACGGTCAGTTCGAGGTGGTCTGGCAGACCGATGCACTGGTGCCCGGCGAGGCCTGGTCGCCCTATATCGAGAGCAACCAGAACATCATCGCCGACTGGCGTGATCCGATCCGTTGCGGCAACTACAACACCCTGACCAAGACCTGCTCGGGCCAGGGGCTCTGAGCGAGTCGATCCGCATGACCCATCCTCATCACCCGCGGCTGGCCCGCTGGCTCTGCACCCTGATCCTGATACTGGGCGCGGGCCCGGTCGCGAGTGCGGATCCGCTCCAACCGGCGGGCCTCGAATCAGACGAGGCGCGCACGCCGGCGGTGCTCGACTCGGCCGCGGCTCCCGCGACCCTGACCCTGGTGCCCGGCGAGCAGGACGCCGCCGCGGCCGATCCGCACTCGCTCACCCCGGAGACACTGGCGGTCTCCGAACCAGCGCCCGTCCTGGATTTCGCCGCCCTGGTCGCGCGTCTGCCCGAGGGCAGCTTCCGCGAGCGGGCCGCCATCGCCGTGTCGATCGCCGAGACCGGTGACCCGCGCGCGGTCGAGGTCCTCGGGGCCCTGCTCGAGGGTCAGCTGGAGGTCAGTCGCGAGACGCCGCCGCGCATCCTCATCCGGACGGCCGACACCCAGGTCGATGCGCTCAGCGGCGAGGTCTGGTCCGAGTCGGTCCAGACCGCTCGCGTCCCCGTGAACTCGCCCCTGCGGGGCCAACTCCGGGCGCTCATCGCCCGTCTCAATCTGAGTCATCCCGAGACGCGGGTGCGACTCGATGCGGTCGATCGGCTCATGACCAGCGGCTCGGCGGCGCCCCTGGTCGATCTGCTCGGCGCGCGTCTGCTCGTGGAAGAGGACGCGGCGGTCCGGGAGGCGATCCAGGTCACGCTCGCCATGGTGGATCTGCAAGCGGGCGATGCCCAACAGCGTCTCGGGGCCATCGCCGTGCTGCGCGGCGCACTGGCCCCCGAGGTGCGGGCGGCGGTGACCCGGGTGGCCGAGATCGACCCGGACGAGCAGGTGCGCGCGGCGGCGGGCGAGGCCCTGGACTCCATCCAGCGGCGACTCCAGTGGTACGGCTTCCTGGAGAATCTCTTCTTCGGACTCAGCCTGGGGTCGGTGCTGCTGCTGGCCGCGGTGGGTCTGGCGATCACCTTCGGTGTGATGGGGGTGATCAACATGGCGCATGGCGAGCTCATCATGATCGGGGCCTATACCACCTGGCTGATCCAGCTCGCACTGCCGCAGCACCTGGAGTACAGCGTCCTGATCGCCATCCCAGCGGCCTTCATGGTGGCGGGTCTGGTGGGGATCGCGATCGAGCGGGGGGTCATTCGCTTCCTCTATGGACGACCCTTGGAGACCCTGCTGGCGACCTTCGGGATCAGTCTGATCCTGCAGCAGGCGGTGCGCTCGCTCTTCTCGCCGTTGAACCGCGCCGTGGCCTCGCCCGACTGGTTGAGCGGCTCGCTGCAGATCAATCCGGTGCTCTCCATCACCTATGGTCGGCTCTATATCCTGGTCTTCTCGCTCATGGTCTTCGTCGCCCTGCTGATCGTGCTCAAGCGCACCGATCTGGGTCTCAAGGTCCGCGCGGTGTCCCAGAACCGGGCCATGGCGCGCGCCCTGGGGGTGCGCGCCGGCTGGGTCGATGCCCTGACCTTCGGGCTGGGCGCCGGCATCGCCGGGGTGGCCGGGGTGGCGCTGTCACAGCTCACCAATGTCGGTCCCAACCTGGGGCAGTCCTACATCATCGATTCATTCATGGTCGTGGTGTTCGGCGGGGTCGGCAATCTCTGGGGGACACTGGTGGGCGCCATGGGTCTCGGGGTGCTCAACAAGTTCATGGAGCCCTATCTGGGTGCGGTGCTGGCCAAGATCCTGGTCCTGATCTTCATCATCCTCTTCATCCAGAAACGGCCGCGCGGGCTCTTCCCGCAGAAGGGCCGGGCCGCGGAGACCTGACGTCATGCTGGCGCGCCGACTTCTCCTGAGCGACCGGGGCGGCATGATCGTCCTGGCACTGCTGTTGCTGATGACCATCCTGGTCCCGGTCCTGAATCTGATGGTGCCGCCGGAGTCACCCTGGCATGTCTCGACCTACCTGGTGACCCTGCTCGGCAAGTTCCTCACCTACGCCCTGCTGGCGCTCGCCGTGGATCTCATCTGGGGCTATGCCGGGATCCTCTCGCTCGGTCATGGTGCCTTCTTCGCACTCGGCGGCTATGCGATGGGCATGTATCTGATGCGTCAGATCGGCACTCGGGGTGTCTATGGGCATCCCGAGCTGCCTGACTTCATGGTCTTTCTCAATTGGGACAGCCTGCCCTGGTACTGGTGGGGCTTCGACATGTTCTGGTTCGCCATGCTGATGGTGGTCCTGGTGCCGGGACTGCTCGCACTCGTCTTCGGTTGGCTGGCCTTTCGCTCGCGGGTGACCGGGGTCTATTTCGCCATCATCACCCAGGCCCTGACCTTTGCGCTCATGCTTGCCTTCTTCCGCAACGAGATGGGGTTCGGCGGTAACAATGGGCTGACCGACTTCAAGGACATCCTGGGCTTCTCGATCCAGGCACGCGAGACCCGGGTGGGGCTCTTCGTCGCCTCGGCGATCGCACTCATCCTGGGCTATCTGGCCTGTCGATATATCGTCACCTCGCGCTTCGGGCGGGTGGTGGTGGCGATCCGCGACGCCGAGAACCGGGTGCGCTTCTCGGGCTATCGGGTGGAGTCCTACAAGCTCTGGCTCTTCGTCTTCTCGGCCATGCTGGCCGGGATTGCGGGCGCGCTCTATGTCCCCCAGGTCGGGATCATCAACCCGGGCGAGTTTTCGCCCTTGAGCTCGATCGAGCTGGTGGTCTGGGTCGCGACCGGCGGACGCGGCACGCTCTATGGCGCGGTGACCGGTGCCTTCGTGGTCAACTATGCCAAGACCTGGTTCACCACCGCCTATCCGGAGCTTTGGCTGTTCGCGCTGGGGGCGCTCTTCGTGCTGGTGACCCTACTGCTGCCGCGCGGTCTGGTCGGCCTGATCCGGCGTCGGCGTCGGGAGGAGGATGACTCATGAGCACGGAGCAGTCTGGCGAGGTCAGGACTGAAGCGGATCGGCTCGAGGATCTGGCGCACCGGCCACCCGCGTTCAGCCCGGCGCTGGATACGGGCCATGGCACCATCCTCTATCTGGAGGACGTGACCGTCACCTTCGACGGCTTCCGCGCACTCAACGGTCTCTCGCTCTATATCGATGACGGCGAGCTGCGCTGCATCATCGGCCCCAACGGGGCGGGTAAGACGACCATGATGGACGTCATCACCGGTCGCACCCGTCCGGACAGCGGAACGGTCTTCTTCGGCCAGCGTATCGATCTGCTGCGCCAGCGCGAGCACGAGATCGCCCAGGAGGGCATCGGGCGCAAGTTCCAGAAGCCGACGGTCTTCGAGGAGCTGAGCGTCTTCGAGAACCTCGAGCTGGCGATGGCCGCGGACAAACGGCCCTGGGTGACCCTGTTCGCGCGCTTGACGGCCGCGCAGCGTGAGCGCATCCATGAGGTGCTGACCCTGATCCGACTGACCGACCAGCGTCGCCGTCTCGCCGGGGCACTCTCGCACGGTCAGAAGCAGTGGCTGGAGATCGGCATGCTGCTGATGCAGAACCCGCGTCTGCTGCTGGTCGACGAGCCAGTGGCGGGCATGACCGGCGAGGAGACCGAGCGCACCGCCGAGCTGCTGGTCTCGCTTGCCGGCGCGCATTCGGTGGTGGTGGTCGAGCATGACATGGCCTTCGTGCGCTCCATCGCGCGGCGCGTGACTGTGCTGCATCAGGGGGCGGTGCTGGCCGAGGGCAGCATGGATCAGATCCAGCGCGATCGTCGCGTGATCGAAGTCTATCTGGGGGATTGAGTCATGCTGCGCATTCAAGGGCTCGATCAGTTCTATGGTCAGAGTCATATCCTGCGGGATCTCGACCTGGAGGTGCCGACCGGGACCTGTGCCTGTCTGATGGGTCGCAACGGTGTCGGTAAGACCACCTTGCTCAAATGTCTCATGGGCTTGCTGCCGATCCGCGGTGGCCGCATCCTGCTCGACGGCCGCCCCATCGAACGCTTGGCGACCGAGGCACGGGCCCGCGCCGGTCTGGGTTACGTGCCCCAGGGTCGCGAGATCTTCCCGCTGCTCAGCGTCGAGGAGAATCTCAAGATCGCGCTCGGCGCGCGCGCCGACCGGGCGCGCCGCATCCCCGAGCGGATCTACGAGCTCTTTCCGGTGCTGCGCGAGATGCGCGGGCGGCGCGGCGGTGATCTCTCGGGCGGTCAGCAGCAACAGCTCGCGATCGGCCGGGCGCTGGTGCTCGAGCCCAGGCTGCTGATCCTCGACGAGCCCACCGAGGGGATCCAGCCCAACATCGTCCAGGAGATCGGCGGGGTGATCCGTCGTCTCAATGCCGATGAGGGTTTGACCGTCCTGCTGGCCGAGCAAAAGCTGCCATTCGCACGCAAGGTGGCCGACGCCTTCGCGATCATGGAAAAGGGTGCCGTGGTGGCTCGGGGCGAGATGGCGCGATTGGACGACACCCTGGTGAGCGAGTATCTCAGTGTTTGAGGCGGTTCCGGGCTGATGGGCCGAGTCGGTCCTATGCTCTGCTCGGGTCGCGGGCGGTGAGCGAGCACGCCGACCCGGGCTGGCGGGCTGAATTGGCGCTGCGTCTGGAGCGACGCGGGCCGCGCACCCTGTTGACCGAGGCCAGCCATCGGGGACCACTGCGCATCCAACGGCCCTTTCATCCGGAAGGTCCGGAGGTCCCGCATCTCTATCTGCTGCATCCGCCGGGCGGGCTGGTGCCGGGCGATGCGCTGGAGATTCGGGTCGAGCTGGACCCTGGCGCGCGGGCACTCTTGACCACACCGGCCTCCGGCAAGATCTATGGCGTCGGCGCACGCGATTTGCCCCAGTCTCAGCGGGTCGCGGCGCGGGTTGCGGCGGGGGCGGTGCTCGAATGGCTGCCGCAGGACAGCATCGTCTTCGATGGGGCCCGGGTCGACCTGGAGACCGAGATCAGACTGGAGCCGGATGCCCGTCTGCTGGCCTGGGAGATCCTGACCCTGGGGCGGGCGGCGGGTGACCAGCCATTTCGTGCCGGCGCGGTGCGGCAGCGTCTGCGCATCAGTCGCGAGGACCGCCCCTTGCTGGACGAGACCCTGAGCATCCGGGGCGATTCGCCCCTGCTCGACGCGCGCTGGGGTCTGGGCGGACACCGGGTCCTGGCGACCCTGGTGACCACCGCGCGGATCGCTGACGATGACTTGGCCGAGCTGCGCGCCCTCGGGCCGGAGCCGGGGAGCGCGGCGCTCTGGTCGGCGACCCGGCTGCCCGAGCTGATCCTCGCCCGCTACCTTGGGCCGGACGCGCGTGAGGCCCAGGCGCTCTGTATCCGCGCCTGGAGACTACTGCGTCCGCTCCTTTGCGACCGGCCCGCCGTCCCACCGCGGATCTGGGCCACCTGACCTCATGACAACCCTGACACCTGACACCACACGCCGACTCCCATGGACCTGACACCACGCGAAAAAGACAAGCTGCTCCTCTTCACCGCCGCGTTGCTCGCCGAGCGCCGTTTGGCGCGCGGGGTCAAGCTCAATCATCCCGAGGCGGTGGCCCTGATCAGCGCCGCCATCCTGGAGGGCGCGCGCGACGGTCGCACGGTCGCCGAGCTCATGAGTCTGGGGCGTGCCGTGCTGACCCGCGAGCAGGTGATGGATGGCGTGCCCGAGATGATCCACGAGGTCCAGGTCGAGGCGACCTTTCCGGACGGCACCAAGCTGGTGACGGTCCACACCCCAATCCAGTGAGGAGACGAGCGCCATGATCCCAGGCGAGCTCAGGGTGGGGCAGGGCGACCTGATCCTCAACGCCGATCGCGAGACGAGACGGCTGAAGGTCGCCAACACCGGCGACCGGCCGATCCAGGTCGGCTCGCATTATCATTTCTACGAGACCAACCCGGCGCTCGACTTCGAGCGCGAGCAGGCGCGGGGGTTTCGGCTCGACATCCCGGCCGGCACGGCGGTGCGCTTCGAGCCGGGCCAGACCCGCGAGGTGACCCTGGTGCGCTATGCCGGTGACGGGATCGTCTTGGGCTTCCGCGGCCAGGTCATGGGTCGGCTTTGAGAGGAGCGAGTGCAATGCAATCGATCGATCGTCACGCCTATGCCGGCATGTATGGCCCGACCCTCGGCGACCGGGTCCGCCTCGCCGATACCGAGATCTTCATCGAGGTGGAGCGCGACCACTGTCTCTATGGCGAGGAGGTGAAGTTCGGCGGTGGCAAGGTGATCCGCGACGGCATGGGTCAGAGCCAGCGAGCGAGCGCCGAGACCCCGGATACGGTCATCACCAATGCACTCATCCTGGATTGGTGGGGGATCGTCAAAGCCGACGTGGGGATCAAGGACGGGCGCATCGCCGCCATCGGCAAGGCCGGCAACCCGGACATCCAGCCCGGCGTGACCATCGTGCTGGGCCCCGGCACCGAGGTGATCGCCGGCGAGGGTCAGATCCTGACCGCCGGCGGGGTCGATGCCCACATCCATTTCATCTGCCCGCAGCAGATCGAGGAGGCCCTGATGTCCGGGGTCACCACCATGATCGGCGGCGGGACCGGGCCGGCGACCGGCACCAACGCCACCACCTGCACCCCGGGTCCTTGGCACCTGGCTCGCATGCTGCAGGCGGCCGAGGCCTTCCCCATGAATCTAGGCTTTCTCGGTAAGGGCAATGCCAGCCTGCCGCAGGCGCTGGAGGAGCAGATCCGCGCCGGCGCCATGGGGTTGAAGCTGCACGAGGACTGGGGCACCACCCCGGCGGCGATCGACTGCTGTCTGGACGTGGCCGAGCGGTTCGACGTGCAGGTCGCCATCCATACCGACACGCTCAATGAATCGGGCTTCGTCGAGGATACCCTGGCGGCGATCGCTGGTCGGGTCATCCACACCTATCACACCGAGGGTGCCGGCGGCGGTCATGCCCCCGACATCATCCGGGCTTGCGGCTATCCCAACATCCTGCCTTCCTCGACCAATCCGACCCGCCCCTACACGGTCAACACGGTCGACGAGCATCTCGACATGCTGATGGTCTGTCATCATCTGGATCCCGACATCCCGGAGGATGTGGCCTTCGCCGAGTCGCGCATCCGTCGCGAGACCATCGCCGCCGAGGACATCCTGCACGATCTGGGTGCCTTCAGCATGATCGCCTCGGATTCGCAGGCGATGGGACGGGTCGGCGAGGTGATCCTGCGCACCTGGCAGACCGCGCATAAGATGAAGGTCCAGCGCGGCCCGCTGCCCGGCGACGGTGCCGCCGACAACCTGCGGGCCCGCCGTTATGTCGCCAAATACACCATCAATCCGGCCATCACCCATGGCATCGCCCACGAGGTCGGCTCGATCGAGATCGGCAAGCTCGCCGATCTGGTGCTCTGGAGACCGGCCTTCTTCGCCGTCAAGCCCAGTCTGGTCATCAAGGGCGGGGCGATCGTCGCTGCCCCCATGGGCGACCCTAATGCCTCCATCCCGACCCCGCAGCCGGTCCATTATCGGCCCATGTTCGGCGCCTTTGGACGCGCGGTCGCGGCGACCTCGGTGACCTTCGTCGCGCAGGCCGCGCTGGCCACCGACCT
>RZZN01000032.1 GCA_009929855.1 Gammaproteobacteria bacterium
GAGGCCGAGCCTGTGGCAGGGCACTCATGCCGGCGCCGATCGGGTCTGCTGGCGTGGGAGGATCCTCACTCGGGGCCTGGAGGCCCCGACTCCTTTGGGACCAGAGGCCACCCAGGGGAGTCGGGGCGTCCTCGCCCCGAGGAAGGACGGGCGCGAGGCCGAGCCTGTGGCAGGGCACTCATGCCGGCGCCGATCGGGTCTGCTGGCGTGGGAGGAGCATTGCGCCGTGGATCTTGAAGCCGAGCGTTCGTGGGGACTGCTCGCAATCAACCTGGCGTGGTTGGCGCGGCCGCGGGGTGGCGTGGGCGGCGGAGCTTGAGCCGCGACCGCGGGGTGGGGCGGAAGAGTGGTTTGCCGTTGAGCAGGTCGCGTGGGACGTCGGTCACCAGGATGCCGCAGACGCGGGCGCCGCGTTCCTGCAACAGCTCTGCGGTCTCGCGCAGCTCGCGGCGCGTCGTCTGGCCGCTGCGCGCGACCAGCAGGACACTGCCCAGTGTGACAGCGGCCTCGATGAGGGGCTCTTGCGCGCCGATCATGGGCAGATCGACGATCAAGTGACGCCCGGTCTCGCGCAGTGATTCAAGGATGGCGCCGAATTGGCGGCCGCCAAGGATCGCCAGCCTGGGGTCAGGCTCCTCGGTGTCCGGTTGCGCTGGTCCTTGCGCCTGGTGGAGCGGGGTGGGCGCCTCGCCAGCCGTTGCCGCCCGCAAACCCGGCTGGATGGCTGGCGCGCTCGCGCGTCGCGGGCTCGGCGTGCCCAAGGGGAGCAGTGTCAGACCCGCGATGCCGGTGTCGGTCAGCACCCCGGCCAATGCGCGTTCGCCGTCCAGTACCTGCCAGAGTCCAACCTGCTCAGTATCCAGACCAAGCAACTGGCTTGGACGGGTGCCGGCCTGTTCGCGCAGATCGGCGTCGAGCAGGATCACCGAGCGTTCCTTGAGCGCCAGCGTCAAGGCCAGATTGGTGGCGATCAGACTGCGCCCGACCTGCGGATCGGCGCTGAGGATGCCGAGACAACGCCAGTCCTCCAGCTCCAGCTGAGTGTCGAGCTCGTTGATCAGTCGTCTGAAGAGATCGGCCACTGGATCGGTCGGCCGACGTGGATCCACCAGGCCCGCTTCCCTCGGAGGCAGCCGCTGATATTCCCATGCCATCTCGACACCAGGCATGAAGAGCGCTTCGCGACGTGTGCGTAAGCGGCCATCCAGGAGCTCCAGCAGCAGGATCACGCCAAGCCCCAGTCCGCCGCCGAGCACCACGCCGGCCATGGCGATGAGCTTTTTCGATGAGGGCAATGGCAGGGTCGGCGGCAGCGCGGGCTCGAGCAGCTCCAGGGTCGCCTCGTTGCGCCGAATCATCACCATGGCCTCATCGACCCGATCGTTCAGGCTCGCGACCAGGTTCTCCGCCGCCGCTACCTGCACTTGCAGCAACTTGTACTCCTTTTCGGCGAGATTCAGTGACGCAAGCTTGGCGCGACCCTGCTCGATGAGTCCTTGCAGCGCTTCGATCTCGGCCGTTTCGACCCGGATGTCCTCGACCAGCTCGCGCTGACGCGTCTGCAGATCGGCGCGTTTGATATTGGCGGTATACACATTTTCTGGTGCGCCTTGATCCTCGCTCTCCTCGATCATCTGTTTGAGCACATCGACCCGACTCTGCAGCTTGATGACCTTCGGGTTCTTCTCGGTGTAGCGACTGCGCGCCTCTTGCAGCTCCCATTCATAATCGGTCAGACGGATCTTGAGCGGATTGCGATAGATGGTGGAGCTGACCAGCATCTCGGGCTCCTGCTCGATCATCTGCTGCAGATCGACGAGTGCCTCCTCGTAGGCTTGCAGCTTGGCGACCTTGGTCTCGCGCTCGGTCTCCAGCTGGCTGAGGTTGCCCAGCAGGATCTCGGTCTCGGTGGTCAGATCGTCGACCTGATGGGTGGATTTGAACGCACGCATCCTGGTGATCGCCTGACGCAGATCCTCGCGCGCCGCGTCCAGTTGGGCGCTGTAATTGGCATGGGCGGCCTCGGCATCGGCGCGTCGCAGATCACGGCTGCGCTCCACCAGATGCTCGACGACCGTGTTGGCGATGCGCGCGGCGGTGACCGGATCGCTCCAGATGGCGCTGATCTGGAAGATGTCCGAGTCCCGGCCAACATTGACGCCGATGGCTGGACTGAGCGCACGGATCGGTGCATCGAGCTCCAGCGCCGCGATGACGGCCTCGAGCGAGCTGGGCAGCTTGATGGTGTCGAGCAGGGTCTTGAGGCTGTAGCTGCGCGGTGCAAAGGATTTCGCGCTGCCGAGTGAGAACTCCTCCTGCTTGGCATAGAGCATGACCGCGGCGAATGCCTGCCAACGGCTCTCGACCATCGTCACGGCGGCCACGACAAAGAGACTGGAGACCAGGCCGGCGATGATGATCGCGATCCACAAACGCTTGAGCACGCCACGGGCCAGCCGCTCCAGATCGATCCCGAGACCCTTGGAGGGCGGCTCCTCCTCGGCACCCATGCCTGGAAAGGCCGGAAATGGCAATGGCTCATCCGCGCGCGGTGCCGCTTGGTCTGGCGTTCGATCACTGACGCCAAGACCAGGCGAGGGGCCGGGCAATGGCTCGGCCAGACTCCAGGCGGTCTCGCCTGGATCACTGGCGGCGACTGGCCGAGACGAGGCCGCGATCGGCTCGGGCGGATCCGGACCGGGCTCGATCTGGGCCGTGGTCAGGACCAGGGGCGGCTTGCGCGCGGTCGCGGTCTCATCCACCTGTGCGGGCGCGTCCGCAGATGGCTCGAGCGGGGTGCGCTGACCGGGCAAGCGGTTGCGAATGCGCAGTTCCTGGGTCACAGCGGATCGGCCCCGAGGTCGAACAGACCACCATGGCGGCGCAGATCCTCCACCACGGTCGCGATGGCTGACCCGGTGAAGCGGCCCAATCCCTCGCTCACCACATGCTCGAGACCGATCTTGCAGATGCGATTGATCTCGCGCGGGATGCCACGGCTGGCACTGTAGAGGGTGGCGAGCGCCTCCTCGTCGAATGGCAGCTCACCCTCATAGCCGGCGACCGTCAAGCGATGACGCACATAGTCTCGGGTCTCCTCCGCGCTGAGCGCGGTGAGATGGAAGCGCAGACTCACGCGCTGGCTCACCTGTGGGAGCCGGCGCAGCAGCGCACGCAGCTCGGGCTGGCCGATCAGGATGACAGTGAGCAGGTTCTGCCGCTCCGAGGCGATGTTGGTGAGCCCCTTGATCGCCTCCAGCGAGGCGAGATCGAGCTGTTGGGCCTCGTCGATCAAGATGACCAGATGGCGCCCATGCGCGGCGATCTGCTCGGTCAGTGCGCGCTTGAGCGCGGCCAGGCGAGTATAGCGGTCCGGATAATCGACGACGCGCAGACGCTGGCCCTGGATCTGGCTGAGGATCTCGAGCAGCAGGTCGTCGAAGCCCAGCAGACTGTTCTCGATACTGACACGGGTGTTGCGCTCGGGCGCCAGACGCGTGTGCAGCACGGTGCGCAGCATGGTCTTGCCCGCGCCGATCTCGCCGGTGAGCAGACCCATGCCCATGTTGCGGTCCTCGGCCAGGAACAAGAGCCGAGAGAGCGCCTCCGCGTGTCCTTCCGAGGGGAAGAAGAAACGGGTGTCGCGCGTGTTGTCGAAGGCGGGCGCAGCCGGATACTGGGCGCTCAACCGGTGTTCAGGGCGCTCGGGCATGCTGAAGAAGAGCGGTCGATGTCAGATGAATGGATGGGGCCGCGAAGCTGGCCGTGGCGGCTGTCGGGGGCAGGGTGACTGGTCATTGGCATGCGGCGGCCGCCAATTCCTCGAGCACCCCGCGGGCGGTGCGTTCCCAGGTGAAGTCAGCCGCGCGCGCCAGCCCAGCCGCGATCAGTCGCTCACGCAGTGTCTGATCCTGCAAGAGCCGCGCGAGGCTGGTGGCCATCCCCGGCACGTCGAGCGGATCGAACAGGAGCCCGGCATCGCCAACCACCTCGGGGATGCTCGCGACGTTGGCGGCACAGACCGGCGTGCCGCTGGCCATGGCCTCGAGCAATGGGATGCCGAAGCCCTCGAACAGCGAGGGGAAGACCAGCGCATCGGCACCGGCATAGAGCGCCGGGATCAGTGCATCCGGCACGAAGCCGGGAAAGATCACCTGATCCGCCAAGCCGAGCGTGCGCACACGCTCATCGATGACCTCGGCACCGTTCCAGCGCCCCCCCACCAGCACCAGCTTGTGCGGGAGTTGGGTGTCGCGCTTGAGCATGGCGAAGGCCTCCAGCAGACGCACATGGTTCTTGCCCGGGTGCTCCAGTCGGGCGATATAGAGCACATACTGCTCGGGGATGCGCAGCTCGGGCGGGATGATGGTGCGGGCCCGCGCCCGGGGTCGTGGGGCGAAGCGGGCGAGATCGGCGCCGTTGTGGATGACACGGATGCGCTGGGGTGGCACGCGGGCGAACGACACCAGGTCGCGACGCGTGGACTCGCTGACCGAGATCACCCGGGTCAAGCGCCGCATCAGGCGTGGCAGTACGCGCATCACATAGAGCATGCGCGCCGCATCATATTTCTGGGGCACATGCAACTGTGAGAAGTCATGCACCGTGCCGACGCTTGGCACGCCATAGGACCAGGCCAGACGACGGTTGGCCGCGGGCATGAACACCAGGTCGCAGCCCTGGCGGCGCAGCTGCAGCGGCAGTGCGAGCAGGTGCCAGAGGATGCTCAGGATGGGATGCGCGGTCCAATCGGGCAGCTCGATCACCTCCAGACGCGGATGCCAGGAGCGCACCCAAGCGGCATCGGCACGATTGATGAAGGCGACCAGCTCATGCTGCGGTGCGATCTCCAGCAGTTGGCCGACCACATGGGCGGCATACTGACTGATGCCCGACTTGCCGCTGTCGGTGGCGAACGCGGAAACCCCGATCTTCATCGTGCCGACTCCAGGATGCTCATCAGCTGATCCAGATACTGGTCGTGACCGAAGTGCGCGCGGACCCGCTCAAACCCGGCCCGACCGAGACGCTCGGCGTCGGCGCGCTCGCGCAGCAGCCGGGTGATGGCCCGCGCCATGGCCTGGGTGTCCGCCGGCGGCACCAACAGACCCGTCTTGCCATCATCGAGCCAATCTGGGATGCCGCCAACGGCGAAGGCCACCACCGGCCGGCCGCGCGCCATGGCCTCCACCCCGACCATGCCGAATGGCTCGGGCCAGCGCGAGGGCACGACACAGAGCGCGGCACGCGCATAATAGGGTGACAGGTCTTGATGCGGCACCCAGCCGGCAAAGGTCACCCGCTGGTCCAGCGCGAGCCGTTCTGAAAGTGTACGACAGGCCTCGAGATGGTTGCCGGTGCCGATCAGGGTGGCGTGCCAATCACCGGGCACCTCGGCCAGCGCATGCAACAGCAGGTCGACCCCCTTGCCACGGATCATCTGACCGACATAGAGGATCTCGGGGACCTGCGATGGCGGCATGGACCTGGCCTGGGCCAATGCCGCCGGGATCGGTGGGACGATGACGACCCGCTCGGGGTCGAGCCCGTTCATCACCAGCTCATGCCACATCCAGCGGCTTCCCACCATCAGGCGACGCACCTTGCGATGGGCACGCAAGGCCGCCCTGACCCCACTCAGTCCCTTGAATGCGATGGGCAGTCGCGACCCAGGCATGGACCGCTGCACGAAGCAGAGGTTCAGATAACAGGCCAACCCGGCCGGGCGAGCACAGACACGCCCAGTCAGTGGCAGATATTTGTGGCGGCGCAGACAGACCAGGTCATGGTCGTGGACCATGCGCACGCAGGGCCAGCGCTCGGCCAAGCCGCTCACCCGCGCGGCATCCTCGACCTTGTGCAGGAACACGAGGTCCGGGGCGAAGGCGGTGATCAGGTCATCGGTCGTCCCCGAGCGCTCGAAGGCGCCCAGATACTCGTCCTGGGGGTTCGCATCAGCGTGCAAGAGACCCTGAGGCCAACCACGCGCCGCCAGTCCGCGAGCGGTGTCGTAGAGGATCTGCTCGACGCCGCCGTGGAACCCGGCGCGCTCATGGACATGCAGGATGCGCAATGCATCGAGGTGGCGCTGACGCTGCATCTGAATCTCGTCTGTGACGATCGGACAGGGCGATGGTTGATGATCAGTCGATATGCGTGTGTCTGACTTGGGTGTTGGCTCCAGATCAAAGACGCCGCCGGGGCAACTCGCGATAGAGATCGATGAGTCGCGTGGCGATCGCCGACCAGGCGTGGTCGCGCCGCGCCTTGACCTGGCCGGCCGCGGCGATGCGCGCGGCGAGCGACGGGTCGCGCAGCACCTGGACCAAGCGCGCCGCCAGGTCGGTCGGATCGCCGGGTCGGGCCAGCAGGATATCCTCGCCCTCGCGTGTGAACGAGGGGATGCCACCCACCCGTGCGGCCACCACCGGCCGTCCGGCGGCCCAGGCCTCCAGGATGACGATGCCGAAGGGCTCGTGCAGCGAGGGCAGACAGAAGACCTCGGCGGCATGATAGGCCCCGGCGAGCAGCGGATCGTCCGGGCGTAGACCCGGGATGAGCGTGACCCGCCCGCCCAGTCCAAGCGCATCGATGCGCTCGCGCAGTCGTGTCTCATAGCTGGTCACGGTCACGGGGCCGATCAACACCAGATGCGCCTGCGGCTCCTGCTCCACCACCTGGGCCAGTGCCTCCACTAGACCAATCTGATTCTTCTGATAGTCGATGCGGCTGACACAGAGTAGGATGCGCCGCCCGGGGTCGATGCCGTGCGCGGCGCGAAAGGCCGCCGCGTCGCCCGTGGCAAAGGCCGCGCAGTCGACCCCGTTGGGGATCAGCTCCACCCGCCGTCCAGGCAGCTGGGCCTGGGCCGCGGCATATTCGTCGCCACCCACGCAGATCACCGCGTCGGCATCCTCCAGCACACGTCGCGATCCGAGCAGCGCGCCCAGCGCGCGTCCCCACTCGAAGCGGTGCTGGATCGGGGCCAACATCTGGTCCATCTCGCCCTGGGGCACCTGGAAGAAGCCGCCGTGCAGTGTCACCACGTAGGGGATGCCACGCAGCCGCGCCGCGGTGCGCACCAACCCCCCGACACGCTTGCCGGTATGGGCATGGAGGATGTCCACGCCGGGCTCGCGCAGCAACCCCAGCAGCAGCGACCAGGACATCAGATTGCCGCCCTTGCGGTCGAGGTCGTGGCGATCCGCCGCGCTGAGCCCGATAAATGGATACTGATAGGGAAAGCGGCGCACCGGCACCCCGGCGATGCGCTCCTGGCGCTGATCCGCCAGTGCCAGACTGGTGAAGATGGCCGTCTCGTGCCCGGCCTGACGCAACGCGCGGCTGGTCTGCAGGATGGTGGTCTCGGTGCCCCCCCATGCCGAGAGCACGAAACGTCTAGGCACTTGGATGATCTTCATGAGCGCGCCTCGTGCCCTGTCATGCCAGTGTCGGGCGTCTCTTCGCGCTCACCCACCACCCGCGCCGGGACCCCGACGGCGATCGACCAGGGCGGGATGGAGCGCGTCACCACGGCGCCCGCGCCGATGATGCTGCCACGCCCGATGGTCACGCCCTGCAGCACCACGGCATTCAGGCCGACCCAGCAATCGTCCTCGATCACCACCGGGTCGATCAGCAATGGCTGATCGTTGATCGGGATGTCGCGGCGCCGCGCCGAATGGGAGACGCTGTTGATGCTGCTGTGCCCGGCGATGAGGACATCGCGACCGATGGTGACGCCGCCGTTGCCGTAGACCAGACAGAATGGACCGAGCCAAGAGCGCTCGCCCAGGCTGACGAAGCCGCGGTTGGCATTGATCACCACGCCGTCGTTGATGGCCACCTGATCCCCGAGCCGGATCCCCGGACGCGCGTCGGTGTTGGCGCGCAGCGTCGCGTGTCGCCCGATCCCGACACCCGCGCCGAGCTCGATGCGCCCCGGATACTGCAGACTCGCCCCCGCCGCGATCTGACAGCCCGGGCCCATGCCAGCCAGGCGTGCCCGATACCAGAGCAGGCGCGTCTGATCGAGGCTCTTGCGGATCATGCTCAGGGGTCCGGCCATGTCAGTCTCTCGTCTGTGGGACTCGCATCGCGTGCCTTGGGCCTCTCATGGCGCCGGTCTCAGCAGTGCGCGCACCTTGTCCGAGATGAGCGCGCGCTCGGCCGCGTCGAGACCGCTCCAATAGAAGAGTGTGAAATAGACCAGCGCGCTGAGCGCGCCCTCGATGAACAGCCAGTGAAAGCCCGTGACCGGCTGCCATTGGGCCAGCAGCCAGGCGGTCGCCAGGGCCGGGAGCAGGGCCGGCAAGGTCGGCCAGATGGCGCGCCGAGCGAAGACCAGCGGCGAAACCCCCTGGTCACGGCAGGCGCGTGGCACCACCAGCGTCAGCTCGATCACCAGTGTCGCGATCAGTGTACCAAAGGCGATGCCGATGAGACCGAATGACTGCACCAGCAGGATCGAAAGGGCAAGATTCAGGAGCGCCGAGCCAGCCATCGCGAAGGCGACGAAGCGGTGTTTGCCGGTCATCCCCAGCACATTGGCGGCATTGAGCTGAACGCAGGCCAGGAGCATCGCCACCAGCAGGATGCGCAGGATCGGCACCGCCTCGGCGAATTCATCACCCATCCAGATCAGGATGAATGGCTCTGAGTAGAACAAGAGCAGGCCGATGAAGGGCACGGCGATGGCCAAGAGGAAGCGGGTCCCGTCCAACAGCACGCGGCGCACCATGGCCGTGTCGCCGGCGCCCTTGGATTGAGAGATCAAGGGCATGAGCGCATTGGAGAACTGCTTATTCAGCAGATAGGTGTATTCGGCGATCTTGGCGCCGATGGCATAGATGGCCACCGCTGTCAGGGGCAGGAAGGCCTTGATCACCACCGGGTCCATGCGCAGGATGATCAGCACGGCGATGTTAGCGATGAAGAAATAGACCGAGAAGCCCAGCAGCTCGCGCACCTTGGCCGGCGCGAATTGACGCGGCGAGACCGCCAGGCCAGGCGTGAGGCGAATCGCCAGCGGCAGCAGCGCCAAGGGGCCGAGCAGCATGGTCGTGGCCGTGGCGATGGCCAGGCCCATCAGCCCCATCCCGGACTCGAGCAGGATCACGATCAAGGCGGCATTGAGCAGGGTCAAGATGAGCTCCAGTGCATTGACCAGATGCATGTGCCCGCCACCGATCAGGATGGCCTTGACCAGACTGGCTGGGAGGTTGATGGCGACCACGACCCCCAACAGCCAGAGCGCATGCGTGAAGGTCTCGGCCTGGGCCGGTCCCAGACCCAGCCAGAGCGCAACCGGCGCCACCAGGAGGGCGACCGCGAGGATGCAGATCAGACCCAGCACGCCATAGACCACCAGCAGGGTGGAGAGGATCTGATTGCGCCCGGCCCGATCACCGCTGGCGGTGAGCTCGGCGACATATTTCATCGCCGCGGTGGCGAAGCCTAGATCAAGCAGACCGAACAATCCGACCACGGCGAAGATGAGCGTCCACAGCCCGAAGAGATCCATCCCCAGACGCGAGACCATGTAGGGGATCAGGAAGAACATCACCAGGATGCCCACGACCACCCGCAGATAGTTGCTGGCGATGTTCAGAACCCAGCGCATGGCGATCGATCCTGCAGGGAGTGTTGGTGGGTCGCGCCCAGTCGCGCGCGTGCGCCTGCTCGCTCAGGCATAACGACCCCACAGCCGCAGTAGACGCGCGGCCGCCGCCGACCAGGGTGTGTCCAGTGGCAGGGCGAGCGCGGCGGCGAGCGCCGGGGTCGTGGCCATGCCCGGGTGGGCCAGCAGCAAGGGGAGGGCGCCGATCAGACGCTCCCTGGGATAGCGCAGCGACCAGCGCGGCTGACGCAGTGGCATGAGCGGACCCAGATCGCGCACCGTGAGTGCCAGATTGCGCAGACCACCCCAGTCCCGCCCACCCTGTCCCTTGGGTGGCGCGGGCGCGCAGTAGGCGGTCCAGTCGCCGATCGGCTGGCCGAGACGCTGTTGCTCGAGCCAGGCCAGTGTCTCCAGCCAGAGGGCGATCAGTCGCTGTTGCCACTGCGCGGCGTCCGCGTTGGCGAAGCGCGTCTCGTCGGGGTGGAACTTGTGCTCCCAGGCCAGATCGTAGAGCCCCATGAAAGACGCCTGCCCAGGCCAATCGAGCGCGCGCAGCAGTCTGCGCTTGGTCGCATAGGCGGGGTCGTAGCAGCGGTTGCCGGCGAGTCGCGCATCGCCACAGGCCAACACGGCCTTGAGCAGATATTTGAAGAGGATCGCACGCTCGGCTGGCCTGAGCGTCCCGCCTTGCGCGAGCCGTTGCTGATTCATCAACAGCAGCGCGCCGCGGTTGAGCATGAGTCGGGTGAATTCGGCCAGTGGGAGCGACCCGAACGGCATGGCCGGCATGGTCCGCAACACCTGCGGGTCACCGGCGATGACCTGGTGGCCCCAGAGCATCTCGGCATTCATCAGCGAATACTCGGCCCGTGGCAGACGCTCCTCGCGCAGCAAGGCGAAGTCCACCTCGACCCCCACCTTGGACTCGAGCGCCCGTGCCTGATGCGCCAGTGCCTCGACCAAATGTTTGCGCTGGGCACGGTCGGCATGCGCCACGACGACGAAATAGTCATAGTCGTTGTAGGGCTCGGGCAAGCCGTCGCGGCGTCGATAGCCGCCCTCGCCGCGCCCGTAGCCGCCCATGAGAACCAGTGCACGAAAGACGTGCGCCGGCACCGCCGCTTGCACGGCCGCCGCGATCAGACGCTGATCGCGCTCGATGCGTGACTCGACCTCGGCGTCACCGTCGAGCGTGTAGCGTCCATGGCCGGCGGGCGGGCGCCCATGCACTGAGTCGTGCCCGGTCGGCGACTCAACGGCGGTCATCGAGACTGCGCCCCGCGCTCAGCCCGCGCCAGCGGCCCCATTTCTGCACCGCGCGCAGCGGCAGCGCGTGCAGCGCGGCATCGAGCGAGCGGTGCGTCACCGCCCAGCGCAGATCACGCAGCACCTCCATGCCGAACGGCAGCAGACAATAGCGCAGGAAGGAGGTGTTCAGCTCACCCTCGCGAAAGATCCAGGCCTCGGCCTTGCCCTCGCCGAACTGACGCTTGTAGGCCTGGCGGAGCGTGTAGTTGTGCGAATGCATGGCCGCCGCCGTTGGCACGTAACGGATCTCCAGCCCAGCCTTGCGCAGCCGATAGGACCACTCGATGTCCTCCGAATACTGCACCCGGGTCTCGAAGGGGAAACGCTCCAAGACCTCGCGCCGGGTCGCGCAGTTGGCCATGGAGAAGAAATGCACCCAGGTCGCCGACTCGCGACCATCCCCATAGGCGCGCTCGGTATCCTTTTCGAAGAGTGCGCGGCAATCCGGGCGCGCACTCTGGCGGCCGAAGGTGGCGCCCACGCGTGGATCGGCCAGGGGGGCAATCAAGGTCTCCAGCCAATCCGCGCGCTCAGGCGTGGCATCCGAGTTCAGGAACACCACCACCTCGCCCCCGACCGTGCGCACCGCCTCATTGAGCACCCGGCCTGGATTGTAGTGCGCCGGATCATTACGACGGATCCGCTCAGGCGCGTTGAATTCCTGGATGATCTCCAAGGTGCCGTCGGTCGAGCTCGAATCGAAGCTCCAGAGCTCGAAGTCCCTGTAGGTCTGACGCGCGATCATCTCGAGCGTGTCACGGATCACCGCGCGGTCGTTGAACGAGCGCATGGCAATCGCGACCCGCGGTCGGAATGGTGCCGGGTTTGATTGCTGTGTCGATTGTTCCATCTGGACTGATGACCGAATCGCTGATGTCTCTAGATTGAGCCGTGCCGCGTCTCACCACAAGCCAGCACCTTCATCATGGCACCCAGGGAGTCGGCGTCAAGGGCAAGACACCGAACTCGATCAGCCCGATCAGCCGGGGCCCTTCAAATGTATGGGTGTATCATCCAATCCGAGCCAAGAGGCACAAGACCCAATCGACCCAACCCAAAGGAGCTGGATCCATCATGCAGATCACACACCATGGCGCCACCACGGGCGTGACAGGCTCTTGTCATCAGCTCACGCTCAGCGATGGCCGCGCCATGCTCATCGACTGTGGCCTATTCCAGGGCGAGGAGCGCGGCCCGGATGGCGCGCGCGCCGATCGGCTCAGGGTCGACTTCGACATCTCGCGGATCCAGACGCTGATCATCACCCATGTGCACATCGACCATGTCGGGCGGCTGCCTCATCTGCTGGCCGCCGGATACCGCGGTCCCATCCATTGCAGCCCGGCCTCGGCCGAGCTGCTGCCACTGGTGCTGGAAGACGCGCTCAAGGTTGGTTTCACCCGTGATCAGACGCTCATCGAGCAGGTTCTGGCGGTGCTGCGTCAGCGCATCGTCGTCGTTCCTTTCGGTCGCTGGACCCCCATTGCGAGCACCGCCGACCCCAAGCAGCCACAGCCGCGTCTGCGTCTGCAACGCGCCGGCCACATCCTCGGCTCGGCCTATGTCGAGATCGACGCCGAGGACCAACGCATCGTCTTCTCCGGCGACCTGGGCGCGCCCAACACCCCACTGCTGCCCGCGCCCCAATCGCCCGAGCAGGCCGACGTCCTGGTGCTCGAGAGCACCTACGGTGATCGCATCCACGACGATCGTGCCACCCGCGCCCAACGACTGCGCGCGGTCATCGAGCACGCACTCGGCGATGGCGGCACACTGCTCATCCCGGCCTTCAGCATCGGCCGCACCCAAGAGCTGCTCTACGAGCTCGAGGGTCTCTTCCACGCGCATGGCGAGGGCGGTGCCCAGGCCCGCGCCGCCTGGCAACGCCTGCAAGTGGTCCTCGACTCCCCCCTGGCGGCCGATTTCACCGCGGGCTATCGACGACTGCGCGACTATTGGGACGCCGAGGCCATCCAACGTGTCCAATCTGGCCGCCATCCACTGGCCTTCGAGCAGCTGGTCACCGTCAAGCATCACCAGGACCACCTGCGCATGGTCAACTATCTCGCCCACAGCCGCCAACCCGCCGTGGTCATCGCCGCCAGCGGCATGTGCGCCGGAGGTCGGGTGGTCGACTATCTCAAGGCCATGCTGGGCGATCCACGCCACGACATTCTCTTCATCGGCTACCAAGCCAAGGGCACGCCAGGCCGCGACATCCAACGCTACGGCCCCCGCGGCGGCTATGTGATGCTCGAGGGCGAGCGCCATGACATCCGCGCCCAGGTCCACACCATCGGCGGCTACTCCGCCCACGCCGACCAACAGGATCTGATCGACTTCGTCACCGGCATCCCGACCCCGCCACGCGAGATCCGCCTCGTGCACGGCGATGCGACCGTCAAGACGACACTCGCCGCCAAGCTCAGCGAGCGCGTGCCAACCTCCCGAATCCTCATCCCCTAGGGAGACACTGACTCATTCCAAAATCGCGACAGGATTCGCCGACCATACGCCCTGATTATTGCGGTTGTGCGACGCCTGCCCCCATGAGCGCCCGACATCGAGAAGCGCGGTGAGCGACGTGCCACCTTCGCCGCAGTCCACATGTATACTCGTGATATTCGAGATGAGTGTCTGGCGCGTCTTGGCGCTTCTGTTTGGGAAATTCGACAGCAGGAGTCAACAGGATGATCCAAGTCCCTGACTGGTCATTGCACTGAATGATGAGCGCAATTGAGCTCACCGCGGATTGAGCAGATGAGTGAGGTTCCGGCCATGAAGATTGCTTGGGATCCTACTGCACAACGCGACAATCTCCGTGAGCATGGCATTGAATTCGCCTTCGCCGTGGGTGTCTTTCATGATCGTCACGCGCTCAGCATCGAGGATTGGGTGGGGAAGGAGCGGCGATCGGTCACGATCGGTCGAGATGCCTTTGGTCGGACCCTGGTGGTCGAATATCAACATCGCCAACCGGATACATTCTGGATCCTTGCCGCGCGCAAGGCTGGCGAGGGTGAGATTCGGCAATATCTTTCGAGTCCTGCGAGCACAACATGAAAGATCGCTATGATTTCAGCGGCGCAGCGCGCGGTCCTGTGGTGCCGCCGACGCCGGAGCAGACAGCGGTGATCTTGCGCTTGGATACAGGGGTCATCGACTGGTTTCGCCAGCGCTCGAACGAGTCGGGCGGTGGCGATGCGCTGGCTTCGATCAATGGGGCGATGGTGGAGTATGTTCAACAGCAGGCCGAGGGCGGACTCGAGGAGACATTGCGGCGGGTCATCCGCGAGGAGCTGCGGGTGTTCGCTCAACGGAGTCGGGCGGCTTATTTGGCCTAGCTCTTGGTGTCGCGGATGATTTCAGGATGCCGTGCGCTCGTGCTCGATGACCGCTCGGTAAAGATCGAGCATGCGCTCGGCGAGCGCGGGGGCTGACCAGCTCTGTGCGTGCGCGATGGCTTCGGTGCTGAGCCGGGCGCGGAGGTCAGGATCGGTGAGGATGCGTATCGCTTGATTGGCGAAGTCGGTGATGTCGTCCTTGGCGATCAGTGCGCCGCCGCCACCGGCGAGGACCTCCTGGGTGCCCATGATGGCGGTGGAGACCACGGGGACGCCCAGTGCCATGGCCTCCAGGAGGACCAGTCCTTGGGTCTCGGTGCGAGAGGCGAAGACGAAGGCGGTGCCCGCGCAATAACAGTCTTCCAGCGCGCCATCGCGCGCCAGATAGCCGGTGAAGAGTATGTTGTCGGTGAGGCCGAGGTGGCTGGACAGGTGCTCCAGCCGCTGATGGGCCGGTCCCTCGCCGGCGATCACCAGCAGGACGTTCGGCACCACCTGTTTGACCTTCACCAACATCCGCAGGATGAACTCGATGTTCTTCTCGAAGGCGAGACGGCTGACGTGCACCAGCACCGGCCGCTCGGATGGGATTGCCCAGCGCGTGCGAAAGCGCGCGCCGTCGCCCGAGCTGAATTGGGTCAGATCGATGCCGGTCGGAATGACCTTGGCATGGGTGGTCACGCCATACCCGTGAAGAACCTCCAGCATGGCGTGTGAGGGTACGGCGAGCGCGTCGACCGCGTTGCACTGGGCGACCGAGAAGGCGCGCGCCAGGCGCTGCATCCAGGCCACTGGGACGAAGGGGACATAGTGATGGAGATACTGCTCGAAGAAGGTGTGATAACTCTCCACCACTGGGATGTCGAGTCGGCGCGCGATGCCCAGGCCGCTGTAATGGGCGAAGAAGGGGGTCTGGATGTGCAGCAGATCGAAGCCGCGCGCGGCGAGCATCCGATCATGGCGGCGCAGCGCGCGCGGGCGTAGCATGCGGTCCTCGGGGTCGATCACGAGATAGCGCGAAGGGATGCGCAAGACCTCGAATGGCTCGGGCAAGGAGGGCCCGGTGCTGTGCGGGTAGGCGGGAGCGATCAGGGTGACCTCGTGGCCCCGGTGAACGAACTCACGCGCGAAGGTTTGGATCGACGTCGAGACCCCGGTGATACGGGGAAAGTAGACGTCTGAGATCATGAGGATACGCATGCCTGGATGGTTGCGAACGATTGCTCAATGACTGCATGATACCGAAGCCTCCGGGCGGTGAGGATAAAGAATGATGAGTGCTGACACCGATCAAGGGTGCCCGAGTCGAATCCGCCGTGACGCCTTGATGCTGCTCGTGCTCCTCGGCGTCTGGGTGGCGTCGGGTGCGCACGCGCAGGGCGGGGGGCCAGTTTGGGGCATGGGGATCAAGCCCTGTGCCGATTTTCTGCTCAGCGCCCCGGCGGATCCAGATGCCGCGCCGATCGCAGGCGCGAATTATCGGGCATATCGCGAGTGGCTGGCGGGTTTCGTGACTGGACTGAATCTGGCCACCGGCCAGGATGTCCTGCACGGAGCCGCGCTGGATGCGGCCATGATCCGGATCCGCTCCAATTGCGAGCGTCACCCCGAGGATGACGTCTTCAACGCCGCGCTGCGGCTGCTGCGCACGCTGGGATCCTGAACCAGGTCATCGAATCGTCATGTGAGCTTCACATCGCTGGCATCATCTGCGAGGACAATTTGGACTGTCTACAGAAATGATCCAACAGATGAGGCTCTACCATGAGAAGGTCCGCGATCACCACGGCCATCACGGTCGCACTGGCTGCGCTCTCGACCCAGGCCCTGGCCCGCGATTCGATCTGGATCGCCGGCTCATCCACCGTCTTCCCCTTCTCGACCGCGGTTGCCGAGACCTTCGGACGCGAGTCGAGCTTCCCCACGCCCAAGGTCGAGTCGCTCGGCACCGGGGGTGGCTTCAAGCTCTTCTGCTCGGGTGTCGGTGTCGACAAGTCCGACATCAGTAACGCCTCGCGCGCCATGAAGCGCTCCGAGTACGAGCAGTGTCAGGCCAATGGCGTCACCGAGATCACCGAGGTCAAGTTCGGCTATGACGGCATCGCCATCGCCAATTCCAAGGGCGCTCCAGTGATCGATCTCACCCTGAGCGAGCTCTGGCTGGCCTTGGCCAAAGATGTCCCGAACGAGGCCGGCGAATTCGTCGCCAACCCCTACAAGAAGTGGTCCGAGATCAATGCGAATCTGCCCGATGCGGCGATCGAGGTGCTGGGTCCGCCGCCCACCTCTGGGACCCGCGATGCCTTCGTCGAGCTGGCGATGGAAGGGGGCTGCAACCAGTTCGACGCGGTCAAGGCACTGAAGGAGAGTGACCAGGACACGCACAAGGCGGTCTGTCACGGTGTGCGTGAGGACGGTGCCTTCGTCGAGGCCGGCGAGAACGACAATCTCATCGTGCAAAAGCTGGTGGCCAACCCCAATGCGCTGGGCATCTTCGGCTACAGCTTCTTGGATCAGAACGGCGACAAGATCCAGGGTGCCCGCATCGCCGGGGTCGAACCGACCTTCGAGACCATCGCCGACGGCTCCTATCCGGTGTCGCGCTCGATCTATTTCTATGTCAAGAACGCCCATGTCGGCACCATTCCGGGGATCGCGGAGTATGTGGCCGAGTTCACCAACGAGAAGGCCTGGGGACCGGATGGTTATCTGGCCGACAAGGGTCTGATCTCGCTGCCGGATGAGATGCGCGCCAGCGTGGCAGCCAAGGCGCAAGCACTCGCGCCGATGGACCAGCCGAGCAAATAATCCGCGCGCCGGGCTTGCGCGGGGACATGCGGCGTCACTCGGTGCGCTGCTGTCCTCGGGCGAGTCCGCGGCGGTGTCGTGGACTCTGATCGGTCACGCACACTCATGCATTCATCGACGCTGCTCGTCATCCTGCTCGGCTTGATGGGGTTGGCCTACCATTTCGGGCGCCGCCGTGCCATCACGACCGCGGGCGGGGTGGCGCGGATCAACACACTGCATTCGTTGCCTGGTTATTACGGGTTCTATGCGGCGCTCTGGGCCGGGATCCCGGCATTCTTGATCCTAGGGCTCTGGACCGGTTTCCAGAACGAGATCCTCATGGCCATCGTCACCGCCGAGCTGTCGCCCGAGGCGGTGGCCGGCACGGCGCCGGGGCTGTTGGTGAGCAGCATCAAGAATCTGGCCGCCGGGGTCATGGCCTCGGGGGGGGCGACGGCCGAGCTGCAGACCGCCGCCGAGCGCTATGTGCGTCTGCAACAGATCGCCCAATGGAGCCTCTGGGTAGCGGTCCTGTCGGTGGCCCTCGCGGGGATGGCCTTTGCCTGGATCAAGACCTCGCCCGAGCTGCGCGCGCGCAATCGCGTCGAGCGCATCGTCATGGTCATCCTGGTGATCTTCTCCTCGATCGCCATCCTGACGACCCTGGGGATCCTGCTCTCGGTGATCTTCGAGTCGGTGCGTTTCTTCCAGGCGATCTCGCCGCTGGAATTCTTCTTCGGCACGCTCTGGAGTCCACAGACTGCCCTGCGGGCCGATCAGGTGGGCGCCTCGGGCGCCTTCGGTGCCGTCCCGCTGTTCACGGGCACCCTGATGGTCTCTGCCATCGCCATGCTGGTGGCGGTCCCGATCGGGCTGATGTCGGCCATCTATCTGTCCGAATACGCGCCGCGGCGGGTGCGCGCCTATGCCAAACCGACACTGGAGGTGCTGGCGGGAGTGCCGACCGTGGTCTATGGATTCTTCGCGGCCTTGACCGTAGCCCCCATGATCCGCGAGCTAGGGATGTCGATGGGCCTGAATGTGGCCTCCGAGAGCGCGCTCGCCGCGGGTTTGGTGATGGGCATCATGATCATCCCATTCGTGTCCTCGCTCTCGGAAGATGTGATCAATGCCGTCCCCCAGGCGATGCGCGACGGCTCCTATGCGCTCGGCGCGACCCAGTCCGAGACGATCCGTCGGGTCATCATCCCGGCGGCCTTGCCGGGGATCATCGGCGGCATCCTGCTCGCCGTCTCACGGGCCATCGGCGAGACCATGATCGTGGTCATGGCAGCCGGTCTGGCGGCCAATCTGACCGCCAATCCGCTCGACAGCGTCACCACCGTGACGGTGCAGATCGTCACCCTGCTCGTCGGCGATCAGGAGTTCGACAGTCCCAAGACCATGGCGGCCTTCGCGCTGGGGCTGACGCTCTTCCTCGTCACCCTGGCACTCAATGTCGTTGCCCTGCGGATCGTGCGCAAGTATCGGGAGCAGTATGAATAAGTCATCCACGGCCGGCGCCCCGCCACGGCGCACCATCGAGATCGTCAATGCCAGCCTGAAGCGACGCTATGCCCGCGAGCGACGGTTCCGTGCGCTCGGTCTCACGGCGGTCGTGCTGGGGGTCTTCTTCGTGGTGCTGCTCTTCGCCGACATCATCGGCAAGGGGCATACCGCCTTTCAACAGACCTATGTGCGTTTGCCGGTGACCTTCGACGCCGCGGTCATCGATCCCTCCGGAACGGGTGATCCGGAAGTGCTGCGGCAGGCCAACTATGGCGCACTCATCCGCGCGGCCCTGCGCGAGGCCTTCCCGGAGGTCACCGAGCGGCGCGAGATCCGTGCCCTGGGGGCCATGATCAGCGTGGGCGCACCCTCGCATCTGCGCGACCAGGTCCTGGCCGATCGGGGACTGATCGGCACCACCCAGGAGGTTTGGCTGCTCGCCGACGACGACATCGATATGTTGGTCAAGGGACATATCGACCGCAAGCTCCCGGAGAGCGAGCGGCGTGTCAATGACCAGACCCTGGGATGGGTGGAGCGACTCGAGTCCGAGGGGCGAGTGGCCAAGCGCTTCAATACCATCTTCTTCACCCACGGGACCTCGCGCGAGCCCGAGCTGGCCGGGATCGCCGGGGCCTTGGCCGGGAGCTTCTACACCTTGCTGCTGACCCTGCTCTTCTCCTTCCCGATCGGGGTCGGCGCGGCCCTCTATCTGGAGGAGTTCGCGCCCAAGAACCGCTGGACCGATCTGATCGAGGTCAATATCAACAACCTGGCGGCGGTGCCATCGATCGTCTTCGGTCTCTTGGGCCTGGCGGTCTTCATCGGCATCTTCGGCGTCCCGCGATCGACACCCTTGGTCGCCGCGCTGGTGCTGACGCTCATGACCCTGCCGACCATCATCATCGCCAGTCGCGCGGCCTTGAAATCGGTCCCGCCCTCGATCCGCGAGGCCGCCCTGGGGGTCGGGGCCTCGCCCTTGCAGACCCAGCTCCATCATGTCTTGCCGCTCGCCATGCCCGGCATGCTGACCGGGTCGATCATCGGTATGGCGCAGGCCTTGGGCGAGACCGCGCCGCTACTGATGATCGGCATGATCGCATTCATCGTGGACATCCCCAGCGGCTTCACCTCGCCCTCCACGGTCCTCCCGGTACAGATCTTTCTCTGGGCGGACAGTCCCGAGCGTGCCTTCGTGGAGCGGACCTCCGCGGCCATCATGGTGCTGCTCGCCTTCTTGATCCTGATGAACCTGTCGGCGGTGCTGTTACGGCGCCGGTTCGAGCGTCGGTGGTAACCCTCATGAGCACAACAGTCGAAGAGATGCAGCAGCGCAGCAACGCCATGACCGCGGCCGAGTTGGCCGGGGGGACTGAATCACGCGCCACGGTCGGTGATGTCACGGTCGCCGACCCGCGCATGGTGTGTCGCGATGTCGATGTCTGGTACGGCGCCAAGCAGGCCATCAAGAGGGTCAGCCTGGACATCGGCAAGAACGAGGTGGTCGCCATGATCGGACCCTCGGGCTGCGGCAAGTCGACCTTTCTGCGGTGTCTCAACCGCATGAACGACACCATCGCGGACTGTCGGGTGACCGGCTCCATCCAGCTCGATGGTCGCGACATCTATGATCGGACGCTCGATCCGGTGTCCTTGCGGGCGCAGGTCGGGATGGTCTTTCAAAAGCCCAATCCCTTCCCCAAATCGATCTATGAGAATGTCGCCTATGGACCCCGGATCCATGGTCTGACCAATCGTCGCGCTGAGCTCGACGAGCTGGTCTCGACCAGTCTGCAGAAGGCGGGGCTGTGGAACGAGGTCAAGGATCGGCTCGAGCAGCCCGGCACCAGTCTCTCGGGCGGTCAGCAGCAGCGGCTCTGTATCGCCCGGACCATCGCGGTCTCGCCCGAGGTGATCCTGATGGACGAGCCCTGCTCGGCGCTCGACCCCATCGCCACCGCCATCATCGAGGAGTTGATCGACGAGCTGCGGGTCAGCTACAGCATCGCGATCGTCACCCATTCGATGCAGCAGGCCGCGCGGGTCTCGCAACGCACCGCCTATTTCCATCTCGGCGACCTGATCGAGGTGGGCGAGACCAACCAGATCTTCACCAATCCGCGGCACAAGCTGACCGAGGACTATATCACCGGACGGTTCGGATGATGGACGAGCCAGTCCCCGCCAAGGCGGTCACCGAGGATCTCGCCTCCGGACATCTGGTGCAGCGCTATGATCGTGAGCTTGCCGGTCTGCGCGGGATCATCCTCGACATGGGTCAGCGTGTGGTCGAGCAGACGCGCGCCGCGGCGCTCGCGTTGATCGAGGGTGACGCGGCGCAGGCCTATCGGGTCCTGGACCGTGAGCCGCAGATCGACTATCTGTCGCTGGACGCCGACGAGGAGATCTTTCGCGTGATCGCGCGTCGTCAGCCCACCGCGGTGGATCTGCGCATCGTGCTTGCGCTCTTTCGCATCGCCAGCGACGTGGAGCGGGCCGGCGACAAGACGGTGCGTATCGCCAATCAGGCATTGGCCCTGGGCGCGGCCGAGCCCGAACCCAAGGAGGGACCGGACGAGGTGCCGAGTGCCGAGCTCAGGGTGTTGCTGCGTGGTCTCGAGGAGCATGCACGCGGCATGCTCGAGCAGTCGATCGAGGCGGTTGCGCGCTTCAACGTGGTGAAGGCGCTCGGTGTCTTCGAGAATGAGTCGGCCCTGTTCGAGGCCTCGGCGCGGGTCCGCCAGCATCTCGGGCAGGATGGGGCCGTGGGTCTGCGGCCGGATCGGATCCTCTGTCTGCTCACCGCGGCTCATGCCTTGGAGCGGATCGGCAACCATGCCTCCAACATCGCCGAGCAGGTCATCTATGTCGCCGAGGGCAAGGACATTCGTTATCGCAACCGCGAGATCCTGATCGAGACGCTGCGACACGGACATGCCTTCTGACGGTTGAGTTTAGCCACGCGAGGCCGGACAATCCCACTATGGCGCCGAGGGCGCGGATCATTCCATTCACGCATGGGAGGTGTCTTATGGCGAACGAGGGTTATCACGAGCCGATCGAGGAGCTGTCAGATGCGACCCGTGACATGCATCGGGCCATCATCTCGCTGATGGAGGAGTTGGAGGCGGTCGATTGGTACAACCAGCGTGTCGATGCCTGCAAGGACGAGGGCCTCAAGGCGATCCTGGCGCACAATCGCGACGAGGAAAAGGAGCACGCGGCGATGGTGCTCGAATGGATCAGGCGCAAGGATCCCTCCTTCGACAAGGAGTTGAAGGACTATCTGTTCACCGAAAAAACGATTGCCCACCTCTAGGCGCGCGCCGATGACGAGATCACGACTGGACCAGAAGGCCATCGAGTCAGCCCTCGCCGAGCTCAACGCAACCGCCGCCTCACCCTGGTCACTCGCCGATGACAAGCTCTACAAAGTTTTTCAATTCAAGGACTTCATCGAGGCATTCGGGTTCATGACCCGGGTCGCGATGGTGGCCGAGACGATGGGTCATCACCCCGAATGGTGCAATGTCTACGCCCGGGTGGTGATCAGTCTGGCCACGCATGACGCCGGCGGGATCACCGCGCTCGATTTCATGCTCGCCAGTCGCATCGACGCCATGGACAAGGCGGTGTGATCGCCACTGGCGCGCACCTGATCGACGCGGGCACGCGGGATGGCCGGCGCGGCTGCTCGCGATCCCGCGCCGTGCAGACCCGAAACGGCCAAGCCGGGCCGCCGGTTGGCCCATGTCGATCCTGACGCTGGCCTGGAAGAGCCTTCTCAACCGCCGGGGCACGGCCCTGCTCACGGTGTTCTCCATCGCGCTCAGCGTCATGCTGCTGATCGGGGTCGAGCGACTGCGTACCGAGACTCGCGCGAGCTTCGCCAGCACCATCGCGGGGACCGATCTCATCGTCGGTGCTCGCACGGCGCCGATCCAGCTGCTGCTGTACTCGGTCTTCCGTCTGGGTCACGCCACCAACACGCTCTCCTGGGACGCCTACCAAGCGATCGCGGGACATCCGAGCATCGCCTGGACGATCCCGCTCTCGCTCGGTGACTCACACCGCGGCTATCCAGTGTTGGGCACCACACTGGACTATTTCCAACACTATCGCTATGGCCGCGGGCGTGAGTTGGTCCTGGCCGACGGCGCCCCCTTTGCCGATCGCTTCGATGCCGTACTCGGCGCCGAGGTGGCGCGGATGCTCGGCTATCGTCTGGAGGATGCGATCGTGATCGCGCATGGTGCGGCCGATGTGGCCTTCGCCCGTCACGAGTCGCACCCCTTCCGGGTCGTGGGCATCCTGGCCCCGACCGGCACGCCGGTCGACCGGACCGTGCATGTGACACTGGAGGGTCTGGAGGCGATCCATGTCGGCTGGGAGACGGGCGTGCCCCGTCCCGGGGCCACGCTCACGCCGGCTCAGGCATCTGAGCAGCGTCTCGCGCCGACCGCCATCACCGCCGTCCTGGTCGGCTTGCATTCGCGAATTGCGACCTTTCAGGTGCAACGCGCCGTCAATGAGTACCGTCCAGAGCCGCTCACGGCGATCCTGCCAGGGGTCGCCCTGGCCGAACTCTGGAGCCTGGTGCGCATCGGTGAGCAGGCACTGCTCCTGGTCTCGGCCTTCGTGGTCCTCGTGGGCCTGTTCGGTCTCTTGACGGTGCTGCTGGCGAGCCTGAACGAGCGTCGTCGCGAGATGGCGATCCTGCGCTCGGTCGGCGCCCGTCCCGTCCATGTGCTGGCACTCATCCTGGGCGAAGCATTGGTCCTGCTCGTGCTTGGACTGTTGGTTGGTCTGGTGCTGCTCGATGCTGCTATGCTGGTCGCGGGCGCGCTGATGCAGTCCGGTTTCGGAATCGCCATCGTGCCCGGCGCGCTGTCGGGCACCGAGCTATCCTTGCTCGCCTTGATCCTGGCGGTCGGACTCTTGATCGGCCTGATCCCGGCATATCGCGCCTATCGGCTCTCGTTGGCGGATGGTCTATCGGTTCGAATCTAGGGCAGGGCACCCATGACGATGCGACTGAGCTTACCTTTGTCACTGCTGATCCTGGTCTGGCTGTTGGTGGCCTGCGGTCAGCAACAGGAATCCGCGCAGGATGCGAGCACGCCAGCGGATCTTGCAGGCGCGGCCGAGCTGATCGATTGGGACCGATTGATCCCCGCCGATTGGCAGCCCGAGGCACTCATCGAGGGATTCGATCTGGACGAGATCGAGGCCTTGGATGACGATGATCCGCGCGCACTTGCGCTGATGGACAAACTCATGGAGCTGTGGGCCAAGGCGCCGGTGGTCACTGAGCTCGATGGGCGCATGATCCGGCTGCCGGGTTTCGTCGTGCCACTGGAGCTCGATGCCGAGCGCATGTCGGAGTTCCTGCTGGTGCCCTACTATGGCGCCTGCATCCATGTGCCACCGCCGCCGGCGAATCAAACGGTCCATGTGGTGGCGCCCGCTGGCCGTGAATATGTCGGCGGGCTCTTCGACACCGTGTGGGTGACGGGGCGGCTCCGGGTGGTCTCCAGCAGCAGCGAGTTGGCCGAGGCGGGCTATCGGATCGAGGTTGTTGCGATCGAGCCGTACGATGGAGAGATCGAGCCCATGTGAGTCGTACCAGCGCGGGCGACCGCGCCGGATGAGACACGGGCGATCATTGGCTCGTCCGCTGGCCTATTCAATCCGCACCGGAGGTGACCTTGGAGAGCGAGATCCTGACGCGCATCGAGATCAGCAAGGAATATCTCAATTTCAGCGCGGGCCATTTCACCATCTTCTCCGCGACCGAGCGTGAGAATCTGCATGGTCACAACTTTCAGGTGCGCTGCCAGGTGACGGCAGCCCTCGGTGCCAACGGCATGGCCTTCGACTATGTCATGCTCAAGCGTGTGCTCAAATCGCTTTGCGATCCGCTCGATGAGCGACTGCTCTTGCCCGAGCGCTCGCCATTCCTGCGCATCGAGCGCGCGCACGGGCGCGTCGAGGTCGCATTCGGGGCGGAGCGCCTGAGCTTCCTCGAGCGTGATGTCTTGGTGCTGCCGATTCGCAATGTGACCATCGAGGCGCTCGCCGAGCTCCTGCTCTCACGCCTGTTGGCCCAACCCGAGCTCATCGCCGCGGGGCCTCGTCAGGTCGAGCTTGGGGTCGCCTCCGGGAGCGGTCAATGGGCCTTTGCGTCCTGGAGCAGCACGCCATGAATCGACTCATCATCACCGGCGCCAGCAGTGGCATCGGACGCGCGATCGCCAGACGCTTCCTCCGCGATGGCAGCCTGGTGCTCAACATCGCGCGGCGTCCCTGTCCAGAGCCTGGTGTGGAGAATCTGGCCTGCGACCTGGCGGTGCCGGGCGCGGTGGACAGTCTGGCCGAGCCGCTCGCGGAGTGGCTCGCTGGCGCCGCGCGCGTCTGTCTGGTCCACAATGCCTCGGTGATGCGGCGCGATCGCGTCGACGCGCTCCCCAGCGACGACCTGCGGGCCGTGCTCGAGCTCAATCTGGTCGCTGCCAACGGCCTGAATCAGCTGATCCTGCCTCGGATGGGCGAGGGCTCGAGCATCCTCTACATCGGCTCGACCCTGGCCGAGAAGGCAGTGCCGGGCGTGGCCAGCTATGTGATCGCCAAGCATGCGCTGGCCGGGATGATGCGCGCGACCTGTCAGGATCTCGCCGGTCGGAAGATTCACACCTGCATGCTCTGTCCCGGCTTCACCGACACCGAGCAGATCCGCGCGCTGATCGGCGGCAATGACGAGATCCTCGCCGCGCTCACCAGTCTCTCGACCTTCGATCGCCTGATCGAGCCCGCCGAGATCGCCGAGACCATCGCCTTCGCGGCACGCACCCCCGTGCTCAACGGCGCACTGATCCACGCCAACCTAGGCCAGCGCGAACGCTAAACCCAAAGGAGTCGGGGCGTCCTCGCCCCGAGGGAGGAGAGACACGACCAGAGGAGTCGGGGCGTCCCCGCCCCGAGGGAGGAGATGCGCAGCGCTGATCTTGGGCAGAGCGCTTCTGGGGACTCATGGAGGTCTCGATTTGGTCTGATGACGGGTGAAGATCCTTACTCGGGGCCAGGAGGCCCCGACTCCTTTGGGACCAGGAGGCACTGACCCCTTTGAGGCGAGGAGGCCTCGATTCTTACTCGCTTGCGGCGGGGCGGATGAAACGGCTTCATTCAACTTGAGGATGCTTGATGACGATGAGACATGTCTGCATCAGCGGGGGGACCTCGGGTATCGGGTCTGCCTTGGTGGACGCCTTCCTGGGGCAGGGTGATCGTGTCCTGACCTTCGGGCGTGATCCAGGGCGGGTCGCGAGCCTGATCGAGCGGCACGGCACGGCGATCGATTCGGGGGCATTGCGCGTCTTGGTCGGTGATGTCAGCGACGCGGCCTTTCGCGCCCATCTGGTCGAGTCGCTGCATGCCGACGGCGGTCGCTTGGATGTGCTGGTCAACAATGCCGCCGTGATCCTGAGTCAGGGCGATCTCGAGGAGACGGTCGAGGATTGGCGGCACACGCTCGAGGTCAATCTGATCGCGCCATTCGCCTTGATTCAGGCCTGTATCCATCTGTTGTCGCGAGGCACCGATCCGGTGGTGATCAATCTCTCATCGGCATGTGGCCAAGCCGCCTTCGAGACCTGTACCTCGGGGAGCTATTCGGCGAGCAAGGCGGGGCTGGATCTGATGACGCGCCGGTTGGCGATGACGCTTGGCCCGCGGGGGATTCGGGTCAATGGCGTGGCGCCTGGCGTGGTCGAGTCACCCATGTGGGGCGGTGACCGTGAACTGATCGAGACGACCGCGCGACGCCGTCATCGTCTGCGCCAGAGCGCGATCGAGCCCGCGGCCATCGCCGATGCGGTGCTCTTCTTGGCCTCGGCGCAGGCGCGGCACATCACCGGCTCGCGGCTGAATGTGGATGCGGGCTATACACTTGGCTGAGCGATACACTTGATTGAGCGCCCGTGGCGAGCGCACTCGCCACGGGCCACCGGCTCAACCGAGCTCGTCGGTCGGGATCTGCTGCATCAGCCCGAAGCTTTTGACGAATGGGTTGGCCATGCGCGGATCCTTCAGCATCGCCTTGTAGTCACCGACCTTGAACTTGAGCTTGCCGGTCATGAAGGCGGTGCCCATGCCGGCCATGCCGATGCCTTTCTCGACCCATTTGAGCCAATCCTTGAGATCGGCACGCATGTCCCAATTCGCTGGAGGGTCGCTCTCCGACCAGGTGCCAGCACGCACGCAGATCCCTTTCTCGACGACGAAGATCCCGCGTGGGTTGTCCTCGTCCTTGAAGCCACAGTAGATGACCGAGTCGAAATCGATCTCGGCGAGCTTCTCGCAGACCTCTGGCTCGGCGTTCCAGGCATCCTTGAGACCATTCATCCAGTCGGCTGAAAAGAGTGCAGGCATTCTCGTTGTCCTCCTGTTTGGTGACGACATTGGACCGCTCGAGCACGGCGGTCCAGTGAATGGAAGCGGCTGGGGCCGGTTGGCCGCGCCACGTCAGACTGATTTTACCCCATTCGCTGGTTATTTTAGCCGAAGTCGAGTCGAAAGCCCGCCGCGGCGAGGCGCTCGGACTCTTGCTCCAGCTCGATGCGGGTCAGTGGATGCGCGGCGAGCCACTCATCCGGGAAGCGCAGGATCAGCTGCTGACCATCCACCGTGAGTTGCGTCTCGGGCTTGTTGCCGCCTGAGCGACCACGGTGCAGCAGGACGGCGATGCGCAGCAGCACGCAGAGTCGCGCGGCCGTATCGCGCACCTCGCGCGGCAGGTCGGCGAAGTCGGCCAGCGGGAGACGCCGCCGATGGCCGAGCACCAAGGCTGCGAGCAGCATCTGCTCGGGACGGGTGAAACCGGGCAGATCGGCGTTGCTCAAGAGATAGGCGCCGTGACGCTGATATTGCGAGTGCGCCACGAGTAGACCGATCTCGTGCAGACGCGCCGCCCAGGCCAGCATGAGCGCGAGATTGGGATCCTCCAGCGACCAGCTCGCGGCGACCTGTCGATGCAGCGTCAAGGCGGTGGCCCGCACCCGTCGGGCATGCTCCTGATCGATCTGGAAGTGCCGGCAGAGTGTCAGCACGGTGCGCTCGCGCACGTCCTCGTGATGGGCTCGGCCCATCATCTCGTAGAGGATCCCCTCGCGCAGGGCATATTCGGAGACCTGCATGTGCTCGATCCGCAGGGTCTCGAAGACCGCCCGCAACACCGCGACACCGCCAACGAACACGGGCTTGCGCTCCTCGGAGAGTCCATCGAGCTGGAGTGCGGAGACCCGGCCAGCCGCGATCAGTGCCTCGCGCAAACGCTCGAGTGACGTCGCGGTGATCCCATGCTCGCTCCAGCCGGCGGCCTCGACGACCGCCGCGATCGAGCGGATGGTCCCGGAGCTACCGACCGCCATGCTCCAGCCCGATTTGCGAAAGATCTCACGGACAGGTCTGACCTCGAGTGCGCCCCCGAGCTCGGCGCGCTCCATCGCGCGGGCGGTGATCCGCCCGTCGGCGAAATAACGCCGTGAGAGGCTGACACAACCCATGTTGAGACTTTCACGCAGACGTGGCGAGAATCTGACCCCGACGATGATCTCGGTGCTGCCGCCGCCGATGTCGACCACCAGTCGACGCTCATCCCCTGCCGCCAGATCGTGCGCCACACCCAGATAGATGAGTCGCGCCTCCTCGCGCCCGGCGATGACCTCGATCGGATGGCCGAGCGCTGACTCGGCGAGTGACAAAAATCCATTCTCTGGCGCGAGTTGGCGCAATGTATTGGTGCCGACCGCCCGCACGCTGCCGGCTGGAAAGCCGCGGAGCCGCTGTCCGAAGCGCTCCAGACAGGCGAGGGCGCGCGCGGCCACCTGGGGCTCCAAGTCCTTGTCGTCGGTCAGCCCCTCGCCGAGCCGCACCATCTCCTTGAGCCGGTCGGTGACCTGCATGTGGCCATCATCGATGCGGGCCACGATCATGTGAAAACTGTTCGAGCCCAGGTCGATGGCCGCGACATCCCGCCGCCGGTTGGTCTCGACAGGGTCCGGTCGGGGGGCTTCAAGCATGCGACGGCTCCGTTGTATAGTGATCGGGAGTCAGTCGTCGGAGTTGCTCATATCATTGATCGATCAAAATTTTTACGTGGACGAAGAGCGCAATCCGACGCACGACGAGTCTCTGCATCGGGTGGCATGGTAGCAGAAGCCGGGTGGCCGATTGTGACGAAACGCTTGACACGGCGGGGCGGGCGCTGGCCATTCGTACACGAAAGATCTATCATCCTGTCTGGCTGTCTCACAGCAGGTGACACGGATGCATGACACATCACTGCGGATCCTCAATCGAGTCTTCGGTTACGACCACTTTCGCGGTGCCCAAGCCGAGATCATCGCGCATGTGCTCGGTGGCGGCGACGCCTTGGTGCTGATGCCCACGGGTGGGGGCAAGTCGCTCTGCTATCAGATCCCAGCGCTGCTGAGGCCCGGGGTGGCCGTGGTGATCTCGCCACTGATCGCGCTCATGCAGGATCAGGTCGATGCGCTGCGCCAACTCGGCGTCAAGGCGGCCTATCTGAACTCGATGCAAACCGCGGCGGAGGCCATGAAGGTCGAGGAGGCGGTGCGTGCTGGCGCGCTCGATCTGGTCTACGTGGCCCCGGAGCGACTCCTCACCGAGCGTTTTCTCGACCTGCTCGGACAGACGCGGATCGCGCTCTTTGCCATCGACGAGGCCCATTGCGTATCGCGCTGGGGGCACGACTTCAGACCCGAGTACACTCGACTCGATGTGCTGCACGCACGCTGGCCTGAGGTCCCGCGCATCGCGCTCACCGCCACCGCCGACGCCCCGACCCGCGCCGAGATCCTCAGCTGTCTCGGGTTGGGCCAGGCACGTCAGTTCGTCTCGAGCTTCGATCGGCCGAACATCCGCTATCGCATCGTCGAGAAGAGCAATCCGCATCAGCAGTTCCTGAGCTTCTTGCGTGCCGAGCATCCAGAGGAGGCCGGCATCGTCTATTGTCTGTCGCGGCGCAAGGTCGAGGAGACGGCTGCCTTTCTGGAATCGGCTGGTTTCGTGTCCTTGCCTTACCATGCGGGTCTGCCGCCGGAGATGCGGCGCGCCCATCAGGCCCGTTTCCTGCGTGAGG
Organism: Gammaproteobacteria bacterium; assembly: GCA_009929855.1. Classification (GTDB taxonomy): domain Bacteria; phylum Pseudomonadota; class Gammaproteobacteria; order Chromatiales; family Chromatiaceae; genus Thiocapsa. Next base: position 29,729 of record RZZN01000032.1, read on the forward strand.
ATGGGCTCATCATGGTCGCCACCATCGCCTTCGGGATGGGTATCGACAAGCCCGATGTACGCTTCGTGGCGCATCTGGATCTGCCCAAGAGCATCGAGGCCTATTATCAGGAGACCGGGCGGGCGGGGCGTGACGGCGAGCCGGCGAATGCCTGGATGGCTTATGGGATCAGTGATCTGGTGATGCTGCGCCGCTTCATCGCGGAGTCCACGGCCGATGAGCACTTCAAGCGCATCGAGATGCAGAAGCTCGACGGCATGCTCGGTTTTTGCGAGACCACCGAATGCCGCCGCCAGGTCCTGCTCGGTTATTTCGGCGAGCCGCTGGCGAGCCCCTGCGGCAACTGTGACACCTGTCTGGAGCCGGTGGCGACCCTGGATGGAACGGTGCTCGCCCAGAAGGCGTTGTCCTGTATCTATCGCACGGGTCAGCGTTTCGGCGCGCTCCATCTGGTGGATGTGCTGCTCGGCAAGGACAGCGCGCGGATCCGCCGGCTCGGTCATGAGCAGATCAGCACCTACGGGATCGGACGCGAGCTGAGCGCGGCCCAGTGGCGCTCGGTCTATCGTCAGCTGATCGCCGCCGGTCTGGTCGCCGTCGATCTGGAGGGGCATGGCGCTTTGCGGCTCACCGAACAGGCGCGTCCGGTGCTGCGTGGCGAGCGCAGGATCCGTCTGCGCCAGCACAGCGAGACCAAGCGTGTGAGCCGCGACCGTCGTCAGGCCTTCCAACTGCCGAGCGACCCGGAGGCGGTGGCGCTCTGGGAGGCGCTGCGTCAACACCGGCGCGCCGTGGCCGATGCACTCGAGGTGCCGGCCTATCATGTCTTCAGCGACGTCACGCTGCGCGAGATGTTGCTGCTGCGCCCGCTCGATCGGACCGAGCTGAGCCGTATCTCAGGGGTGGGACAGGTGAAGCTGGAGCGTTTCGGCGAGGGCTTTCTCGGGGTGCTCGCGGCACATGAGGCGACCCATGGTCGACCCGCCGATCTGCCGCCGGCCGCGGCCGCCCATGTGATCGCGCCGGCGGTCGAGGAGGATCTGAGCGACACGGTGCGCGAGAGCATCGAGCGGTTTCGTGCCGGTGAGTCGGTCGCGACGATCGCGGCAGGGCGCCTGCTCAAGGTCGGGACCGTCTACAACCATCTGGCACAGGCCATCGCGCGTGGCGAACTCTCGGTCAAGCAAGTCGTGGGGCTCGACGACCACAGCATCCGCGGCATCGAGCTGGCCATCGAGGCGCTTCCCAATGAGTCGTCACAGGCGTTGAAGCCGGTCTACGATTCATTCGATGGGCGCTATGACTATGGTCTGCTTCGCTGCGTGCGTGCCGGCATGGGGATTCTGGAGCGCGATTGATGCGTTGGCCGTGCCCCTGGGCTCAGTGCCACAGCCCCGTGATGTGCCAGCGTGGCGCACCCATTCTGGACGGGGTGAAGGGCAGGGTGGCCGCCCAGTCGACCCCATCTGGGAAGGCGAGGGCTGCCGGACGTGCCTCGGGCGTTGGGACGAGCTCGAGCAAACGGGCGATGCGCTGCTCGGTGGGCGGATGGGTGCGCAGCAAGGAGGGATCCGGCAAACGTCGTCCCGGCAGCATCAGCTGCTCCCAGAAGCGGCCCTGGCTGAGCTCCAGACGCTCCAATGCAGCGGCCAGTCCGATCGGATCTCCAGTGAGCTCGGCGGCCGTGCGATCGGCCTCGTACTCGCGATTGCGCGAGAGTGCCAGTTGAGCCAGCGCGCTCAAGCTCGGCGCGGCGATCATCACCAGCAGTGCGCCGATGGGCGGTGTCGCCAGATCGAGGATCATCAGCGGGATCATCAAGATGAGCAGGATCTGACCGATCAGCGCCAGGAGGCTGGTGATGCGGCTCAGTGTATCGGCAAAGGTCATGACCTGGATGTCGCCATTGGCCACATGGGCCAGCTCATGGGCCAGCACCCCGATGAGCTGGCGCCGATCGAGCTGACGCAGCAGACCGTCGGAGAGCAGGATGGCCGCATCATCACGGTGCCCGGTCGCGAAGGCGTTGATCATCCGGCTCGGCAGATAGTAGAGACGCGGCAGCCGCGGCAGCGCGGCGCGCGCGGCCAAGATGTCGAGGATCGCATAGAGACCAGGGGCCTGGCGCGGCGAGAGCGCACGGGCGCCATACATCCCCAGCAAGAGCCGCGGCGAGGCCATCGGATTGATCAGATAGAGTATGGCGATCCCAATCAGGGTGCCCCACAGGAAGAGCGCTCCGCCAACCACCCAAGCCAGATAGCCAAGCAAAAGCCCGAGCACCCCCAGCAGTCCGATCTGCTGCAGGCCATTGCGAAGCTTGTGCTGGAACAGACGTTGATGATCCATGAGGAGAAGATCGGGTCTGAAATGGACAATCTAACCCGCGCTGGCCCTGATTCGTCCTGGCATCACGCCACCGACGCGAATCCCGGGTTCATCGCGCACACCCAACGCCCCATCTTTGAGCGCCCCCCGCTCCCGCAACCACCGCTCCAGGTCCGCCGCCGCCCCTGGCGGCGCGTACAGATAACCCTGGGCCTGGTCGCAACCCATGCACCTGAGCTGGCTGGCGAGTGGCGCGTCCTCCACACCTTCGGCGATGGTACACAGCTTCAGGCCATAGGCCATGTTGATGATGGCCTGAACAATGGCACGATCCTGGTCATGGGTGGCCATATCGAGGATGAAGGAGCGATCGATCTTGAGCTTATCGACCTGGAATTGCTTGAGATAGGCCAGGCTGGAGTAGCCGGTGCCAAAGTCATCGATCGCCAGGCGGATACCCAGCGACTTCCAGGCTGCCACGATTTCCAGCACGGATTCCTCGCCCCGCAACAGGATGGATTCGGTCAGCTCCAGTTCCAGACCGCACGGATCCAGGCCACTCTTGTGCAGCGCCGCGCGGACATCCTCCTCGACCTTTCGCTGGCGGAAATGCGCGGCGGATAGGTTCACCGCCACCACCAGGTCCGGCCAGTCCGCGGCCCGCCAGGCAGCCGCCTGACGACAGGCCTCATGCAGCACCCAGCGGCTGATGGGCACGATGAGCCCACTCTCCTCGGCCACATCGAGGAAATGCCCAGGCGCGAGCAACCCCATGCCTGGTCTTTGCCAGCGCAGCAGGGCCTCGACCCCCACCAGGCGCCCGCTTTGCAGATCGACCTGAGGCTGATAGTGGAGGACGAACTCATGACGTTCCAGGGCCTCGCGCAAGGCATCGCGGATCTGGATGAAGCGCATCAACTCGTCGTTCATGCACGGCTCGAAAAAGCGATACGTCTGGCACCCGGCGCGCTTGGCCTCGTAGAGGGCGGTGTCGGCATGACGCATCAGGGTCTCGCCATCGGCCCCGTCACGGGGGTAGAGGGCGACGCCGAGGGAGAGACTGACATAGACCTGGTGGCCATCGAGTTCGAAGGCTTGGGCAAAATGGTTGATGAGACGGTCGCACAGACTGGCCAGGTTCGCCAGTCCATGTTCCTTTCCCACCTCCGGCAGGACCAGCAGGAATTCGTCCGCGGCTAGGCGGCAAAGGCTGTCTTCCGCCCGCAGGCGCCCGGTCAGACGCCAGGCGACGCCTTGGAGCAGCTTGTCACCCAGGAGATGGCCATAACTGTCATTGATGTGCTTGAAGTGGTCCAGGTCGAGGTAGAGCACCGCCAGTTGGCGCTGGTGGCGTTGGGCTTGGGCCAGTTTTTGGGCGAGACAGTCCAGTCCCAGCACGCGGTTGGGCAGGCCGGTCAGGGCGTCATAATAGGCCAGGTATTCGACTCGTGCCTGGGCCTGCTTTTGTTCCGTGATGTCGTTCCACACCACATGGAGCTGTTGCCGGTTGCCGCGCCGGATGGCGGTCAGGAGGACCCGGGAAGGGAAGGGCTCGCCGCCGACCCGCAGGCTCTCCCACTCGAACTCGTGGGCGCCGTGCTCCAGGGCCAGGCGGATATGTTCGGCCATCCGTGCGGTGGCGGGGCTGCCATCGGCCAGGACGGGAGTTGAGAAATCACCGGCGGTATGGCCAATCAACTGCTCCGGGGTCACCGCGCGCAGCATCTCAAGCGTGGCCCGGTTGGCGGCAATGAAGCGGTCGCCTTCCATCAGGGCGAGGGGCTGGCGGGTCTCCTCGAACAGGGTGCGAAAGCCCTCCTCGCTCTCCCGCAGGGCCTCATTGGCGGCGCGCAGGGCCTGGGTGCGCGCTTCGACCTTAAGTTCGAGTTGCGCGCTCAGCTCCCGGAGACGCTGCTCGCTCTCCTGCAGGCGCTGCTCGGCCTGCTTGCGCTGGGTGATATCGGCCATCACCGTTAGGAAATACTCCTGGCCCTGGCTGCGAATGACCTCGCCGGAGAAGAGACCATCCCGCCGCACCCCGTCCTTGCGTCGCACCTGGAGCTCGATATCACGAAACCGTCCCTGGGTCTGCAACTGGTCAGCCACGGTTTGCTGGTACGTCGGGTCCTCAAAGAGTCCCAGTTCCGCGGAGGTCTGGCCGATCACCTCCGCCCGGGTATAGCCCAGGGTATCGAGAAAGGCCTGGTTGACATCGGCTAAGCGCCGCTCCGGCAGGCGGGTCAGGGCCATCGGGGCCGGGTTGCTGTGGAACAGGCGCTCGAAACGCTGCTGCGCCTCCTGTTCCGCCCGCAGGTCCTTGCTGAGCCCGTAGATACAGTCGGCGCCATTCCAGCGCCCCGGCCAGATGCGGGTCTCGACGGGGATCGGGAGCCCATCCTTGCTGGCCAAGGGCAAGGGGCAAGCCTGACGCTCGCCGCGGAACATGGCGGCGAAGATGTCCGCGGCCTCCACCCGACAGTCCGCGGGATGGAGATCCAGCACCCCCAAGCTCGACAGTTCAGTCTCGTCATAGCCCAGGGTCCGCTGGCAGGCCGGATTGGCGAACAGGATGCGGCCATCGGGGGCGGCGACGACGATCAGATCGCCCACGGTCTCAAAAAAGGCCCGGAAGTTGGCGGCGCTCTCGGTCAGTGCCTGCTCGGCGTGGTGCCGTTCCCGGATCTCCGCCTCCAGGGCGGCGGTTCGTTCGACGACCCGCCGCTCCAGGTCGGCATGCTGCCGCTGGATCTCCGCCTGGGAGGCGAGCAGTGACTGTTCCGTGGCCTTGAGGTCCCGGAACAGGGTCAGGAAGGGGTCGCGAATGGCCGTGACGAAAATCGCGCGGTAGAGCAGATAGTAGGCCACCAGCTTGAGCAGATGGCCCGCCATGTTGGCCAGGTCATAGACGCCGATGTAGGCGGTGAAGGCGAGCTCTTGAGCGATGGTGACTAGGGCCATGGCCTGCAAGAAACGATAAGCCGTGGGATGGAGCGCCGCGCGCACCCGGTGCAGTCCGACCACCCCGGCCAGGATGATGGCCACGATGAGATATTCGCTGGTGATCTTGAAGGGGGTCAGGCCCTGGCCTTCGACATAGCAGTCCGGAAAATAGCCACTGAAAACGGCCAGGATCAGGAGCAGGGTCAGGGTGCCATAGGCCGCGACCAAGCCGACCAGGGGCACCAGGCGGCGCGCAAGCCAGGGCGCGGCCAGAAGGGTGAGGGCCTGGAGATAACGGGCGGCAATCCAGAGCTGGGTCGGCAGGTTGGCGTCATCGCCGGGGAAGATGGTCATCCCCTTGTAGGCCAGGGTATGCAGCAGGTCGATGATGGCCGCGGCACCGAAACCAAGGGCGATGATCCGCAGGATGCCAAGGTCCTGTACCTCCCGGGTGTTCCAGGCCAGGAGCAGGATGGCGAAGGCCACACCGATGCTGAACAGCTCTACCAGGGTATGGAAGAGCAGATAGCTATTGGCACTGGTCAAGGCCAGCAGGAGGCCGATGACCAGCATGCCCGCCACGGGCAGGGCGAGATCGGTACTAGGCCCCGTGTTCAGGACCTTGAAGTTGGTTAAAGGACGCAATGACTTACCCCCCCAGAGGTCACGCCCCTGCACATCCCACAGGGCCCCGCGGCGAATTTCCTTCAAGAGTGGCTAACGGGGATTTAGCGAGTAGATTCAGGGCTGATCCAGCGCAAGAGGGTTTCTAACAGGACATCCACCTCGATCGGCTTGGGATGATAGTCATCGACTCCTGCCTCCGCTAGCTCACGCCGTATCTCAGGCAAGGGCTCGGAGGTCCAGGCAATGATAGGGAGGTGACTAAGACCCAGTTCGGTGCGTATGCGGCGGGTGGTTTCGAAACCATCCAGGCCCGGCATGCGAATATCCATGAGTACGACATCCCAGCCCCGCGGATGCAACCGCAGCAGGTCCAGGGCCTCCTGGCCGTGGGTGGCCAGGGTGACCCAGGCCCCACGGTTGTTCAGGAGTCTGGCCGCGATTTCCAAGTTGAGTTGGTCATCATCGACGACCAGGACCTGGCGGCCCGCCAGGCTGTCCCTATCCCGGGAGGCGAGGCGCGCTGGGGCATCTTCCTCGTTGGGACCAGGACCGTGACCCCAACGCGTCGGGTCCTGCCCTTCAGCGGTGACCAAAGATTCCACACTGCCCTCCCGGGGGCTAAGGGAAGAAGGCTCATAGTGGAAAGGCTCATCACCTGACGCCAAACTCATGCGTATCGTCTCCGGAAAGGGAGGAAGGTGTAGGAAGTGATGCAGGCAGGAGCTTACTGAGGCGAGGGAGGCCTGAAAATCTCCAGGCGACAATAGCGCCACTCATTGCTGCAATTTGTCGCCGCGGAGCGGCAACTGGCTCGGGACCAGGCCAAACCGCTTTTTGAAGGCGCGCGTAAAGTTATGACTCTGGCTATAGCCGACGAGGACGGCAACACGGTCGATGCTGTGCCCACCTTCCGCCAGTAGGGCGCGGGCCAGTTGCAAGCGTTGCTCACGCAGGTAACCGTAGACGCTCATCCCCAGCGTGGCCCGGAAGAGGTGCTGCAAGCTCGTGCGATTGGTGCCGCAATCCCGGGCCAGGGCATTCAGATCGGGTGGATTGGCCAGGTCCGCCAACAACCGGTCGCGGGCCCGCAAGAGTATCAACAGAGATCGCTCCGGGGCCAGCTTGGCCCCAGCCGCTGGCGGCTCCTCCGGGCTGGCCGCCGAGGGGCCTGGCGCCAGCCGGGCCAGGCGGACATGATTGGTGACCCGGAGCAGCAGCTCACGGGCATCACAGGGCTTGGCGATATAGTCCACTGCGCCAGCGGCGAAGCCTCGCGCCTTGTCCTCGAATTGATCCAGGGCGGAGAGGAAGACCACCGGGATCGGCCGGGTAGCCGGATCGGCCTTGAGCCGTTCGCACACCTGAAAGCCGTCCAAACCCGGCATGCGGATGTCGAGCAGGATCAGGTCCGGCCGCAGCGTGGCGGCCAGGCGCAGGCCGGTGGCGCCGTCGGCGGCGCTGACGATGTCCAGCCCCCGATCCCGGAAGATCTCGGTGGCCAGGCACAGATTGTCGGGTTCATCGTCGATGACCAGCAGGGTAGCCGGAACTTGAGCCGGCCCGAGGCCAGGCGGGAGGGGTGATCCAGGGGCCGGGGAGGGGAGTAAGGACGGTAAGGGGGAGGTGGATGGGGAGCAGGACGAGGGTGGGACTGGGGCCTGGGCTGGGGTGGGGGACCCAGACGCGGGCGATCGGACCGGAGGCGTTCCCGGGGAGACGGGAGCCGCAAGCTCACCGCTGGGCTCGGCCCGGGCCGCGATGCCATCTGCCGCCTCATCGGCCTGACCCTGGCCCGCGTTGGTCAGGGATACGGCGGGGAGCCAGAGGGTGAAGCGACTGCCCTGGCCAGGCACACTGTCCAGGCGGATTTCACCCCCCATCAGCGCGGCCAGTTGGCGACAGATGGCCAAGCCCAGGCCGTGGCCCTTGGGCTTGCCGGCGGTCAGACCACCGTTCTCCTGACCAAAGGGATTGAAGATGAGGTCCTGGTCCGCCGGAGCGATGCCCGACCCCGTGTCCGCCACGCTGAAGCTGAGGGCCAACCTGCCGGGCAGGGTGGTGCTGGGGACGGCCCCCGCTGTCAGGGTGATCTCGCCTCGGGCGGTGTACTTGAGCGCATTGCCGAGCAGATTGACGAGGATTTGTCGCAGGCGCTGCGGGTCGATGAGGACATGGACCGGTAGCCCGGGGTGGAATTTGAGGTAAAGCTCCAGACCCTGGTGCGCCGCCAGGGCCGAGAAATCCGCCAGGCATTCTTCCAACAACGAGCGCAGGGCCGTGGGGCGGGCACGGAGTTTGAGGTGCCCGCTCTCCAGACGGCTCAGATCCAGCAGGTCGTTGACCAGGGCCAAGAGGTGGCGACCGTTGCGGTCGATGCCCGCCAGCAGATCCCGGCGGCGCAGGCCCCGCCGTTCCGTCCGGGACCCGCCAGCTCCGGGAGCCGAAGATGCCTCATCCTCCCGCTCCGCCAGGACCTGGGTAAAGCCGATGATGGCATGCAGGGGGGTTCGCAGTTCGTGGGTGATGGTGGCCAGGAAGCGACTCTTGGCGGCATTGGCGGCCTCGGCAGCCTCACGGGCTTGCCGCAGCGCCTCTTCTTGCAACTTGCGCTGGGTGATGTCGCGGGAGATGCCCATGAACTCGATGAATTGACCATCGTGGTCATACATCGCGACGGCAACCTCATGGGACCAGTAGCGTGACCCAACTTTGGTGAGATGCTCCAGCTCGGCCTCGAACTCACAGGGTAGCCCCGCCGCCACCCGGGCGCGCGCCTCCGCCAAACCTTCCTGGACTCGGGCATAAGATTCAGGGGTGAATGCTTTACTGGGAGGCAGTAACTGGTATTCCTCGGGGGTATAGCCCAGCATCGACTCCAGGGAAGGACTCAGGTAGGTGAATTCGCCCGCCAGGTTCATGGTCCAGATGTTGTCCCGGGAATGCTCGGCGATCAACCGATAACGCGCCTCGCTGAGCTGCGCCAGTTTCTTCAATCGATGATAAGCGCTCAGATCCACGCAGGTAGCTATGAGGCGCCCCTCCAGCACCACGGCGCTGATCAGGGTGTCGCGGCTCCCGCCATCCTTGCAGCGGATGCGATATTCGTGGGTTTCCACCAGGCCCTGTCGTTCGCCTGCACGACGCAGGGCCTCATCCCAGAGGCGCCGCACCCGTTGGCGGTAGGCCCCATCGGGATAGGCCTTGACGAACCAAGCCTCCACCGTCGGCACATCCTCCAGGGTATAGCCAAAGGTGGCGGTGAATTGATCGTTGAGGTATTGGATCTTCCCATCGTCTGGCAAGCCGACGATGGCCACGCCGATCGGCAAGCCCGCGAGCAATTTCCTGAGCTCCGCCTCCTGGCGCGCCAAGGCCGTCTCGGCCGCCTTGCGGGCGCTGATGTCATGCATGAAGCCAAAGCCGAAGGCCAGGGCGCCATCGGCCCGACACAGCGCGCCCGCGCGCTGCCACAGGGGGAAGCGCCGGCCCCCGCGATCCTGGACCTCCAGCTCCCCTTCCCAGCTTTCTCCCCGCGCCAGCCGCGGCACCACCTCCCCTTCCAGGATGGCAAGGGATGCGGGCGGGTAATAGTCACGATAGTTGCGCGCCCGCGCCTCGGCGAGGCTGAAGCCGAAGAGCTGTTCGTGGGCCGGGTTGATGTAGTGGAGCTGGCCGTCGGGCCGGCTGATGGCGATGGCCTCGTCGGCGGCCTCGATGATCGCCTGAAAGAGTCGCAGCTCCTCTTCCAGGCGCCGACGCTCGGCGATCTCCGCCTCCAGCTCGGCGGTGCGGGCCTTGATCCGGGCCTCCAGCCCGGCGTTGAGGGCTTGAATCTCCCGCTCCGCCTCCTTCTGCGCGGTGATATCGATGTGGATGCCGCTCACCCGGACGGGTTGACCGTCCGGGCCGCAATAGACTCGGCCTACGGCGCGAATCCAGAGCCGGGAGCCATCGGGCCAGGTGATGGGGAAGTCCACCCGATAGTCTTCCCGGCCATCGGCGGCCCGGCGCCAGGCCTGCTCCACCCGCTCCCGGTCTTCGGGCGCCAGCAGGGACAGTAAGCGCCCATAGGTCATGGTCTCCCCGATCGGCAGACCGAATTGGCGATAACTCTGGTCATTCCAGTAGAGCTCCCCCGTGGCGTGATTGCCATCCCACAGGCCCAGTTGGGCCCCGTCCAGGGCGAGGCGGAGGCGTTCTTCGCTTAACCAGTGGTCTTCCACGGCCGTGGGGTTGTGAGTAGCCGAGCCGAGATTCAAGACACGGGCCCGAGTTGATGACGAGAGACGAGGACCTGATTGGTGCGCCCCAACAGCTCCAGGAGGATTTGCACCCGCTCCGCGCCGGTCTCGATGAGGATGGTGGCCGGGACGCCAATAAAGGGTCCCGCGAGGATCCCGACCCGGTCGCCAGCCTGGAAGAGGTGCTCCTGGCGAACGACGCCCGCTTCGTCGCTGGTGGCGACGAGTTGTTCAACCAGCTCCGCCGGGACGACGGCCGGATCTCCGCCAAAGCGGACCAGGCCGAGGGCGCCGCGGGTGGAACGGATGGGTGAGCTGCCCTGGATCAGCAGATCGAGGCGAATGAAGAGATAGCCCGGAAACAGGTGCTCGATCACCTCGTGCCAGTGCACACGCCGTCGTCGGGCAGCCTTGACCCGGGGCAGGAAGGTGTGGAACCCCTGTCGGTGGAGGTTTTCCGCGGCGATGGTCTCGTCGCGGGCCTTGGTGTGAACGGCGTACCAGTGTTCCATCGCGGATCTCTCGTCGGCACATCGCCGTCTTAGCCAGGCGCTTTCCGTAAGATGTGACGACCCTGTTTCAAGCGCTGGCGATACCACGCCCTGATTGACCAGGGACCGGGTTCCCGCCCGACTGTCTTCGCGGCAGGCGTCGCCATCCAGGATGCCTAACCATCCTGCCCCTCCAGCAGACGGACGGCATGGCGGGGAACCCATGCCTGCTCCCCCTGCGTGAGGTAGCGGTCCTGTCCCGCCAGCCGGGTGAACCCGAGGGCCTCGATCCGGTAGAAACCCAAAAATCTTTTGATAACCAGAACCTTGAATGACTCTCGACCATAGGGACTTTGCACATACAACTTGCCAGTTTTCATGGGCAGGCTTCAACGCGATAGGCCAAAAGATCCCGGAACGCGACAGCACCTCGGCGGGAATACCACCCTCCAAACCCCGCATGACCGGGGTCGGTAAGGATGTGCCCAGTCTAAAATTGCATGGGCCCATGCAACCTATCATCACGGCATTTTTTGCAATCATCACGGCATTTTTTATCGCCTCAGACAACAGGCGGGGGATGGTGTCTGGCCTTGCAGCGATGGGGGTGAGCCGCCTGCTGGAAAAAAACCTGCGCTGAAAACGGGGTCAAGCCGCATCATGAGGTCGTCACGGGACTGCTGGTGCTTTAACACCTTGAGCTGGCGAACAGCTCGGCGTTTTCGGCCACCAGCATGGCATTTTCCTGTTCCAATTGATGGACGCGGCGTTCGAGGCGGCGCTTGAGCTCTTGGCCCGGAGCCTGGTCAATCTGGCGGGATGGGATGGCCTGGTTGGCCTTGGCAGAATCCAGTAATCTCTGGGCGACGCTGCGGCGGTTGAAGCGCTTCGTGATAATGGTGTCGGCCACCCCCAGGCGGAACAATTCGGTATTCTGTAGATGGCGCAGGGCATGGGACTGCAGGGTCAGCCGACGGTCTTCATAAGAGTATTTCGGATAATCTATATTATGTAAAGTCATCGAGAGACACATGCAAGTGCACCGCTGGATGACCGTGCCTAGCGAGCACTTGGCAAAACCACCGCCTGTTGCTCGATACGGCACTCCAGCAGCGGAACCACTGTGCGAGCCGCCGCTCTAGCCACAGCTCTTCTGCGGCGGCAGCGCAGATGCTTCTCTGGGTTGCCGCCCCCAGCGACACTGGGGCCTCGTCGATCACCACCATGTCCGGCGGGTGTCCTCGAGGACGCGGCGATAGCGGCCGATGTCCTCGAGGATGTCGATGGACTCGAGGCTTGGCTCAGCGGGTCTCTTCCAGACACTGGGCGAGCGAGACGCGCCAATCGGGCATGGCCAGGCCGAAGGTCTCTTGAAAGCGGGTGTTGTCCAACACCGAATAGAGTGGACGGTGTGCCGGGGCTGGATATTCGGAGGTGGGGATGGGAATGAGGTTGGTCTGAACGCCGGTCGCCTCCAGGATGGCACTGGCGAAGCCGTACCAGCTCACCTGCCCTGCCCCGGTCAGATGGTAGAGACCGCCGACCTGATCCAGGTCGAGCTCGCCGCGCAGCACGCGATGGAGGACCAGGGCGGTCGCCTCGGCCAACATCCGGCTCCAGGTCGGGGAGCCGATCTGGTCGTCGACGATGCGCAGCTCATCGCGCTCCTTGAACAGCCGCAGCATGGTCAGCAGGAAGTTGGCCCCGCGCGCGCCATAGACCCAGGCCGTGCGGAAGATGAGCGCGCGCGCGCCCGAATCCAGGAGTGCCTGCTCGCCGGCGAGCTTGGTCTCGCCATAGACGTTGAGCGGGTTTGGTTCGTCATCCTCGCGATAGGGCCGATCGAGCATGCCGGAGAAGACGAAGTCTGTCGAGTAATGGATGATGGGTGTGCCGCGCCCGGCCAGGAGCGCGCCCAGCTCGCCGACCGCCTCGGCATTGATGCGGCGCGCGACCGCGGTCTCGGTCTCGGCCTTGTCGACCGCGGTGTGGGCAGCGGCATTGACGACGGCGTCCGGTCGCGCGGTCTCGACGAGACGCCGGAGCGAATCGGGATCCATGAGGTCGATCACTGGGCCATGCTCGCCCTCGAGCGAGGCGGCGATCACCTCGCCCAGCATGGCGAGCGTGCGTCTGAGCTCCCATCCCACCTGGCCATTGGCGCCGATCAGCAGGATGCGGGGTCGATCAGTAGTCGTTTGCGTACTCATCATGGGTCATCCTCAATCACCAGGCAGGCGTTCAGGCGGGATCTCGCTCAGATAGGGCGCCATCCGATCCTTGTGCGAGAGCTCGGGGGCCACCCCGTCGAGCGGCCATTGGATGCCGATGGACGGGTCATCCCAGCGGATGCCCAGCTCGGTCTCAGGGCTGTAATACTCAGTATTCTTATAGATGAAAAGCGCCGATTCGCTGGTCACCAGAAAGCCATGGGCAAAACCCGGCGGGATCCACAGCTGCCGCCGATTCTCGGCCGAGAGCTCGATGCCGAGCCAGCGCCCGAAGCTCGGCGAGCCCCGGCGGACATCGACGGCTACGTCGAACACAGCGCCCGCCAGCACCTGGACCAACTTGCCCTGGGCGCGCGGATGCTGCAGATGCAACCCGCGCAGTACACCCTTGCTCGAGTAAGAGAGATTGTCCTGGACGAATGGGGCTGGGACGCCGACCTCGGCATAGCGCTCGGCCTGATAGGTCTCCATGAAAAAGCCACGGGCATCGCCGAAGACCCGCGGCTCGATGATGAGCACGCCCGGCAGGCTGGTCTCGAGTACCTTCATACGCCACCCCGCCGCAACAGACTCAGTAGATACTCGCCATAGCCGCTCTTCTTGAGCTCTTCGGCCATGGCCCGCAGGCGTGCCTCATCGATCCAGCCGTTGAAATAGGCCACCTCTTCGGGACAGCAGACCTTCAAACCCTGGCGTCGCTCGATGGTCTCGATGAATTGACCGGCCTGCATGAGTGATTCGTGTGTTCCGGTGTCGAGCCACGCCGTCCCACGTCCGATTCGGCTCACCCGCAGCTCACCGCGCGCGAGATAACACATGTTCAGATCGGTGATCTCCAGCTCGCCACGCGCCGATGGACGCAAGCTTGCGGCAAGGTCGCAGACCTGTTGATCGTAGAAATAGATCCCGGTGACGGCCCAATTGGATTTGGGCAGGCGCGGTTTCTCCTCGATGCTGAGCACCTGGCCCGTGGCGTCGAACTCGGCGACGCCGTAGCGCTCTGGGTCGGAGACGTAATAGCCGAACACAGTCGCCCCGTGCGGGTGTGCGCTGGCTGACTTGAGCTGATCGACCAGACCATGCCCATAGAAGATGTTGTCACCAAGGATCAGACAGCAGTGACTGGTGCCGAGAAAGGCGCGACCGATCAGGAAGGCCTGGGCCAAACCGCCCGGATCGGGCTGCTCGGCATACTCCAATGCGATTCCCCACTGTGACCCATCGCCGAGCAGGGCACGAAACAGTGGCAGATCGCTGGGCGTCGTGATGATCAGGATCTCGCGAATCCCCGCCAGCATGAGCGTGGTGAGGGGATAATAGATCATCGGCTTGTCGTAGATCGGCAAGAGCTGTTTGCTGACGGCCCGGGTCAAGGGATAGAGTCGGGTGCCAGATCCGCCGGCGAGGATGATCCCTTTACGCTGCATGGACGACTCCGAGACGTTCGCCGCGATAGCTGCCATCGGTGACCCGGCGGCACCACTCGGGATGCTCCAGATACCAGTCGAGCGTGCGTCCGAGCCCGGATTCGAAGGTCTCGAGCGGCTCCCAGCCCAGCGTGCGCTTGAGCTTGCTGGCATCGATGGCATAGCGCCGATCGTGCCCCGGACGGTCGCTGACGAAGGTCTTGAGACGCGCGTGCGGGCGCTGCGGCGAATCGGGCAGACGGGCATCGAGCAGGCCGCAGAGTGTGTCGACCACCTGAAGATTGGTGCGCTCGCTGTCGCCGCCGACGTTGTAGACCTCGCCCGGCGCGCCCGCCTCCAAGACACGCTCGATCGCGCGACAATGATCGATCACATAGAGCCAGTCGCGGATATTGGCGCCATCGCCATAGATGGGCAAAGGCTCGCCGGCCTGGGCCTTGAGGATCATCAGCGGGATCAGCTTCTCGGGAAACTGATACGGGCCATAGTTGTTCGAGCAGTTGGTGGTCAGCACGGGCAAGCCGTAGGTATGGTACCAGGCACGCACCAGATGATCCGACGCGGCCTTGGATGCCGAATAAGGCGAGTTGGGCGCGTAAGGCGTGGACTCGGTGAAATGGCCGGTCGGCCCGAGCGACCCATAGACCTCATCGGTCGAGACCTGGAGGAAACGGAATGATTCGGCCCGACCCCGGCGGACCCAATGGGCGCGCGCGCGCTCGAGCAGGTTGAAGGTACCGGCGATGTTGGTCTCGATGAAGCGGGCCGGGCCCTCGATCGAGCGATCGACATGGCTCTCCGCCGCGAAGTTGACGATTGCATCCACCCCGTGCTCTTCGAGCAGCCGATCGATGAGCGGCGCATCGGCGATGTCGCCCTGGACGAAGGTATGGCGCGGATGCGCCATCACCTCGGCCAGGGTGTCGAGGTTGCCGGCATAGGTCAGGAGGTCCAGGTTGACGACCCTAACCTCGGTGGTCTCCAGCAGATGGCGCACGAAATTGCCGCCGATGAATCCGGCGCCACCGGTGACGAGATAGGTTGGCACGTGATCGCTCCTCGTGGCCGCCGCCTGGGGGCCAGCTCAGAATGGGATGTCGTCGTCGAAATCAGCCGGCGGTGGGTTGCTCGCGGCGCCCGGGCTGGAGCTCGCGCTTGCCGCGGCTGGGCGGCTGCCGCGGCCCTGATTCTGATACTCGGGATACTCGTCCAAGGCCACCGATGAGCCCCCTGCCCCACCACCAGAGCGGCTATCGAGCATCTGCATGCTGCCGCTGATATCGACCACGATCTCGGTCGTGTAGCGATCCTGACCCTCCTGAGTCTGCCATTTGCGGGTCCGCAACTTGCCCTCGACATAGAGCTTGGAGCCCTTGTGGAGATATTGCTTGGCGATCTCGGCGAGCTTGCCGAAGATCACCACACTGTGCCACTCGGTGCGCTC
>RZZN01000200.1 GCA_009929855.1 Gammaproteobacteria bacterium
TGGCGCGCTGGGAGGCCGAGACGATGCTGCAACACTTCTCGCCGGACGAGGCCAAGCGGCTCTGGCGCTTCACCGCGCAGGAGAGCATGGACCTGATCCGGGCGATCGCCGAGCGCTACGCGCTGGAGCTCGACCTCAAGCCCGGTCATCTCACCGCGGCGATCCACCCCGGACACCTGCCAGCCCTTCAGCACGGCATCGACGCCCGGACGAGACTCGGTGACACCAGCGCCGAGCTGCTGTCGCGCGAAGCGCTCGAGGCGCATGTCGTCACCGATGCCTACCATGGCGCCGTGCTGGACACCATTGGCGGTCATCTGCACCCCTTGGCGCTGAATCTGGGACTCGTCCATGGGCTCGTCAGTCACGGCGGACGGGTCTTCGAGCAGACGCGGGCGACGGCCATCAGCCGCCGCGACCATGGGGTCGAGGTCATCACCGACGGCGGTGTCATCAAGGCCAAATGGCTGGTCATTGCGGCCCATGTCTCCACCGACGGCCTGCTCGAACGGGAGGCGCGCGCGACGATCCCCTTTTACAGCTATGTCGCCGTGACCGCGCCGATCGAAGGCGGCAGCGCCGCGCTGATGCCGACCGACATGGCCTTGTATGACACCTCGCTACAGATCGACTACTACCGCCGCGTGCGCGAGGATCGCCTGCTGTTCGGCGGCGCCGGAAGCGGCTCGCGCTGGTCGATCGAGAAGGCCAGGCGCTACTTCGAGCAGCGCCTGCGTCATCTGTTTCCGCGGCAAGCGGCCTTTCAGATCGACTATGTCTGGAGCGGCGCCGCCGATCTGACCGCCCGCGGGGCGACCGCCGCCCACTGTATCGATGACCGCATCTACAGTACCTTCGGCTGGAGTGGTCACGGCGTGGCGCAAACCGTGCGGATCGGCAAGGCCATCAGCGATGCGATCCAGGGCCACAACGACGATTTCGAGATGCTGTGCCGGATTCCGCAGCTGCCGATGCCCTTCGGCCGCCGTCTGGCGCCCATGATCATTCCGATCGGCAGCGCACTGTTGGCGCTGCGCGCGCGTCTGCAGCCGAGCAAGCTGATCTCGTTTTAGGATCGCACAGGCATCGCCTCTCGGAGCATGCAAAGCGCACGCACAGCGAGCTGTAATCGCACTGCCCTGATTGCACCGCTGCTGCTGTTCCTCGCCTCGGCCGGCGTGTCGGCGCAGCTGGATCAGTCATCGAGCCCGCCAACCGCCACGGAGGCCACGCCGCTGTCCGGCCCAACGCTGGAGCGGATTGTGCCGGGCTCGACGGCTCAGCGTGCCGAGGCGGAGGCCAGGATGGCTGCGGTCGAGGCCGATCCCGAGCTGTCCGAAGAGGACCGCGGGCGGCTGCTGGGCCAGTATCAGCGCGTGCTGGACAACCTCGCGGCGCTGGCTGAGGCCCAGGATGAAGCGGCAAACCTGCGGGAGCTGCTGGCGCAGGCGCCGGGCCAGACCGAGTCCATCCGCGCTCGAGTGGCCGCGACCGAGCCGCTGCCGCAGACACCGGTGGCCCTGCCCACGGAGGCCGACCTTGCAGCGGTGCAACGGCTGCTGGCCCAGGAGACCGCCGAGGTCGCGACGCTCGAGACGCGGCTCGACGCCCTTCAGCAGGCGCTCGCCGAGGAGACGGACGCCCTACCGGGCTGGTTCCGTGAGCTCGCCGAGCTGCGCCAACGGGCACTGGACCTGGAGGACGAGCTCGCGGGCGCGCTGGCCGCCGGTGCGCAAGGCACAGAGGCGCTGGCCCGTCGCTGGCTGCTGGAGAGCGAGCGCGACCGGCTGCGCGCCGAGGCCATGGTGCTGGAGCAGAAGCTGCTGGGCGCCGACGTCCGACGCGCCCTGACGCTGGCACAGCGCGACGAGGCCCGACTTGCCTTGGATCGCGCCCAAGCCCGACAGGCCTGGCTGCAAGCGCAGGAGGAGGAAGGCCGGCGCGCGGAGGCCGATCGGGTCCGGGCCGAGATCGAGGCCGCCAAGGAGGCCGCCGCGGATGCCCATCCCCAGGTGCTGGAGCTGGCGCGGGCCAACGCCGCGCTGGCCGAGACCATCACCCAGATCAGAACCCGGACCGCGGCGGCGGAGGCCGCCAGCACCGAGACCGCGACAACGAGCCGCGCCCTGCAGCAGGCATTTGACAATGACCGTCGGCGCATCGCCGCCGCCGGACTCAGCCGCGCCATGGGGCGCGCGCTGGTGGACCGGCGCGAGCGACTGCCAAGCGTCCGAGAGCTGAGGCAGCAGGCCGCCGGGCGCGCGGATGCTGAGGCCGAGGCAACGCTCGCCCAGCTGCATTGGCGCGAGGAGCTGCTGCTGATCGAGCCCGGCGCCGCGGAAAAATTCGGTGCCGAGCTCGCCAACTTGGACCCCGTCACGGCCAAGGCGCTCGAAGAGCAGCTCGATGAACAGATCGCGCGCCGCATCGGTCTACTCGAGGGGGCAATCGAGGCTGAAGAGCGCCACCTGCGAGCGCTCACCGAGCTGGACCTGGCCGCCGAGTCGCTGCGCATGGTCATCCTGGATTATCGCGCCTTCTTGGACGAACGGCTGCTTTGGACGCGCAGCCATGTGCCGGTGACCGAGCAGGGCTTTGACGCACTGCCGCGGGTCATCGCCGATCTGCTGAGCCCAAGCAACTGGCTGCTGGTGGCGCAGGCCCTGGCCGCCGGTGTTGCCGCTGCCTGGAGCTGGTGGGGCGGCCTGCTCGTGGTCGCGTTGCTGTTGGTCTTTGACCAGTGGCTGCGGCGGCGCATCCGCGC
>RZZN01000201.1 GCA_009929855.1 Gammaproteobacteria bacterium
GCGTCCGCGTCCGCCGCCGCCCGCGCCGCGCTCGGCATCAGGAGTGCACAGAGGCCAGGCGCATGAAGGTCCGATTCAGCCGAGATCATAGAGACTGAGGATGATCGCCGAGCGCGTGATTTCGCCGATCGGGCGCCCTCCGTCCATCACGGGGAGAAAGCCGAGCTCCGCCTGAGCCATCGAGCGCAGCGCCTCGCGCACGGTCTGATCCGGGGTGACCGTGGTCGGGTTGGGCTTGACCAGGGCCGCGACCGGGTGCCCCCAGGCGGACTCGTCCCGAACCTTGAGCAGCTGCTCCTCGCCGAGCGTGCCGACGATCAGACCCTCATCGTCGAGCACGAGGAGCGCCGAACGTTGGGTCGAGGCCAGACGCTCGACGGCGTCACGCAGACTGTCACGTGGCGACAAGGTGGTGGTGATGGGTGTCATCAGATCCCGAACGGTTTCGGTATGACGTTGCGACTGCTCGATCAGCGCCAGCAGCTGCTCCTGGACCTGTTCGGCGGGCGCCTTGAGCACGGCCGAGCCCGCGCCCGGATGACCCCCGCCACCGAGCCGGCGAATCAGGGTACCGGCGTCGAAGACACGCGGGTTGGCGCGCCCCACCACCACGGTCTTGTTCGCACTCAGCGGAAAGATTCCGAAGGCGGCATCCAACCCCTGAATCTTCATGAAGGCACCGACCACCCGCGCAAGATTGTTCAACCCCTTGTCCGCCGCCTGGACACAGAGCCCAACCCGCACACCATTGTTCTCGAGGATGCGCGCGTCGGTGAGCATGCGGTTGAACAGATCGAGATGACGCGGATCGAGCGAGTTGTCCAGATAGGCGGCGACGACATTCAAATCGGCCCCGTTCTCGAGCAGGAACGCCGCCATGCGCGCATCACGCGCGGTCGTCGAGGGAAAGGACAAGGATCCGGTATCGTCATAGATGCCCAAGAGGAAGAGTGTGGCCTGCATCGGCGGGAAGGCACGGTCCTCGGCCTGGATGCGCTCGAGCAAGAGTGTCACGCTGGCCCCGACCTCCTCGAGATGCAACTCACTGGCCGCGATCGAGCCAGGTGTCATGTGATGGTCCCAGACGATGCACTCGAGATCCGCGCGAGCGGCCAATGACTGCATGTCATCGAGCCGCTCCCAGCTCGCCGTGTCGGTCACGACGAGGCGATCGATCCGCGACAGATCGATGGCGCGCCGCGGCTTCAACTGCAACAGATCCCAGTGGACGGCGAGGAACTCGCGCACCGCCGGTTGGGCCTGACTCGGCATCACCCGAACCAGTCCTGGATACAGGAAGGATGCGGCGACCATCGAGGCCAGCGCATCGAAATCGGTGTTGGTGTGCGTCGTGACGACCTGCATGCCGGCCCTCTCGAAGATTCAGGTCACAGGCCTTGCGCGCCACGCCCCTGCGCGCTGAGGGGGGTGATGCGGATTGGCGTGAAAGCCTCCTGTTGGTTGAACAGGATACTCGATCGGCGCTAGCCTGTCCTTCGAGTGATCCAGCACTCATGTGAGTGGTGAGCCCGTTCATTTCATTCAGTCACACGATTCAGTCACACGACGGAGCTTTGCGCATCGATGAAACGCCACACCCTGATCCTCGCCTGTTCATTGATCGCCGGTTCGGCCCTCGCCGACCGTGGGGTAGACGCTCAGCCCGCGCACGCGGGTCACACTCTGCCTGGGCAGTCGACCTCCGAGACCCCGGCGATGTCTCAGGATGGCCGTCGGCACCTGGACGGATTACCAGTGAGGTTCTGCTCATCGGTGGTCGCCGGGAGTTATCTTCTGAGCTTTGACTTCAGCGATGGCAGCTTCTCCTCGCGCGGGATTCTTTCACTCTTCAAGGATGGCATGCTCGTGGTGAACGATTCGAGTCAAGGTGGACTCGAGGATTTATGGGATCCCTTTACATCGGGACAAGGCGCTTGGCGATGCCTGGGATCAAGCGCTTTCCATGCCGTCTCAGTCAATTTCAACATCCCTGGTGAGCTCGATCCAGACGGCGGACTTGCTCGACTGGACTTCCAAGGCCAAGTCGATCGGAGCGGTCGAATCCATGGATCAGTCGAGCTGCGACGTTTCGAGCTTCATCAAGATCCCTTCAATGACGTCCTGACACCCACCGATGTCTTCACATTCAACGGGCAGCGTATCGAGGCGACCTTTCCACAATGACTCAGCGTGCGCTGTGCTACGGTCTCTGACTTCGTCATGGCCAATCCGCCCTTCAACCTGGACATGGTCGATGCGTCACGGGTCTCGGGCGATTGTCGTCTGCCCTTCGGACTGCCAGGGACCACGAAGAGCAATCTGGACCGGGGCAAGCCCGAGGAGCGGCGCGACTGGATGCTGATGATCGACGCGCGCAACATCTACCGAAAGGTGACGCGCAAGATCAACGACTTCAGTCCCGAGCAGCTCAAGCTCGCCGTCGATTTCCACCGGCCAATCCTCGAGCTCCATGAGCGCTTCCCAGACCCCGCGTTCGTCGCCGTGCCCGGTCTGTACAAGGCCGTCACCCGCGCCGAGAACACGGGGCCTGACTGCACGCCTGACACCCGGTCGTCATGTCGGCGTCGCGCCACCCGAGGTGGATGAGGACTTCGATTCCGAGCAGACCCTGCGCGACACCCATGTCGAATGGGCGGACCTGAATCGCGAGGCGGCAGATCGGGCAGCGCGGATTCAGACGAATTTCACTGCCCCCCTGTAGGGGCGAATTCATTCGCCCCGAAACGATGACCTCCTGTAG
>RZZN01000202.1 GCA_009929855.1 Gammaproteobacteria bacterium
AACGACCGCACGACCCGCATGGCGGTGTGGGGCGGCTGGGTCTATCTGAGCGCATTCGCCATTCCCGGCCGGAACCTGGCCCTCTCGTTGGTGTTCGGAACGGCGGAGCCGCTCTGAATAGGCATGATGAACGAGTCTGGGAACGACAAGAAGCGTATTCCGGATCCGCCAGAGAAGCGCCCACGCATCCGCCTTCACCACTGGACCCGCCGCTCCCAGTGATCATCCATCCGGCGTCACGCTCTAGCCCCGGTTAACGACACACATTTAAGATCAGATGGTTACCGTATCGATCACCCATCTCGCATGCCAGACACTGTTGCAGGCATTCAGGATGAATCCGGCCGCCAAAAGCGGTCATTTAAACCTAGTTCGGACACAAGATGAGTGACTTCACAGCAGTTTCAGCATTATTCTCAGGCACGGATATTTTCGTCATTCCGACGTTCCAACGCCCATATTTCTGGGAAGACGCACAATGGGATGATCTACTACGGGATATACGATTCGCAGCCGGCCGGCTCAAGACGAACTGGAACACAACTCACTATTTTGGGACGATTCACACAATCAAGGTAGAACCGGATTCTCAGCTTTTTGAAACATTTACCGACCAAGAGAATCAAGACATAAAAATATTAAGGGAATCGAATTTTGTCCTGAACGGGAAATCCCACAATGTCCATCTGGTCGTCGATGGCCAGCAGCGGTTGATCTCTTTTTATACATTGCTTGAGCACTGTCAGCACCTAGAAGACAGATTCATCTCCGGCGACCCGTTCATTCCAAAACTTATCCTGAACCCCAGAACTGATCATGCGCACTGGCGCTATTTGTTGAAGTTGGATAAAACCGAACCTGTACTTGAAACCAAGAGCCAGAAACGACTGCATACCATGTTCGAAACGTACAAAAGACAAACTGGTTTCACGAATGGTACCCCGGAGCATCAGTTCCTAATCCGAAGAAACGCGACAATCATGTGGGTTGAATTGGCGCCGGGCATGACGCTCTCTCCTTTCCTGACATTCAATGACCGCGGCAAGGATCTTGCGAAACTCGATAAACTAATCAACCACTGGCTTCAGCCGGTGGTTGATTAGTCGTTAGGACGATTTCGGATCCGTCCGGTGCAGACTAGCCTCAAACTCCGCAGAGACCCACCATGTCAGTCGCCGACACACTGATCAAACAAATCCTGAGCGCCGTGCCGATGCACGGCCGGGAGCTTCCACCGGCCCTGGATGAGCCACCGGACGACGGTGTGCTTCCTGCCGGACTTTTCGACGACGCGCCTGACCTGGAGGGTTCCGGGAAAGGGTGCCCGACACCGGCCCGGAGTTTCCCGATCGCGCCGACTCGATCGTTGTACTCGGCACTTACCAGTGGATGCGGAGTCCCGGCATCATCAGTCTCTATCGGGGGAATATCGAGGCGTACTGGAAAAGTCTGATACGCGATGCCCAGCGTCGCTTTCCGTTCATCACCGGGAAGGACGCCGAGCGGGTGCTTCAACTATTGGTGCTCTCCGTCTATCAACACGAACGGTTCCATTACGTTTGCGATTTCTCTCGACGGTTGGTCGGCGGAACCTTCGACCGTTTGCACGAGGAGGCGCTGGCGGTGGCTTGGGAGTGGCATTGGCTGAGGTCTCAGGACCGCTGGAACGCGTTCTACGGGATGATGCATCCGACCCTGCGCCGTTGTGTCGTTCAAGCGATGTTCGATCATCGCTCACCGGGTTATCGGGATTGGCGAAATTATGCCGAGCTGACTGTATTTCACGATGCGGTGACGGCTTATCTTTATCCTGCCGCCGCGCAAACCTTCGCCGGGACGCCGTTTAGTTTCGCAGCCTGGGCGCTGGCGCATATTCCGGATGAAGGGAACCGGGCTTGGGATGAGCGGATCGTGCCATGATCATCGGACTGCAGATCGTTCCTGCCTTAATACAACGATCAACCGCGCAAGCCGTGCTCGTCACTGCGGCCGTCGTGGTACTTGGCGCAGAGCGCCACGGGGCCATGCGTGACACCGCGGAGCCGGTGTCACGAGCGTCTGTAGGTTTTGACAGCCGGCCTTAACGAGCGAGGCTACCGCGCACGTTGCTCCGCTCGAAAAGCCACGTCCGAGAAGCGGCGCACTGGAGATCGCCAAATTGAATCACCGTATTGACCTCGCGTTGGCGCAGCACCGTGGCCTGCTCACCCGCGCTCAGCAGGACGCGCTCTTGGTCGCGGGGGCTGTTCTTCAATCTTCCGATCTTCGCACGCATCCACCCGTCTCCGAAGGACAAAACGGACTCTGCGCCGTCGCCGACGGTGTGGCCATCAGCCCCTGCCCGCAGCGGGCAAGCCGCGCCGTGCTCGAGGCCCTGTATGAAATCGGGCCCCGACATGACGATGTGCTGCAAGACGGCTGGATCGGCCCGCGGCTGATTCGCAGACACGTCCATCCCGCGTTGTGCCGAGCGCTCGCCGGGAATCGCCGTACCCACGGGTCGGCGTGCACCTTGGCCCTGCTGCAATGGCGCGCGGGGCGGTTCAGCGTGCTCAACGTCGGGGATTCGCGGGTGTATCGCATCGACCGCGAGGGTCGCTGGCAGCAGTTGTCGCGGGATCACACCTATTTCAACTCCATGGTCGAGCGCGGAGAGGTCGCCGCGGACCAGTCCGTCGGTCAGCTCTATCAGGATCTCGAGCACATGCTCATCGCCGACGAGGCCGAGGAGGACTTTGCGATCCATTGGCGG
>RZZN01000004.1 GCA_009929855.1 Gammaproteobacteria bacterium
CTCGACGGGCAACCCCTGGAGCTCCACCCCGCCGTCGCCTGTGACTGGCGCCTGGTCTGACCTTGAGGGCTAGCTTAATTGGTTTTGTACTGTACAGAGGCCAAGATGACCAACAAGACCTACGAAAAGGAGCTTCGCAAGCTGCATGTCGAGCTGGTGAAGCTGCAAGAGTGGGTCCGGCATCAGGGGCTGAAGGTCTGTATCGTGTTCGAGGGTCGCGACGGGGCGGGCAAAGGCGGAGTCATCAAGGCCATCACCGAACGTGTCAGCCCGCGCGTCTTCCGGGTCGTGGCGCTGCCGGCACCCACGGAGCGCGAGCAGTCTCAGATGTACCTGCAGCGCTACATGATGCATTTCCCAGCTGGAGGGGAGGTTGTCATCTTCGATCGCAGTTGGTACAACCGCGCCGGCGTCGAGCGCGTCATGGGCTTTTGCACCAAGGAACAATCGGAGCGATTCCTCAAAATGGCTCCAATTGGCGAGAAGGCGATGGTGGATTCCGGGATCATCCTCCTCAAATATTGGCTCGAGGTCAGCCAGGAGGAGCAGACCCGCCGGCTGGAGGCGCGCATCGAGGATGGACGCAAGATCTGGAAGCTCTCGCCGATGGATCTGGAGTCCTACAGCCGCTGGTACGACTACTCACGTGCCCGCGACGCCATGTTCGCGGCCACCGATACCGACTTCGCCCCCTGGTATGTCGCCGGGTCGGACGACAAGAAGCGTGCACGCCTCAACATCATCAAACACTTGCTTGAGCGCATTCACTATGAAGCACTGCCACGTGAAAAGGTGGTGCTGCCGAAGCGGCAGAAGCCCGGGGACTATCGTGAACCCGACTATCCGGTCAAGATCGTTCCCCAATTCTACTGAGCCCACCAGTCTCACGAATTCGCCAATCCACGCATGATCATGCTTCGCCGCGCAAACGCGCGGCTTGACCTGAATGTTCACAAACCCGAGCCTCACTCGAGGGAGTGACTATCGGTGTCCAGTACCCGCCGATACGGATCCAGCAGCCGCTGCCGCTCCTCCTCGGACAGATCGGGGGCGGGATCGGTCTCGCTCTCGCCCATTCGGGCCTCCAGCTCGGGACGCTGAGCCATCGCGCCCGGTGCGGTGCGCTCCAGCGCGATGCCAAACGAGGTTTGAAGACAGGATCCGACCGCCGGGGTCTTCACTGCTCGGGGCTGGCCACTGAAGCACCCCTTTGGGCTCACGGTCGCTCCGCTCGACCAGACCGACCTTCAGTGGGTCGCCTTCGAGGGCCACCTCTCCATGTGCACTCGCAGCACGTCCTTGACCTCATCAGGAACCTGTTGAACCGCTGCCTGCCGCATTCCATCCGCGAGGAATCCCGCCATGTCATAGGGCAAGCGTCTGGCCATCTTATCGAAGGTTCGGTCCATGAGCCGCGGGTCCAGAGACCGGGTCGCGGCGATGCCGGCGTTCAGATTGATGACCCGCCAAGGGCGCCAGGCGTCACCACGATCCTCGTCGAGCTGCAACCGCACCGATGCCGCATCGATGACCTCCTCCATGAAGCCGCACAAGGCGCTCAGATCCTCGGCTGAGCTGGTCCCGTTGACGATCATGCCGAACCCGTCGGCGATACCCTGCAGGTTATCGATGGTCGCGCCACGGCGGGCGATCCAAACGCCCATGGTGGCGAACAGGCGTGCAAGCGTCTGGCGCTTGTCCATGATCTCGATCTTTCGCACCAGAAAATCGAGACGGTCAAGGAGATCCAGCCCGTAGCCGCAGAGCGCGTTGAGCTCATCCGGCTCCAGACCCGCCCCGCTCTCCAGTGCTGCGGCAATCTGAAAGAAATCGGACAATGCCCGGGCCAACGCCAGGGGGCCAGATGGGTCCTCCATGACGGACTGAGCCTCTTCTTGCTTGGCGAGCACTGCCTGAGTTACCTCCAACGCCAGGTCGGAGATGGCGTCGTTCTCGATCACCAGGACTGTATTCGACAACGGGGATCACCTCTTTAAAACCTTTTGAACGGCCATGATCATGGGATTGGCCAAGTACGGGACTCGAGCCACGGAACAGCCCCGTCTTCTCCTGACCCTGACAACAAACAACTGATCGCGAACCATTGAACCCATGACTGAAACAAGCTCAGACGCCATTACCGACGGCAAGTACGTGGAGCTCACCTACCTGGTGCGCGACAGCAAGACCGGGGCGGTGCTCACCGAGGTCACTCGCCCCCTCAATTATGTTCATGGTGTGAATGAGATCCTGGCACCGACGATCATGCGGGAGCTCGAAGGCAAGGTGCAAGGCCAGCGGGTCGACCTGCTGGTCGACTGCACCGCGATCTACGGTCCGAGAGACGAATCACTCGTGATCACCGAAAAGGTCGCTGCGGTACCGCGTGAGTATCGCCAGGTGGGAACCCAGATCCTGATGGAAAACAATCTGGGACACATGAAGAGCTTCTTGGTGACCAAGATCGAAGGCGACAAGATCACCTTTGACGGCAACAATCCACTCTGCGGCAAGGAGGTCATCTACCAAGTGAAGGTCCACCTGGTCCGGGATGCGACCGCGGAGGAAAAGGAGCACGGCGGCCGCGACGAGCCCAAACCCGAGACCTGACAGCGAGTCTGGGCAACCAACCGACCGGCATCAGCCTCGTCTTGCACAGTCGATTGACCCGTCTGGAGTGAAGGTCAATCCACGCCCCGACGCTTGCCGATGAGGATCGGGGCCACGCATTGCGCGCGGGCCACCGATCCCAGGGCCGATCAGGGCCGCTTCGGGGTCTTGTACTCGACCTCGCGCTGGAAGGGCTCCCAGATCGTCTGATACCCGACGAAGCCCTTTTCGTTGACATCCATCTGCTTGGTCCTGTGGAAACGAACCTTGCCTTCCGGAACCTTGGGTCTGCTCTTGGATTGCTCACTCATGGATCATCTTCTCCCGAAATGCCTCAGTGGGCTCAATGAATCGCGGCACCCAAACTGTGGGCACCCGCATTGCACACTAGCCGCCAATACCTGACTTGCGACGCGCATGGCATCGGTCAGGCGTCAAGCACCGACCAAGATGCCCAGCTCAGCTTGACCGTGTCGCGAACAGGCTTTGCAGGACATCATACACGAACTCGTGAAGGTTGCCGTTTTCACCACAATGGGTCAACTCGTCATCCGAGGTGCGAAACGTCAGATAGGGATGCACTTCCTTGCCGTCGACCTCGATCGCCGAGGTGTCGTCGATGGTGCTGGCGACACTGAAAGCGATGCTCGCGGTCGCTTGCTCCAGCGCATCACCACTCAAGCCGGCCTCCTGTAGCTTGACCCTGATATTCTGCACCAGCTCGCGGACGAGGATGAATTGCTGTTCATCGTAGAGTGTCGGGTCGAGATTGAGCTGCATCATGACTGTCCTAGGCCGGCCCTCTGCCTGACCGATTGGCGCGCGCCTTCTTGATTCGGGTGTTTGGATCTCGCGGTCGCGATCCCCGGCTAAAGGGGCACCGGCTTGACCCCTTTGAGCTTGGGCGGTTTCTCGACTCTTCCACCCGCAACGATCTCGGCCTCCGACGCATCGCGAACGTTCAAGACCTCGAGCTCGAAGAGCACGTCCCGACCACAGAGCGGATGGTTGCCGTCGATCGTCAGGGTCTTCTCATCGATCCGCGTGACCAGGAAGGTCTTGGTCTCGCCCCGCTCGTTTTCCATGAGGATACTGGTGCCGACCTCGCGGTACTCCTCAGGGACGTTCTCGAGATAATCGGTCACGACCAAGGATTCATCCCTAGGGCCAAACAGCGTATTGCAGTCCAGCTCCACCGAGATCCGGTCGCCGGCGGCCTTGCCCTCCAGCTCGGCCATGACCTGAGCGGACAGGACATCGTTGACACCATGCACATAGCCCAGCGGGAAATCGACCGAGGTCAGGACCTGCCCGCTCTTGGCGTCGAGGACTCGGTATTTGAGCTCGACATACTTGTTGAGTTGAATCCGGTCTTTCATGTGTTCAAAAGATCGACACCGCGAAGATCCGCACCTCGCCCTTCTCGTAGCCGAGGACCATCCTGCCCAGCCACTCACCCTCCTTGGTCTTGCTGCGCATGCGGTAGAGACAGGTCACATGCTCGCCCCGTCGGATGAAGCCGAGAAAGTCACGCTCTTCGACCAGGTTCCTGGACAGCTCGCTGTGAGCGAATTGCTTGCCCAGCTCGACCTCGTTCAGGCCGAGGAGCAGATCGTACGAGAACTTTCTGATGAACTTGCCATATTGGCCCTTGTTGGAGTATTCGACCAGCTCGTCCCACATCGGATGGGCGATCTCGGCAAGCTCGTCGTCCGTCTTATCGTTGATGTTCATGTCACATCGCCACCCTCGGGCGCCTCAGCGATCGAGACGTCGAGGGCCCCGAGTGGATTCCCGGGGCCCCGACTCGCGGACCTCTGCTTACGCGGCCTTGGCCTCGACCTTGTCATCGATCAGGTGATAGCAGGGCGCCTTCTCCATGGTGTACTCGCCGGTCTTGGGATCGCGGCGAGACACGGTGAGCACGTGCCAGTTCTCGTCATCCACCCGCATCGCATCGCCACGGTAGTAATAACCGGGCCAGCGCGTCTCCTTGCGGAACAGGGTGTGGTGCATCACCGACTCGGAGGTGAGGTGACGATGCTTCAGCTCCCAGGCACGCAGCAGCTCATGAATGTTCTCGGCCGCAAGCTTCTCGAGATCCTCCTCCAGGATCTTGAGCTTCTTCAAACCGATGTGCAGCAGCTTCTCGTTGGTCATGTAGCTGACCGTCACGCCGCCGCAGTACTCGTCCATCAGCTTCTGGAGACGATCCAGACCCTGACGCGGGTTGATGTAGTTCGGATTCACCGAGCCGGCAGTGATCTCGTTGCGATAGACCTTGTAGTGCTCCATCGGCTTGTAGATCTCTTCCTTGCGCTGGTTGATCTGCTGCTCGGAGACCCGGATGCCCTCGGCCTTGCCGTCGTCGATGTACTTGCAGGCCGCCTTGGCCGCCAGACGGCCTTCGGTGAAGGAGCCGGACGAGAACGCGTGCGGCGTACCGCCGACGGCATCACCGGCGCCGAACAGACCTTCGACCGTGGTCATGCGGTTGTAGCCCCAGAAGTACTCCGGCGGGGAGAGGTCCTCGGGACCAGAGCACCAGGCCCCGCAGCCGGTGGCGTGCGAGCCCATGACATAAGGCTCGGAGGTGGTCAGCTCCGGGTTCTCGTACTTGGGATCGACGTCGGTCGCGGCCCAGAGCACCGCCTGGCCGACGGTCATGCCGAGGAAGTTGTGCCAGCCGATCTCTTCCAGATGCGGGTCCTGGAAGGCCTCCATGGTGACCATGTGGATGGGACCGCGGCCGGCATTCACCTCGTTGATGAAGGCATGGTTGCGCAGACAGGTCGGGATCGGACGATGGGTGCGGTGCGAGGCCTCGACGTCCAGGTAACGCTTGCCGACCATCTCCTCGAGCGCCGGGAACCACTTCGACTCGTATTCCTCGCCGAGGCCGTTCTGGGTGTAGGTCTTCAGATGCAGGAAGTAGGCACCGACCGGGCCATAGCCATCCTTGAAGCGGGCCAGCACGATGCGGTTTTCCATCTGCGTCATCTTGGCGCCGGCACCGATCATCAGGCCGTACGCGGAGCCGGACGACCAGGGCGCATACCAGACGCGACCGGCACCCTCACCGACCGAGCGCGGCTTGAAGATGTTGGACGCACCACCGGCGGCCACGACCACCGTCTTGGACTTGAACACATGATAGTTGCCAGTGCGCACGTTGAAGCCAACGGCACCGGCGACCCGGTTCTCCTTCGACTCGTCCATCAGCAGATGGGTGACGCAGACCCGGTTGAAGACCAAGTCGGCGGACTTCTTGGCCGCCTCGGCGACGATCGGCTTGTACGACTCGCCGTGGATCATGATCTGCCAACGACCTTCGCGCTGGTAGGCACCGGTCTTGGGGTTGCGCATCAGCGGCAGGCCCCATTCCTCGAACTGGTGCACGGTCGAATCCACATGACGCGCCATGTCGAAGAGCAGATCCTCGCGGACCATGCCCATCAGGTCCACGCGCGCATAGCGGACGTGGTCTTCCGGGTTGTTCTCGCCGAAGCGGGTGCCCATGTAGCAGTTGATGGCATAGAGGCCCTGCGCGACCGCGCCAGAGCGATCGATGTTCGCCTTCTCGGCAATCACGATCTTCTTGTCCTTGCCCCAATAGCGGGCCTCGAAGGCAGCACCCGTGCCGCCCAGTCCAGCACCGCACACCAGGATGTCGATGCCGTCCTCAACGATCGTCTTGTAGGCCATTATTCGTACACTCCTTTTTGCAACTTGAGACCGGCGGACTTGAGGGTGTGCAGGCCACCATCATCGAACCGAATGTATTTGGGCTCGTTGTACAGCAGCTCGCTGTCGCGCATCTCCTGACTCGGCGGCGGGACATCCGCGAGTTGAGGAATGTGCTTGCCCCAGGGCTTGGTGGTGATCGGCGCCAGGAGATTCATGTCCTTCTCGCCGTTGCGGAAGATGATCCGCCAGGCGATGACACCCTTCTCCTCGTCACGACGGACCCGCACCGAGTGGCCGAGCGGCGCGAAATCAGCATAGCCGCGGACATCGATGGCATTGTGCGGGCAGGCCTTCACGCAGGAGTAGCACTCCCAGCACATGTTTGGCTCGATGTTGTAGGCACGGCGCACCTTGGGATCGATATGCATGATATCCGAGGGGCAGATATCCACACACTGTCCACAACCGTCACAGCGCGTCATATAGACGAAAGTTGGCATGGTTGGTTCCTCTTATTTGAATGGAGCGCGCAACTCGAGATCAGTAGTGGGTGGGAGCTTCGCGGTTGATCCCCAGACCCATGTGCGGCGGGTTGGCGCCCATGTACTCGGGGATGTCCGGATAGCGCTCCTTGCACTCGGCGCTGGATAGCTCCGGGATCTCCGGCAGCTTGTCGCGAGAGCCGTCAGCGACCGCCACCTTCTTTTGGAAGGCCGCGGCGGGCTTGAAGAACATGTGCGCGAACTTCGACCACAGGATGGTGCTGAACAGGGTGGTGGCTGCGGCGATGAAGCCGACGAATGCAATCATGGCCAAGACCGAGGTCGCACCGGCGAGGCCTTGCAGTACCGACCAGATCAACGCCAGGGTCCCCATCAGCAACAGCGAGACGATGAAGAGATCCGACAGGTGCACGTTGTACCACTGGTTCCCCTCGGAACGGACATCGACGCGGATCTTGAACCAGAACCAATAGCCACCAAAACACATGGAAAGCGCGCCGAGGTGCCAGAGGATGGACGCCAACACGGTGCCCTCGCCCTCAGCCAAGGGCAAGCTGAAGATCATGACCGCGGTGGTCACCACGAAGAAGATGAAGCCATACATGGTGAAGAGATGCGAGATCCGGCGATCCTTGTTCTGGAATTCGCTCGAGGTCAGGACCTCGTTCTTGATCGTGCTCAGGGCGATCGAGAGCTTCTCCCCGCCACCGATCTCGCGCTTGGCGATCTTCTTGAGCGATTGACCCTTCTCGAAGAAATACTTTGCACTTTTCTTGTGGACCACATCGAGCAGGGTACCGCCGATGACCAGCAGGACCATCAGAACGATGTACGCCTGCATGATGCCTGGGTCGAGCGAGATCGCTTCGGATAAAATCGCGAAAGGGTTACTTCCGATCATTGGATAGTGACTCCACAGTGGTGATTAGCCTCGACGACCGCGAGGAAACGGTGACCCGATCCGCCCCCACATCGGGTCCAATGGCCGGGCGGCAGGGACGTTCATCCAACCGTACCACTGGGAAATCGGCACCTTTGCGACACCTCCCGGTTACGGTTGAGCATGAGTATAAGCGTTTCAGCACATGCTACGCGACTCATACATTTACGGACGGCATAACCCCCCTTTATGATCTTGATGCAACGACGAGTGCCGCGGCACGGCCATGGTCAGGCTATTCGTCTTCGGCGAATGGATCGTCGGACAATAGTCCGGCAATGGCGGGGGCGTAGGTGAGCACGGCGCCCTGCAGGACTCCTAGATCGTTCACCACCGCGGAAAGCCGCGCGAGCAGCACCTGATCACCCGGGTGTTCTGGGAGCTCGCGCAGCACGCTGAACAGTGGCGCAAGTTGATCGGAATCAACGTATTGCTGAAGCATCGAGATCGCTTCCTCGATACGCTCGGCATCGATCGCGTGAGCGAGTCTAGTCATTTTGGTCGGTGGCGGCAAACGGCGCTCCCCAAGCGACCGGCGAGGTCGGCATGAGCGCCTGGACGGGGCGAGGATGCTGCAGTGAACGAGGCCGAGGCCCTTGCAATGCCTCGGCGATGTCTTGCATCAGCAACGCCGAGCGCGTCATTGATACAGGACGCCATCGCGGCGCCCCATCGAATAGGCCGTCTCCCCCGCCGCCATCCGCAACCGGGCTTCGATCCTAATCTTGTCCATCACGTTGGTATCGGCGACCTCCGGATAAAGCGGATAGAAGCGCGCCACATCCAGCGCGTTGGCCGCGGCCGCCAGTTCCATCCTGCGCCGCTCATCGAGACTCACGCCGTGCAGCATCAAGAGACGGGGAGCTTGGCGATGCAGGTACCGTTGGCAGAGATCCTGGTCTTCTCGACTCTCCCAGTCTTCCCGAATCAGGAATGGTGGGAAGTGCTCGCTCTCCCCATCGCCGCGGGTAAACCACTGGGCCCTTGGCTTGCTGCCCGCACGCTCGGCGACGCATCGCTCCAATCGGTAGTTCACGGGACCATAGGAGCGGCTGCGCTCTTCCTCGGTCGTGACGATGGGCATCACCGCGGCCGGGAGTGCGGTCCAATCCGTGAGCCTTGGGAAGGATGCCATCTCAGAGGGCTCGATACAGGAGAAGATCAGCGCCAGCGGTGAATCGTCCTTGGGATCGAGCAGCCAATACTCGTAGCGATCGGCGGCCTCGAACGGCAGCCGCGCACCACGCAGAAAGTCGGCGAGCTCGATGATGCGTCGGTCCACCTCACCGTCTTCGGTGACAGGGTTCTCGACGAGCCGCCCGAGATCACGATGTCTGATGTGCGCCGCCCGCGTGAATCGGCCCTGCCGCGGACCAGCGGATGGACCGCGACCACGAGCGCTGGCATAGATGAATTGGAGCTCCCAGAGATCGCCATCGATGGAAAGGGCACGCGCCCCGTCGGTTTCGGCGATCTGTACTTGAGC
This sequence comes from Gammaproteobacteria bacterium, assembly GCA_009929855.1. Taxonomy (GTDB): domain Bacteria; phylum Pseudomonadota; class Gammaproteobacteria; order Chromatiales; family Chromatiaceae; genus Thiocapsa. The sequence goes on from RZZN01000004.1 coordinate 9,227, forward strand.
CGAATAGGGCTGGAGGATACGTTGGGAGTGCGCTCGGATCATCGATATCGGATCGCGGTTGGAGAGGCTCCTGGGTGATGAAAACAGTCGGCGCGGCGAGCATCGACCCGATGAGTCGTGCCCGCCCCATCCCGTCACTGATCATCATACTAGACCATCGCGAGACCCATGCGACCACATAGATGTTGTGATTTTTCGCCCAGATCCAAAACCATCGTTTCGTAAACGGGAATCAGCCGCCAGGGATCGGCCGGCCATGTCATTGACTTGTGCATACATGGCACACCGCGGCGGCATCGGATGCGACCCATTGTCGCACTGGAGACCGCCCGGATTCCCTGGGATCATGGAGGAGTCGGGTCGTCGTGACCCGCCGAGAGGTTGACCCTGATCATGCGCAGGGGCAGCGCATCCGACCTCGACGCGCACGCCTCACCGGCAAACGCGCCTGCGCTGGCTCAACGCTTGCGCTCGACGAAACGTTTCAGGCGCTGGCGATGCTTGATCTGGCGCGGCGAGAGCTTGTTTGAACGCCCCTCGAAGGGGTTGCTCCCGCTCTTGAATTCGATCCGTAGTGGCGTGCCCATGAGGTCGAGATCACGGCGAAAGCGATTGATCAGATAACGGCGGTAGCTGTCCGGTACCGCGTCGGTCTGATTGCCGTGGATCACGATGATGGGTGGATTGCGCCCGCCCTGATGGGCATAGCGGAGCTTGATCCGACGCCCCTGGATGAGCGGTGGCTGGTGCTCCTGAACGGCCGCCTCCAGCAAGCGGGTCAACTCGGGCGTGGGAAGATTGCGGGTCGCATTGGCGTGGGCACGCTCGGCCTCCTCCAGAAGCAGACCAACACCCGTCCCATGCAGTGCCGAGATCAGATGCAGCTTGGCGAAATCCAGGAAGCCCAGCTTGCGCTCGATCTGCCCCTTGATCTGATCGCGCTGATCGGCCGCCAATCCATCCCATTTGTTGACGGCGATCACCAGCGCCCGTCCACGCTCGATGATATGCGCCGCCAGGGTTGCGTCCTGATCCCCGACCCCGGTCCTGGCATCCAGCACCAAGATCACCACATGGGCCGCGTCGATTGCCTGAAGCGTTTTGATCACGCTGAACTTTTCGATCACATCATCGATCCGGGCGCGGCGGCGCATGCCGGCGGTATCGATGAGTGTGTAATGGCGACCCTGGCGCTCGCAGGGGATGAAGATACTGTCACGGGTCGTCCCCGGCCGGTCGAAGGTCACCAATCGCTCGTCGCCCAGGATACGGTTGATCAGTGTCGACTTGCCCGCGTTGGGGCGCCCGACGATGGCGACCCGGATGCTGGCATCCGTCTCCTCGGTGACCGCATCCTCCGCGCTGGGCGCGGGCAATTGGGCGAAGACCTGCTCGATGAGCCCCCGCACCCCCCGACCATGACTGGCCGAGATCGCCCAGGGCTCGCCCAATCCAAGCTGGTGGAAGTCGACCGTGGCCAAGGCCGGATCCATGACGTCGCTCTTGTTGACCGCGAGCGTGACCGGCTTGCCGAGACGTCGCAGCCGAGCGGCGATGTCGATGTCACCGGGGGTGCAACCGTCACGGGCATCGACCAGGAACAGCAGATGGTCGGCCTCGTCGATGGCGAGTTGGACTTGACGCTCCATCAAGGCCTCGACCCCCCCGTCGGCTTGGCTGATCCCGCCGGTATCGACGATCACATAATGACCGGGCCCCACGACACCGACACCGTACTGACGATCGCGGGTGAGACCGGGAAAGTTGGCGACCAGTGCATCACGCGTCTGGGTCAGACGATTGAAGAGGGTCGACTTGCCCACGTTGGGGCGGCCAAGCAGCGTGATGACTGGGAGCATGCCGTTCAGGATCCGGGCTGAGATGGCGTGGTTGCCGGAGGCGCGGTCGTGCCCACCTCGCTCGTGGCATCGATGCGGGCCGGCGTGCGGCCGGGCGTGCCCGTGGCCGAGACATCCGAGCCAAGTGTCAAGACGGCGAGCGTGCCGTCGTCGGCGAAGACCAGGAGTCGACCATCGACCACCAGCGGCCGGGCCGTGATCGGGGCCTTGGTGATCCGGCTGCGCCCGAGTAAACGCCCATCGGTCCGATCCAGTAGATGGACATAACCCTCCAGGTCGCCGACCGCGATCAGATTGGATATGAGCACGGGGGCGGTCAGTAGACGATAACGCAAGGCCTCCTGGCGCCAACGCCCGGCCCCGTCGAGCGGATCGGCACCCCAGACCTGGTCCTGCGCATCGGTGATGAAGAGCACGTCGGTTTCCGCGGCAAGCCCGGCATAGGCGGAGAGATCACGCCGCCAGAGTACGCTGCCGGTGGTGATGTCGACCGCGGCCAGGTCGCCGTTGTAGGAACCCACGAATGCGATGGTGCCGATCACCACCGGATCGGCGTCGATGTCGGCGATGCGCGCCAGCTCGGAGCGTCCGCTCGGGCGGGTGATGCTGACTTCCCAGATGGGCGCGCCATCGGTGGGATCGAGCATGACCAGCTTGCCGCCGGCCAGTCCGACGAGGATTCCGTGCGGCGTCTCGAGCGGACTGCTGCTGCCTCGCAGGGTCAGCACCGGCGCTGGATAATTGACCCGCCATTGGAGCGCTCCGGTTGCCGCATCCACGGCATGCACGCTCCCATCGAGGGTGTGCACGATGACTTGACCCGCCTCGGTCAGACGTGGCACCGAGAGGATCTCACTGCCGAGACTGACGCGCCATTGCTCGCTCCCATCGCGCGTCGCGAAGGCGAGCAGCTCGCCGCGGGTCGTCCCGATGACCAACCGCTCGGCGCGCACGTCCGGACCGCCACTGAATCCCAGACCGGTCTCGCGTTGCCACAGCGTGCTGCCGTTCTCGAGCGCGACCGCCGCGAGACGACCGCGTGCATCGGCGACGAAGACCTTTCCCGCGGCGAGCGCGGGGATCAGATAGAGACGACGCTCCGCGGTGCCGCGGGTCGGCCGCACCGACCACAGTGGGGTGAGGCGCGCGGTTGCGTCGATCGCGGCCAACGGGGTCGGCGGGTTTGGATCCTTGTCGGCCCCGAGCCATGGGATCATCCCGCAACCGCCCAGAAGCAGGGCCAGCAGCGAGAGGCCCAAGCGGCCGGCTCGCCATCGCCAGGGTGTGCGCATCTGTGACTCCATCACCGCTAACCGGCCGGTGGCAGATTATCGATCTTGAGCTGGATCAGCTGAGACAGACCAGTACCGCGGGCGATCGCCTCCTGATAGGCCTCGCGAGCCGCGGCATGATCGCCCCGCGCGACCGCCAGATCGCCGCGCACGGCCGCCACCTCGCCAGCGAAGGCCGGGGTCGTCTCGAGGCCCGCAATCGTCTTGGCCGCCGCATCGAGCTGACCTTCCGCCAACTGGATGCGCGCCAGGCGCAGCGCGGCCAGGTGCGCCAGCGCGGGATCCGGCGCCGCGTCGCGCGCCTGCTGCAAGGCCACCATGGCCTCGTTGGCCTGACCCGACTCATAGAGCGCCTTGGCCTCGATCAATGCCGCCAACGCGGGATAGGGCGTTGTTCCGTAGTCCTCACGCAGTCGCCGTGTCTGCGCCGCGAGTGCCTCGGTCTGACCCGCGGCGGCATTGACCATCACCTGATCGAAGATCGCCGAGGCCTCCGCGGCAACGCTGTCGCGATAGTCGCCCCACCAGCGCCAGCCGATGATCCCACCCAGACCGATCACGATGCCGGCCACCACGGCCACACCATTCTCGCGCCACCATTTCTTGATGGCTTCGACCTTTTCCTCGTCGGTTTCGTAGCTCACTGGGGTCCCCCGTCGATCATCTGGATGGTGTGCAATCAGTTGGTCGCGCCGATCCGCCGACCGAGCAGCTCGATCAGCTCATCGAAACCGAGCTCGCGCTGACCGGACTCATCACGCAGTGGCTTGAGACCGATCACACCCCGCTCGAGCTCGGTCTCGCCGAGCACGAGTGCGTCGATGGCACCGCTCTTGTCGGCGCGCTTGAATTGGCTCTTGAAGCTGCCGCCACCGCAGTGGGTCAGGAGTCTGAGCCCGGGCAGTGCATCACGCAGTCGCTCGGCGAGCAGCGGGGCCTCGGCCTGGGCCTGCTCGCCGACCGCGATCAGATAGGCATGGACCGCTGGCTCGCTGGCATGCCCCGCCAGGCTGAGCAGCTCGACGAGCCGCTCCAGCCCGAGGGCAAAGCCGACGGCCGGTGTCGCGCGTCCGCCGAGCTGCTCGACCAGACCATCGTAGCGACCACCCGCGCACACGGTTCCTTGAGCGCCAAGGTCATCCGTGATCCACTCGAATACGGTTCGGTTATAGTAATCCAGTCCTCTGACCAGGCGCGGGTTGAGCTGGTAAGGGATGCCGGACCGATCGAGCCCGTGACACAGCTGCTCGAAATGGTTACGGGTCGCCGCGCCGAGATGATCCATGAGCGAGGGGGCCGCGGCAATGACCTCTTGCATCTCGGGATGCTTGGAGTCCAACACCCGCAGAGGGTTGGTCTGCAAGCGGCGCAGACTCTCGGCATCGAGCTGCTCGCGGCGGCCCTCGAGATAAGCCACCAAGCGCTCACGATAGGCCTGCCGCTCGGCGGTGTCGCCGAGACTGTTGAGCTCGAGTCGCAGACCGCTCAGACCGAGCTCACGCCACAGCCTTGCGGTCATCAGGATGATCTCCAGGTCGATATCCGGACCGGCGAGACCGAAGACCTCGACGCCGATCTGATTGAACTGGCGATAGCGGCCACGCTGGGGTCGCTCGTGACGGAACATGGGCCCACGATACCAGAGCCGTTGCGGCTGGGTCAGCAGACCATGCTCGATGGCCGCCCGCACACAACTCGCCGTACCCTCCGGCCGCAGACTCAGACTGTCGCCATTGCGGTCGGTGAAGCTATACATCTCCTTCTCGACGATGTCGGTCACCTCGCCGATGGAGCGCTTGAACAGCTCGCTGACCTCCAGGATGGGGGTGCGGATCTCGGCATAGCCGTAGCTGGCGAAGATGCGCCGGGCGCCATCCTCGACCCGGTGCCAGAGCGCGATGGCCTCGGGCAGGATGTCGTGCATCCCGCGTATCGCCTGGATATAGCGACTCATGGACGGTCCATCCGTGTGGGCGCGAGGCGGCGACTGCGGCAAGCGCTTGGACGCGGGCGAGCGAGGATCATTGGCCGGCCTCCGGGTCGAACGAGAAGCGGGCGACATTGCCGCGCGCATAGGGGTTCATGTCGAATGGCTCGCCGTCCACCGTCATGCGGGTATTGTCGACCCGCCCAATCGTGAAGCGGAAGGGTGGCTGACCTTTGACCTCGCGCTGATCGCCCGCCTTCATCTCACCGACCAGGATCCGCTGATCGGCGACATCGCGCACCTCCACCCAGGTCGGCGCGGAGAACTCGAGCAGGATCCCGGGCGTCCCGGTGGTCGGCGCCTCGGCCGGCGCACTGATGGGGTCCTCCGCCGCGGGGCCGCCAGGCTCAGTCACCAAGGCCGTCTGCGCGGATGCCAGGCCATCCGTGACGGCAGCCGGGCCGGACTCCTCGGGCGTGGCGGTGTCGGACGCACCCGCGTCATCGGCGAGCGGCGGCAGGGTATCGGCTGGCACCGCCGCAGCCTTGGGGTCATCCACGACGGCGACGGATGGCAGTGGCTCGACCAGCGGCTTGACCAATGGCTCATCCAACCGCACGAGTGGCTGTGACTCCGGGACCTGCGCCCATCCCTCAGCGGCCAGTTCGTCTTCCGCGCGATCCTGCCACCAGAGCACGACCATCGCGGCGACCGCGCCGATCAGCACCAGGCTGAACAGACTCACCCAAGGTCTGGAGCGGCGATCCTCTGGGGCGGCGGGCTCCCGGCCCGGGGTCGCGTCTGGGATCGGCAACAGACTCGCGGCATGCGCCTGATAGGCCTGGATCAGCGGGTCTGGCTCCAGATCCAACAGGCGTGCGTAATTGCGCAGATAACCCGTCACGAAGACGGGCCCTGGCAGTGCATGGTATCGGTCCTGCTCCAGTGCATCGATCAGCTCGGCACGCAGATGCAGGCGCGTGGCGACCGATTCGATGCTCAACCCGCGCGATTGTCGCTGCACCCGCAAGCGCCGGCCGGGGCTCTCGGCAAAATCGATCACCTTTTGATCGTCTGGCGAGCTCTCTTGGATCAGATTGGTCACGTTGATGATTCCTACTGAGTGCGAACCACGGATGATTCCGGGAAGTTCGCGCGCAAGATCCGCTCGTACTCGGCGGCACGCGCGCGCTGACCCAGGTGCCGCTCGGTCTCGATGGCCAGGAGCAGTGCCGTCTTGGCCATCGCGGGCGTGCGCAGGGTCGCCGGATCGAAATAGCGGTCGAGATACACCTTGGCCGCGCGGTGATTGTCGCGCTTGGATTCGAGCTCGGCCAATTTCACGAGCGCGGGACCGAAGGCCGGGTTCGCGACCAGGGCCGCTTCATAATGGGATCGTGCCTTGGCCGAATCACCCGCGCTGACGGCGCAGTTTCCAGCATTGGTCAGCGCGACCCAGGGCGTGGCATAGAGCGGGTTGTCCAATGCGCGCTGGAAGTAACGCTCGGCCTCGTCATAACGGCCTTGGCGACACTGATAGGCACCGAGCGCATAGAGGACATCGGCATTGTTGGGCGCAAGCCCGAGCGCGCGCTCATAGTGGCGGGACGCCAGGTCGAGCTTGCCCATCATCTCGTAGAGGAAGGCGACCCAGATCTGCGCCTTGGGATAGCTGGCATCGGCTTGGAGTGCCTGCTGGGCATTGCGAAAGGCGATCTCGAGCTGGCCACGATTGTAATATTCCTCGGCCATCTGGACATAGAGCGAAGCTGGACTGTCGCGCGGCTCGAGTCCCAAGGGGTCATCGATCACGCGTGGCTGGCCGCCCGCGCAGCCGACGAGCCACGACACCAGGATCGCCACACCGAGCGCTGAGCGCGGATCCATGCGCCATGCCAACCGCACCTTGGTCACGGTCGCGGCCCCGGACCGACGATGACCTGACGGCGAGTACGATCCTGAACGCGGCCGACGAGCTGTCCGCACGCGGCCGCGATCTCATCGCCACGGGTCTTGCGCGTCATGGTGAAGAGACCGGAACGGGCGAGCCGCTCGCGAAAGGCCTCGATGCGCTCCGGTGGAGAGGTGCGAAAGAGACTGCCGGGAAACGGATTGAAGGGGATCAGATTGACCTTGGACGGGATCCCCTCGAGTAGCCGAATCATCTGCTTGGCATGGGCAAGACTGTCGTTGATTCCATCGAGCATCACGTATTCCCAGGTCACGCGCCGCCGTCGCCCGCCGGTCACATAGGCCTTGCAGGCTGGCAGCAGCTCGGCCAATGGATATTTGCGGTTGATCGGGACCAGTTGATCGCGCAGCGGATCATTGGGTGCGTGCAACGACACGGCCAGAGACACCTCGCTGACCTCGCCGAGTCGCACGATGGCCGGCACGATCCCCGAGGTGCTCAGGGTGAGCCGGGTCTTGGCGATCATGTAGGCCAGATCGTCCTGCATGACAGCCATCGCCTTCACCACGGCATCGAAGTTGGCGAGCGGCTCGCCCATGCCCATCATCACCACGTTCGACGGCGGTGCGCCGAGTCGTCTGGTCGCCTGCCAGACCTGACCGATGATCTCCCCGGCGCTCAGGTTGCGGTTGAACCCCTGGCGGGCCGTCGCGCAGAAGGCGCAGTCGAGCGCGCAACCGACCTGCGAGGAGACACAGATGGTCGTGCGCCGACCCTCCGGAATGAAAACGGTCTCGATGCGCTGGCCATCCGTGAGCTCCATCACCCACTTGGTGGTCCCATCCTCCGAGGGACGCTCCAGGATGATTCGCGGCGGGCGGATCTCGGCCATCTCCTGGAGCGCCACGCGCAGCGCCTTGGGCAGATCGGTCATGACCCCGAGATCGAGCGCGCCGTGCTTGTGGATCCACTTGAAGAGATTGCGACCATGGAAGGCCTTGAACCCAAGCGCGACCGCCAGGCGCTCGCTGTCGGCCAGATCGAGATCGAGTAGATTGGTCAGCCGCTCGGCGCTCACCATGCGCGACTCCGCGATCAGCGCGTCCGCGCGCAGATTCCTTCGGGGAAGAAGAATGCGATCTCGGTCGCGGCGGTGTCCGGCGCATCCGAGCCATGAACGGCATTCTCGGTGAAGGAATCGGCAAAATCGGCACGAATCGTACCAGGCGCGGCATTCGCGGGGTTGGTCGCCCCCATGATCTCGCGGTTCTTGGCCACCGCGTCTTCACCCGCGAGGACCTGAACCATGACCGGGCCCGAGGTCATGAACTCGACCAACTCATCGAAGAATGGCTTGCCCTGATGAATGGCGTAGAAGGCCGCGGCCTGCTCCTTGCTCATGTGCAACATCCGCGCGGCAACGATCTGCAGTCCATTGGACTCGAAACGACTCAGGATCGCGCCGATGGCGTCCTTGGCCACGGCATTGGGTTTGATGATCGATAGGGTAAGCTCGGTGGCCATGAGGACTCCGGTAAGGATCGAGGGGTTGACTGGGGGCAGCGGCCGGCGCTCGGCACCAAGGCGCTCGGTTGGTCTGACTCCACGTCAGTACCGCGATGCTGCGCCCCGCACGCTGAATGGATCGAGGAAAGATGGTCAAGTCTACCGATCAGGATGCGCACGGGCAACGCCGATAGGGCTTTTTGTCGACCGATGATTTCGCGACAATGTCCACACCATCCATGAAGGAACGACCGATCACGGGTTGCGATGACCAACTACGATGTCTTCAATGGCGACGCCGATGGGCTCTGCGCGCTCCAGCAGCTGCGTCTTGCCGAGCCGCTCGAGGCCCAGCTCGTCACCGGCGTCAAGCGCGATATCGCACTTCTCGAGCGCATCGAGGCCCGCGCCGGAGATCGCCTGACGGTGCTCGATCTCTCCTTCGACAAGAATCGGGACGCGGTCGCGCGTCTGCTCGAGCAGGGCGCCTGGATCCGCTATTTCGACCATCACCATGCCGGCGAGATCCCAGTGCATCCGCGCCTGGAGACGCACATCGAGACCCGCGCCGACCGGGGGACGAGCCTGCTCGTCGACATGGCGCTCCAGGGCGCGCATCGTGCCTGGGCCGTGGTAGGCACCTTCGGCGACAACTTCGATGCGACCGCGCGCCAGGCCGCTGCCCCGCTCGGCTTGGCCGCCGCCGACCTGGAGCGTCTCCGAGCGCTTGGAATCTATCTGAACTACAACGGCTATGGCGAAACCCTCGAGGATCTCTGGATTGCGCCCGACGCGCTCTTTCGGCAACTGAGTCACTACCGTGACCCACTCGAGTTCATCGCCACGGAGCCCACGTTCGCTCTGCTGCAGGCGGGTTATCAGGACGACATGGCACAGGCGCGCGCCGTCACTCCGGTCTTCGCGGACCACGGCTGTCGGCTGTACTGCCTCCCGGCCGCGGCCTGGGCGCGGCGCGCCAGCGGCGTCCTGGCCAATGACCTGGCCCAGGCCGCCCCAGGGCAGGCCCATGCCATCCTGACCCAGCGCGCCACCGGCGGCTTCATCGTCAGCGTGCGCGCGCCACTGGCACGCCCGGACGGCGCGGATCGGCTCTGTCGGGCATTTCCAGGGGGTGGTGGACGCCGCGCCGCGGCCGGGATCAATCATCTCAGCGATGATGCATTCGACACCTTTCTGGAACGTTTCCGGACCCATGATTGGTGTTGACCCGCCCGGCCTGGCAGCACTGCCTCCTGGACACCGCGGCTTGATCGATCACTCATCATTCGGCCGCACCGCCGTCTGGAGGAGATTCACCCCATGCACCACGACCCGCTCGATCGCGTCATCGCGCTTGCCGGCATCTATCAATCCGTCCATTGCGTCATGCGCGTCGCCCGCCTGGGCACGGCCGACACCGCCGCGATGGAGCCCTGCATCTACAGCCTGCTCCAGGTGGACGCGGATGACGTGAGCGCGGTGTTTGGCGCGCCGGGCGCCGTCGCGAGCGGCGCGCGCCAGATCATCGCCCAGTTGCTCGGGAAGCCCGATCGCAACCTGGAGCTGACCCGCTACGTGGTGCTCCTGATGCGACTGGAGCGCAGCTTGGCCAAGCGCCCCGACATGCTCGCGCGCATCGCCGCGGGGATCGCGGCGGCGCAGACCAAACAGGCACATTTCGCACTCTTGCACCCCAACATGCTCGCCCATCTCGCCGAGATCTACAGCGAGACGCTGAGTCAGCTCAAGCCACGCATCATCGTGCGGGGCGACCCATTGCATCTTCGCAATCCCGACAACCAGAATCGGGTGCGCGCCCTGCTGCTGGCCGGCATCCGCGCCGCGATGCTCTGGCGTCAGGTCGGCGGCACGCGTTGGCAGCTGCTCATGCAAGGACGCCGGATCCTCGCCGACGCCCGCCACTATCTCGACCTCGCCAGCCGCCATGAGACCGAGCCCCGCGGCTAGGCCACTGGCGTGGACCGGCCATGGTCACACCGAATATTGCGGTGCAGCATATAGCGTCGCACGAGGGTGACCGTTAGAATCGGACGCAAGTTCATCCCGTACTTGGAGCCTTGCATGACAAATAGTTTCGCCGCCAAAGCCACACTCGAGGTTGCTGGTCAGGACTACGAGATCTTTCGACTGGACGCCATCCCCGGCAGTCGTCGTCTACCCTTCTCGCTGAAGATCCTCCTGGAGAACCTGCTGCGCAACGAGGACGGGGTCACGGTGACCCGCGGTGACATCGAGGAGCTCGCCCATTGGGATCCCAAGGCCGAGCCCTCGAAGGAGATCCAGTACCGCCCGGCACGCGTCCTGATGCAAGACTTCACCGGGGTGCCGGCGGTGGTCGATCTCGCGGCGATGCGCGATGCCATGCAGGCACTCGGGGGTGACCCCTCCAAGATCAACCCGCTGCAGCCGGCCGAGCTGGTCATCGATCACTCGGTGCAGGTCGATCATTTCGGCTCGCCAGAGGCCTTCGCCCAGAACGCCGAGCTCGAGTTCGAGCGCAACCAGGAGCGTTACCAATTCCTCAAATGGGGTCAGAAGGCGCTGGACGGCTTCAAGGTGGTGCCGCCAGACACCGGCATCGTGCACCAGGTCAATATCGAGTACCTGTCGCGGGTGATCTTCCCCAACCCACTCGGTGATCGCACCCAGGCCTATTTCGACACCTGTGTCGGGACCGACTCACACACCACCATGGTCAACGGCATCGGGGTGCTCGGCTGGGGCGTGGGCGGCATCGAAGCGGAGGCGTCCATGCTGGGCCAGCCGGTCTCGATGCTGATTCCGAAGGTCGTCGGCTTCAAGCTGACCGGGACGCTGCGCGAAGGGGTGACCGCCACCGACCTGGTGCTGACCATCGTCGACATGCTGCGCAAGCATGGCGTGGTCGGTAAGTTCGTCGAGTTCTATGGGCCGGCGATCGCGACCCTGCCCATGGGCGAGCGCACCACCATCGCGAACATGGGGCCGGAATATGGCGCCACCTGCGGGCTCTTCCCGATCGATCAGGTGACGCTCGACTATCTGCGCTTGACTGGACGGTCCGACTCGCAGATCGCCCTGGTCGAGGCCTATTGCAAGGCACAGGGGGTTTGGCACACCGCGGACGCGGACGCGGCCGATTATTCGGAGACACTCGCGTTGGATCTCGGTGATGTCGTGCCCTCGCTGGCCGGGCCCAAGCGTCCGCAGGACCGGGTGCCGCTCACCGCGATGGCGAGCCACTTCCCGGCGGCCCTCGCGGCGCTGAAGAAGGAGCGCAACCTTCCGGAGAAGGGACCGGCCAAGGCACTGATCGACGGCCAGGAGGTCGAGATCCGCGATGGCTCGATCGTGGTCGCGGCCATCACCTCGTGCACCAACACGTCCAACCCCAGCGTCATGCTGGCCGCCGGTCTGGTCGCCAAGAAGGCGGCGGCACTGGGTCTGAAGGCCGCGCCCTGGGTCAAGACCTCATTGGGGCCGGGCTCCATGGCGGTGACCCGTTATCTGGATCGGGCCGGTCTCACCGCGCCGCTGCAGGCTCTCGGTTTCCACAATGTCGGCTATGGCTGCACCGTCTGTATCGGCAATACGGGCCCCCTGCCCGCCCCGGTCTCCCAGGCGATCGCCGATCACGACCTCTGCGCCGTGTCCATCCTGTCGGGCAATCGTAATTTCGAGGGCCGCGTCCATGCCGAGGTGCGCATGAACTATCTGGCCAGCCCGCCACTGGTGGTCGCCTATGCGATCGCTGGCCGCATCGATCTCGACCCTCTTCAGGATCCACTGACCACGGCGCCGAATGGCCAACCCGTCTATCTCAAGGACATCTGGCCGACCCAAGAGGAGGTCAACCAGGCAATCGCGGAGCACGTCACGGTTGCCGAGTTCTCGGCCGCCTATGCCGATGTCTATGGTGGCGACGCGCGTTGGCAGTCGCTCGACGTCGCCGCGAGTCAGACCTATGACTGGCCTGACTCAACCTATATCCGCAAGCCACCCTATTTCGAGGGCATGACCCTGGAGGTCGAGGCCACGCCCGATATCATCGGCGCGCGCTGTCTCGCGCTGCTTGGCGACTCCATCACCACCGACCATATCTCGCCGGCCGGATCGATCAAACCGAGCTCGCCGGCTGGGGCCTATCTGCTCGAAAAGGGTGTGCAGCCCAAGGACTTCAACAGCCTGGGCTCGCGGCGCGGCAATCACGAGGTGATGATGCGCGGGACCTTCGCCAACATCCGGCTGCGCAACCTGATGGCCCCTGGCACCGAGGGCGGGGTCACACTGCACCAGCCCAGCGGCGAGCAGCTCTCGATCTTCGACGCGGCCATGCGCTATCAGTCCGAGGGGACGCCAGTGATCGTCATCGCGGGCCAGGAGTACGGCTCGGGCTCATCGCGCGACTGGGCCGCCAAGGGACCACGACTGTTGGGCGTGCGCGCGGTCATCGCCGAGAGCTACGAGCGCATCCACCGATCCAATCTGGTCGGCATGGGGATACTCCCGCTGGAATTCATGCCAGGGGATACCGCCCAATCGCTGGGGCTGACTGGTCGCGAGACCTTCGACATCATCGGACTCGATGATGCCCGAGCCAAACAGGTCGAGGTCCACGCCACGACACCCGAGGGCAAGGTCACGCGCTTCGACGCCAAGGTCAGGATCGACACCCCGAACGAGGTCGACTACTACCGTCATGGCGGGATCCTGCACTATGTGCTGCGCCGACTCGCGGGCTGAGCGCGCCCGCCGCTGAGCCGCGACAGCACCCCCCTTCAAAGGCACGGGGTTGCGCCGTCGCGAGTCCCCGGCCGAGCGAGACACCATCGCCCGGCCGGGGACTCGCGGACGATCCAGACGACACGAGGAGATCAACACATGGCGATGGATCTCACCCACCTGAGCGCCATCTCGCCCATCGATGGGCGTTACGGATCCAAGACCGCGGAGCTGCGCGCGATCTTCAGCGAATACGGACTCATCCGTCATCGGGTGCTGGTCGAGATCCGCTGGCTCCAGGCACTGTCACGGCATCCTGGAATCCCCGAGGTGCCCCCCTTCTCGAGCGCTGCCGAGCAGACGCTGGAGGAGATCATCAGCGGATTCGACAGCGCCGACGCCGAGCGGGTCAAGACGATCGAGCGCGTCACCAACCACGACGTCAAGGCGGTGGAGTATTTCATCAAGGAGCGAGTCGCCGATCATCCGGAACTGCACGCGGTCAGCGAATTCATCCATTTCGCCTGTACCTCCGAGGACATCAACAATCTCGCCCATGGGCTCATGCTCAACGCCGGGCGCGAGCAGATCCTGCTGCCCCAGATGGACGCGGTGATCGCGGCGCTGCGCGAGATCGCCCACCGTTATGCCGAGCAGCCCATGCTCTCGCGCACCCATGGTCAACCGGCCACCCCGACGACACTCGGCAAGGAGATGGCCAACCTGGTCCATCGGCTGCGCCGCCAGCGCGAGCAGGTCGCTCGGGTGCCCTTACTCGCCAAGATGAACGGCGCGGTGGGCAGCTACAACGCCCATCGAGTCACCTATCCGAACGTCGACTGGCCAGACTTGGCGCGCCAGATCGTCGAATCACTCGGGCTTGCCTGGAACCCTTACACCACCCAGATCGAGCCCCATGATTCCATGGCCGAGCTCTTCGACGCGCTCGCACGCTTCAATACCGTGCTGATCGATCTCTGTCGCGACCTCTGGGGCTATATCTCGCTCGGTTATTTCAAGCAGCGCACGATCGCGGGCGAGGTCGGCTCATCGACCATGCCGCACAAGGTCAATCCGATCGACTTCGAGAACGCCGAAGGCAATCTCGGCATCGCGAACGCGATCCTCTCACATCTCTCCAAGCAGCTGCCGATCTCGCGTTGGCAACGCGATCTGACCGACTCCACCAGCTTGCGCAACCTTGGCGTGGGGATCGCGCACACCAGCATCGCACTCCAGTCGATCCTGCGCGGGCTTGGCAAGTTGGAGAGCGACCCACTGCGCATGGCGGCCGACCTCGATGCCAACTGGGAGGTGCTGGCCGAGCCGATCCAGACCATGATGCGTCGTTATGGGGTCGATCATCCGTATGAGCGGCTCAAGGAGCTCACGCGCGGTCAACGCGTGGATGAACAGGGATTCGCGCGCTTCATCGATGGCTTGCAGATCCCAGCCGCCGCCAAGGAGGAATTGATGCGTCTCACCCCAGCCCGCTATCTCGGCGAGGCCGTCCGACTGGCGAGAGAGATCTGAGTGTGAGAGGGCCTGCGCCTGCGATTCGGCTCATATCTGCACAGCTGGGGCTGAAGCGGGCGCGAGACTCGCGCGAAAACCAACTCGGATGGGAATGGTCACGTGCGACCGCGCTGGGCGATCACGCCCAATCGACGGACATCGGAAAGGGAGATAGAGATGCGATGGACAGCGGAGAAGGAGATAAAGGCCGTCCACGCCAAGCTATGAACGGCCATCCGATAAGCCCCGATCGGGGGGTGAGGCTTACTGGACCTGGTTGCGCCGGCGCACGGCGCGTCGGCGCTCGGCTGAGATCAGGCCGGGAACGTCATCCTGTTGGAATCCGCGTGCGGCCGCTCGCGCGCGAGCGGGACGCCCCGGTCATGGATGTCAGCGATTCTCGTACTCGGCGTTGATCACGACACGGCGCTGTTGGACCGAGAAGGGATCAAAGTCCGGGAGCAGGTCACGCTTGCCGCGGCTCTCGACCGAAACGATGTCGCTCGCGGGAATACCCTGGTTGACCATGTAGTCGCGAATCGTCTGCGCGCGACGCATGCCGAGGGCCATGTTGTACTCATCCGAGCCCTTGGCATCGGTGTGACCGACCAGCGCGATCTCCTCGCGGGTCGGCGTCGTCTTGACCTGGGCGATATAGTCGTCGAGACGGCGCAGCTCGTTGTCGTTGACGACGTTCTCGAGCCGATACTTGTCGAATTCGAAGTTCAGTCGAACGGTGAATTCCTTCGGCACGGCCGCCACCGCTGGCGCGCAGGGCTCGAGGCCGCCAGGTCCATGGATGCTCTGCCAGCACTCGCCGTAGCCGGTGACCCAACCGGTCCCCTCAGGCTGGGCCGACCAGAAGTGCTCGTAGTTGTAGTCGGCCAGGGCGACCAGCGGAGAGGCCAGTGACGCAGCCATCGCGAGCGCTGCCAAGCGTGAGGTCTTTTTCTGTTTGCGCATCTTTACTTTACCTATTGAGGTGGGTGGATGATGATTCGATCTCGGCCGTCGACCGACGTTGGACGACATGTCAGTAAAAAACAACAGCGTCTTGGTTTAATCGCTCGTTCGCCGTAAGTCCGCACCCATCATCGGTCGTCACCGGTCGTTTATCAAGCTCGACATGGACCGACAGACCGCACTGAGGACAACAGTATTTTAGCCTACAACAGGAACAAAAGCGCAACTTTTTTCAGCCCGCGATACATATTTGCAACGACCAGCACCTTAGATACCACAAGCGGCCTGTTCAAAGAGGCTCCATGCCAGCCCGAGTGGCGCGGGAATGACACTTGAGCCGAGCGCGCCGGTACGCGGCACACCATCGAGCCGGTGCCAGCGCGCACGTTGGGGATGGCGAGACGCGCGCTCGGTCGGGCCAGACCCGAGGCGGCGCATCAGATCTCGGCGACCACCTTGTCATAGAATGACAGAAAGTCGTCCGGGGTCGCGCCCTCGCGCCATTCGATCGCCGCGCGCGGGTGCTGATTGAGCTGTCCAGTGATGTTGTAGGGGATGGACGGACCCCAATCGAGCGTCTGACGGAGCGGCAACAGATGGTGCTGAATGACCTCGATGATCGGGCGGACGTTGAACTTTGGATTGCGCAGGAAGCCCAGCAAGAGCTCGGTGTGACAATTGCCGGCACCCCGGCCAAAACCAAAGATCGTCGAATCGACACGATTGCAACCCAGGATGATCGCCTCGATGGTATTGGCGAACGCCAACTGAAGGTTGTTGTGGGCATGGATTCCGATCTCCATGCCCGTCCCCTTCAGTGCATCACTGTATTTGTGATAGAGCCGGTCGACCTGCTCGCGATAGAGATAACCGAAGCTGTCGACGATCACCATGGTGCTCGCCGGTGTCGTGGCGATCGCCTCGAGCACGGTATCGATCTCGGCCTCGGTGAGATTGGAGACCGCCATGAGGTTCGCGGTCGTCTCGTAGCCCAGCTCGGTGGCGTGGCGAATCATGTCGACCGCCTCCGAGACCTGATGGGCATAGAAGGCGACACGGATCATCGAGAGCACACTCTCGCTGGCAGGATCGAGCTGGGTCTGCCAGTCGCTCTTGCCTGCATCGGCCATGGCCGCGAGCTTCAAGCCGCTCGTCGCGGGATCATGATCACCGACGATACGACGCAGATCCGATTCATCGCAGTGCCGCCAAGGGCCGAACTTGTCCCGCGGAAAGATCCGCGGAGAATTCTTGTAGCCGATCTCCATGTAATCGATACCCGCGGCAAGGCAGGCCCGATAGAGCGCGGAGACGAGCGCGTCGCTGAACTGGTGGGCATTGACGAGCCCACCGTCACGAACGGTGCAATCGAGCACCTTCAGCTCGGGGCGATAGGTGATCCAGGGGGCCTTGTTGGACATCGATTCAGTCTCCTGAGAATCAAGATTGATCGCGCATTGTGCTGCGCTCGCGGCTTGCGAGCAAACCCCATTCGACAGAGGGTCCCGGTCGGTGTCGCGCGAGGTCGGCGTGTGCTCAGCGCGGCCCCTCGTCGGGCGCCACCGTGAGCGCCATGCGTACCAGTTCGGCGAGTGAATCGGCCCGCATCTTCTCCATGACGCGCGCGCGATGGGCCTCGACCGTCTTGGCACTGACACCAAGCGCGGCGGCGATATCCTTGTTCGACTTGCCGTCGGTCACCATCGCCATGACCTCGTGTTCGCGCGGGGTCAGCTGAGCGAGACGCGCCGCAATCTCGGCGCGCGCCGCCCGATTGGCGCGATGGCGCTCATCAGACTCGAGCGCTCGGCGGATACTGCGCAGCAGATCCTCGTCATGGAAGGGCTTCTCGATGAAATCGACGGCACCAGACTTCATCGCCTTCACCGCCATTGGCACATCCCCGTGCCCGGTGATGATGATGACAGGTATCCGATAACCCGCCTGTTCCAAGTGTGCTTGCAGCTCCAGCCCGCTCATCCCCGGCATGCGCACATCGAGCAACAGACAACCGGCGCGCCCTGGGTAGTAGCCGGCCAGGAAGTCGGCGGCGGATTCATAGGTCCGCACTGACATGCCAGTGGATTCGATCAGCCACTGCAGCGAGGTCCTCATGGCTTGGTCATCATCGACGACGAAAACGGTGGATTCATTGGTCATGTCAGATTCTCCAGCGGCTCGCCCTCCAGCGCCTCGGACGAGGTGGCCTCGGCCAGTGGGAGCGAGACATAAAAGGTCGACCCGACTCCGAGCTCGGATTCGGCCCACACGCGCCCCTCGTGATTTTCCACGATCGTTTGGCTGATGGCCAAGCCCATGCCCATCCCCCCCTCCTTGGTCGTGAAGAAGGGATGGAAGAGCCGTTGGAAACGCTCGGCGCTCATGCCGACGCCCCAATCGCGAACCGCGACCAGGGCTTGACCGGCCAGTACGCTGGTGCTGATCGACAGGTGACGACGCTCAGCGTCGATGTCCTGGAGGGCGTCGATCGCGTTGCGCACGAGATTGAGTAGGACCTGCTCGATCTGGACCAGATCGACATGGACCATGATCGGGCTGGGGCGCAGATCCAGCTCGATCTGGAGTCCAATGCGGCTGGTCTCCAGCTCGATGAAGGAGCAGACCTCGCGCACCAGGTGATTGAGATCGACATCGGCACGACTGGGTGGCTGTTTCCCGACCAGGGCACGCAGCCGACGGATGATCTCGCTCGCGCGCTGCGCCTGCGCCGTGATCTGTCCCATGGCCCCGACCAGCTCACCAATGTTGGGGTTGAGGCTCTGCAATCGGCGACTACAGCCATTGGCATAGTTGACGATCGCCGAGAGCGGCTGATTGAGCTCATGGGCGATCCCGGTGGCCATCTCACCCATGGTGCTGAGCCGGCAGACATGGACGAGCTCGGCCTGATGCTGGCGCGCCTCTTGCTCGGCACGACGCACCGCCGTGGTCTCGCGCGCATAGATGTTGAGGTAACCCAAATCACGGATCGGCGCGAACAGGAGCGAATAGACCTGACCGGCCACCTCCAGCTCGCGCTCGCGGGGCGCGCCGGTCTCCAGCGCCTGGATGACCTCCTCCATCCAGGCATCCGGCAATCGGTCACCCGGCTCAGCCTCCCAAGCCAGCAACAGTGGGCGGCTGGTCCGGTTGGCATACACGATGACCCCAGTATCGGTCACGCGCAGGATGGGATTGGGGCTTTCACTGACAAAGCGCGCGAGACTCTTGATCTCCTGCTCGCTCTGCTTGCGCGCGGTGATATCGTGGATGTAGAGGGTCACGAAGCGCTCAGCCTCCAGATCGATCGGGACGATCGAGAGCTCGACTGGAATCTCGGCATCCTCCTGCCCTCTGGCGACCAGCTCCCCCCGCCCCTGTGGCTCACGGTATCTGTGGCGCGAGCGATCGAGCAGGCGCTGGAAGGCCGGACGCGCGATCTCGGGTAAACAATGCTCCGCGAACACGAGCCCATGCGCGGCCCGCCGCTCGATGCCGAACATCCGCTCGGCGGCCGGATTGAACTCGATGATCCGCCCCGCCTGGTCGAGCGTCACCACGGCATCGAGCGAGGCCTCCATGACCGCGGCCTTGAGCGCCTCGCTCTCACGCATCTCGGCCTGATGGCGCATGCTCATCTCCTCGCGCGCCTTCAGCACCAACTGGGTGAAATGCTGGATCCATTCCTCGAGGAGCAGCAGCTGGTTGCCGGCGCGTTGGAAGCCTGGCTCGGGGATGCCCAGCGCGCGCTGGGAGAAGCGGGTCATCCGTTTGAGCACGGCATTGAGTCGCGATGACACCAAATAGATGAGCGCGGTGAACACCAAGACGAAGACCACGGCCGCGATCCCTCGTTGACGACGCTCGAAGATCCGGACATGCCGCGACATCTTCTCGACCGCGCTGTGCGGAACGAAGGTCGCGAACAATACGTGTGACTCGACCCCCTCGTACTCGGGCAATGACTGGGAGGTGATCAGAAAGCGCCGTGCCAGCTCGGTGAGATGGCTGCCTGGCTCGAGGCTGTTGGAATCGACACTCGCGATGATCCGCTGATCATCTCCATCGACCAAGGCCACCGCCGCACGCTCGACCACAAGACCTCGTTGCGAAGAGGCGAGAAACGCATCATCGATCGGCACCAGCACCACCAGGTAGCCCATCGCATATCCGCCGGCATCCTCAATGGCATCAGTGCTCAACAGATAGATTCGCTCATCGAGTCGCTCGATGACCGAGCGGACCTCGCGGACATCGAGCAGCCGCTGCGAGACTTGGGAGGAGATCTCCGCAGGCAGGGCATCCGCGCCGGACTGGAAGATCTCGCGAATCCGGCCGCGTTGGTCGGTCAGCAGGATATGACTCGGGGCGGTGAGTGGCTGCCGATCGAAGAAATCGGACAACCATTGAGGCTGGAAGTCGGTGTAGATGATGGGTTCAAGCACATCATCCTCGAACCAGAAGAGCGGCTCCAGATACGCGGCGAGCTGGCGATGGTTGGCTAGGAGCCGAGTGGTCGCGGCATAGTTGGAAAGATAACGGTCGAACCGGATCAGACTCTCTCGGGCACGCTGCTCGAGCTGTGCCTGAAGCTCCTGATCGAAGATCTTCGCCACCTGACGCCCCTGGACCTGATCCAACAGCGCCCACACCGCGACCCCGACGGCCAGGCCGATCAAGATCGCGATCAGCGGCATGGGCACATGACGCAAGAGCCGAAACAGGATGGACTTGACAGAGATTTGCATGGGTTTCTGCTAAGCTGTGACCCGGCCGTGGAGTCTCCCGCCCGGCCCCTGCACACCCGGCCTAAGACGATCGTTTCTATCGGACCCAGATCATGGACTTCGACATCAGTCTTGCCAAGGTTCCCTCGCTGGGGCGGCGCATCGGCGCGCTCCTCTATGACAGCACGCTGTTGCTCGGTGTTCTGATCCTGGCCCTGATGCTGGTCGTCATCCCCTATGGTCTGCTCACCGGCACCACGCCCGACGGGCACCCAGTGTCACTGCTCCTGATGCGACTCTACCTGCTCGGGATCATCGGTGGGTTCTATGTCTTCTTCTGGAGCCGCGGCGGGCAGACGCTCGGCATGCGCGCCTGGCGTTTCCGCGTCATCCGCGATGACGGGACCAACCTGAGCGGACGGGATGCGCTGAGGCGTCTCGGCTGGGCGACCCTGAGCCTAGCGCCGGCAGGGATTGGTCTATGGTGGAGTCTGATCGATCGCGATGGACTCGCCTGGCATGACCGACGCTCCCGAACCCGGCTGGTCATGTTGCAACGCCAGAGCGCCACCACGACTGGAGGCACGCCCCGCCGGTCCGGCGGATCGACCGCGTCGGCGGACACCTGAATCCCCGTCAGCCGGCTGGTCAAGTCGGCGAGTGGCCGCTCTTCTGCAGTGCGTGAGCCTGCCGATCGGCATGATAGGACGAGCGCACCAGGGGAGCACTGGCCACGCTGGCAAATCCCATGGACTCGGCCAGGTGGCGCAGTGCATCGAACTCATCCGGCGTCCAGTAGCGTTGAACCGGGTAATGCTCGCGGCTCGGCTGGAGATACTGGCCCAACGTCAACATGTCGCACGCATGATCACGCAGGTCGCTGAGTGTTTCCTCGACTTCCTGGATGGTCTCGCCAAGACCGAGCATGAGTCCCGACTTGGTCGGGACGCTCGGATGTGCCGCCTTGAACGCGCTCAAGAGATTCAGTGAGCCGGCATAATCGGCACCTGGTCGCGCCCGTGGATAGAGTCGCGGAACGGTCTCGAGGTTATGGTTGAAGACATCCGGCTTGGCCATGTCGATGAATTGCTCGATGGCGAGCGCCGCGCGACCGCGAAAATCAGGCACCAGCACCTCGATCCTGATACGCGGCGAGCGGGCTCGAATCGCGCGCAAGCAGGCGGCAAAATGACCCGCCCCACCATCGCGCAGATCATCCCGGTCGACCGAGGTCACCACCACGTAACTCAGATCCATGGCCGCGATCGACTCGGCGAGACGCCGCGGCTCGTCAGGATCGGGCGGCAGTGGTCGACCGTGCGCGACATCGCAGAACGGACAGCGCCGAGTGCAGATGTCGCCTAGGATCATTAAGGTCGCCGTGCCGTGACTGAAGCACTCCCCAAGATTTGGGCACATGGCCTCCTCACAGACGGTCACTAGACCACGTTCGCGCAGCAAGCGTTTGATGCGGGTCACGCCTTCGCCGACCGGGGCACGAGCACGGATCCAGTCGGGCTTACGCTGGATGGCCGGCGCCGGTTCGATCTTGATCGGAATGCGCGAGACCTTGTCTGATCCGCGTTGGTGGGTCTCGGGCGTCGCGCGTGACGGCGCGGTGAGACGATCCTCAGAGGTCATGATCGCGAATGTCCATGGTGCGGCCAGTACAATGTCTCGATGGCGAATCTTCGACACCCGATGTTGGTGTCAGTCGACCGGCGCTGGATGAGCCACGTCCGAGAAGAGTCGTTCCATCAAGAGGCGAAACCATGGCGTGAACCATGCGGGGCGCCGGGCAATCGCCTCCCGAACATGTGGAATCGACATCCAGCGCCATGCGCCGATCTCGGCGGGATCAGGTCGCGGATCACCGGTATGGAAGCCGAAGAAGATGTGCAGATATTCATGCTCGATCAGGCCGGAGGTCTGATCCTCGGCGCGATAGACGAGTTGAGTCCGCTCACCGAGGGGAACTCGGATGCCAAATTCCTCTTTCAGGCGACGACCAGCCGCTCCGTCGGTCGACTCACCAGGACGCGGATGCCCACAGCAAGTGTTTGACCAGCGCGTCGCAAAGTGATACTTACAGTCAGCACGACGCTGCAACAGCAGGCGGTCACGTGTATCGAACACCAAGACGGAGAAGGCACGATGGAGTTGACCGTCATGATGGACGGCAAGTTTCGCGGCCGAGCCAAGCTCGCGATCCTGCTCATCGACGAGGATGACCTCTTCACGGGCCTCGCGTTGCGCATGTCGCTCCAGAGCATCGGGAGCCAAGGGTAGGACGATTCTGGCGCTCAATCACGACCTCCAACCACACGGGCCAAACCTGACGATTTGGGGACACTTCCAACCGAACTCAACCAAATGTCGCGAGCGCCGCCGCCAGCTCAGGATGATCACGTGCATGCTCCTCGATCGCCACGCCAGCAGCGATGGCTGACCATGCTTGCCGGATACTGGCCGCGCCACCCCGCGGACCCTGTGGATGCCCGAAGACCCCACGACCCGGGACGAAACCAAAATCACGGGTTCCAACCTTCTCGTGGAGATTTTTCAAGGTGCCCGCCCAATCGCTTCCACCTGGAACGGGTAGACTTGGGGCAAGTCCTCCCAGCGGCTCGAGACAGGCGTGTACATTGCCGCACACCTCGTCATCCGTCATCATCATGCGCTGACCGAAACCGGGCATGATGATGACATCGAATCCGGCCAGACGCTGCAGCTTCGTCATCACCCGTGTGCTGACACCGAATCCATCGAGACGACTCATGGCCGCGATCATCGGAAAATGCGCAACGAGCGGCACTCGACTCTTAGCGGACAACATCCGAGCGGCGCTCAGCCCGACCGGCAATGCGTTCAGCATCACCGCATTCGCGCCATTGGCAACCGCCAGGTCATGCAGCTCGACCAAACGCTCCACCTCATCGGTGATATTGGCCAGGTAGAGCTTGGGAACCCCGGTCTGCGCCTCGGCGCGACGGCGCGCCTCACCCAGGGCCCGCGTGCGGTCGGCCAAGCTGCACCAGGGTGTATCGCAGAGCATCTCGTCATCCTTGGCAACATCGAGTCCGCCCAGCCAACCCGCGAGTGCCAATTCGGCCATGGACTGAGGATCGAGTCCGATGTTTGGTTTGATGACTCCAAAAAAGATCGGCCGATCGTCGACCTGGAGCAGATCACGCAATCCGGCGACACCAAACCGTGGCCCGCGAAAGGAGGCAAGATAGCTTTCCGGGAAGTCGATGTCCAGGAGCTTGACAGCCGGGATACCAGGCGTGAAGAAGGTTCCCTCGCCGCAGACGGCACTGAGCAGATTCGGGATCCGGGCGCCGAAATTTCGGTGCGGATGGGCGATGCGCACGCGACAGACCTGGACTGGTCCAGACCCTGGCAAACTCAAGCCGAGACTGAATTCGGCGCGCGTCCCGAGCACATCGAGTGCGACAGCCTTGGCACCATGACGCGCACGCAGATCCTCGGTCGAGCCGACACGCCTCCACTGGGCCGTCGATTGCTCGGAACAAAAATGAGCAACCGCCACCTGGGGGTCGCCACGACATTCAAGTTCATAATCGAGCCAGAGATAGTCCTCCTGATCCAGCGCCGCGGGATCCGCAAAAAAACCATCGATGTCGGCGGCCTGCATGCACTAACCCTCACCCATCATCTGGAGCTGAACCTTGCGTTGCGGCCTTGGACCATCGAGCTCCACAAAAAAGATCGATTGCCACTCGCCAAGACAGAGCGCGCGTTCAGCGACCGGAATGGTCTCGGAGGCATTCATGAACAGCCCGATGAGGTGAGCATGTGCGTTCACCCGTCCATCCACGGGGGCCTGGTCATGTCGATAGCCGATCGCGGGCGGGGCGATTCCTCCCAGGAAATCCAGCATGTCCTGCTGCAACATGGTCTCTTTCTCGTTGAGACACACGAAGGCGGTCGTGTGCGCCGAAAAGAGCGTCAACAGACCTTGAGACAAACCGCTGCGCGCCAGACTCGCACGGACTTGCGCGGTGATCTCGATGATCTCGATAGGCGCGTGCGTGCGCAGAATGATGGTGTCACGGAACTGGAGCATTGAGAAGTGAGGCGACGGTCGTGGGCGGCGCTCGGAGCGAGCGCCGCCCATGACCGTGATCGATGGCCGAGATTATCGGACCGGGAGAGGCGACATCTGCGCGGCTGGCGTCACGGCCGCAGCCTGACCCATCGCGGCATCACCTGCCAACCAATTGAAGCTGGCCGAGCTGAGCAGGATGAAATGAATCAGGAGGGCAAGGACGAGCAGGAAGCCGAACAAGGCGACCAGCGTTCTGCGCGGATCAAAGATCTGCCAGATTTTATGCATGGGCATGGGTTATCTCCTAAGGACTTGACGCGGGACGATGCAGGTCGCTGCGCTCTTCCCGTCGGTTTCCATCATATGGTCGCGGTCAAGTCGACTACAGCCACGGCCTCCACAGCCAGGCCAGGATATGAGCAATGATGACGACTCCGAAGAACCCGGTCATGCTCTGGACGAAGATTCCGTGGAATTCCTTCGCTTCTTCTTCGGTCAGTCCGGTCATGCTTTTCTCTTCAGCCATGGAATTACCCTCACGTTTCATCGATTGGCCAGTTGGCCGTTACCGCGTTCTTCCCCGCGGCGAGGACCACATTGGGGAGCCGAGTTTCCGTATCGTGTCACGGTCGGCATCCCCGGACTTACGCTGAGCCACGCGGCCTGAATCAAGCGCCGGAAAGCCAATTGAAGGCTGGGCTGCTGAGCAGGATGAAGTGGATCAACAGCGCCAAGACGAACAGAAAACCGAACAAAGCCACCAGGGTCCTACGTGGATCGAAGATCTGCCAGATTTTGTGCATCATCGTACTTTCTCCAGTATCAAACGGATGGGTGTTGCCTGACGGCAAACGCCCGGTGGGTTACACCAATCGCCAAACCACCGGCTACTAGAGCCAGGGGCGCCACAACCAGACCAGGATGTGCGCGACGACCACGAGCGACGAGAAGGCGACGAGGCTCGACACAACGATATCAGGAAAATCTTTCACCTCGGCCCGCATCGGACCACTGGTCATCTCGCTGCGAACGGTCATCGAAACCTCCTCACACAGACCCCGCGGAAGCATTCGAGCCTCGCGAGGCGTCTCGGGCCCTCTCATGGTCGGCGTCCGGAGTCGGCTCCGCCAGGGCCCGCTGATCACCTTGTATCTACCCGCGCCGAGATGGCCCGGCGCACCCTTGCGGCACTCCTGCCGATCCTCCAATCAATCCAAGCCGAGCGGGCTGCTCTAGAGGGCCGTCGCTGGCGCAGCGTCCTCTGAGGCTTCCGCGGCAGGCTCGACCGGGGCCGCCTCAGGCGCAGCCGCCTGGGCCGGACCGGCAAGTGCCGGGTAGTCCTTGAGCATCTGCGCACCATAGAGCGGCTTATAGGCACCCTGATGGCAGGTGAAGCAGGCGATCCGGTAGGGGTCGCCCAACGGGCCTTTACGGCTCTCCGGCAGCACATCGTTCAATGGCCAGATGTAATCCTGGTTCATCTCGCGGACATGCCGGATCGCGTACCATGCCGTGGTCCGCTGCGGGGTGCTTTGATCCCAGGCAAAGAACGAGCGGCTGTTGTGGCAGTAGGTGCAGTTGACTCCGAGCGCGTCGGACAGATGCATCATCAAGCCATAGGTCCATTCCGCCTGCTTCGTCGAAGCCAGATTGCCGCTCGGTAGAGCGGAATCCCCGATCACACGAATCTCATTGGCTTGATCCAGGAACGGGGTGAAGGGATCGAACGGCAACGAGGAATAGGCCACCGAGGACGCTGCGATATTTTGCCCGGTCGGGGCCACCGCGGACGGCAACTTCGGACCTGGATCGGTCACCCAGACATACTCGGGAACCGGATTGCCACGATGGCAGGTGTAACAGGTCACACCCGTATCGGCGACATGGTCCTTCCATCCCGCATTGGTGTCGCGAGTCATCTGGAACATCCGTCGCGAGACGACCTTCGTGTAGATGTCGTCTGAGGCGAAGTCACCCGGGACATGGCAATAATTGCAGCCTTCTTCCGGCGAGACCCACAAGGTCACGGCAACCATCAGTCGGGTGAAGTCGGCCATGGTCAGATCATTCAGAACCTGAACGTTCTGATAGACGTCGGTCACCATGGGACCACCTGGGGCCGCCGCTGGGATGGCCTCGGGTGGCTGATTGGCCGCATAGCTGCGAGCAAGATCACGTGGATTCTGGACGTGCTCCATGGCCAAGCCACGATAGCCCAACTGGACGGTCTCGGGTGGCGGACGCTCGCAACCGATCAGTACGACGGAGGCCACGGCGACCGCGACTGGAACCGAGGTCAGCTTCAGGATACTCATTGCGCCACCCCCTGCATCAGCGTGGGATCGATCGCTGGGGTCTCGAACGGATAGCTCGGGGCGACACCATGCTTCACTGCCCACAGATACCAGTTGTCGACGACGGTTCCGGTCAAGAGGATTCCGATACCTGCGGTCACGACCGTCAGCACCGCAAACCACCAGGCCCAACGATGGATGGATTCCATCGTCGCGTTGAAGCCCATCGTCCAACGCCAGAAGAGGGCGGCTCGCTCGGCCGCCGTGCCACGATGAGTCACCTGATCGATCTCACGATCGCCACCGAAGCGGCTGACCGACAGGATCGTCGCCCCATGCATGGCGAACAGTAGTGCCGACCCGTAGAGGAAGGCGATCGAGAGCATGTGGAATGGGTTGTAATAGAGATTGCCGTAGCGAATCGAGAAGGCTGCCGTCCAGTCGAGGTGCGGGAAGATTCCGAAAGGCACGGCTTCAGCCCAACTTCCCATCATGATCGGGCGAATGAAGCCCAGGCTCAGATAGAAGAAGATCGCCGCGGCAAAGGCCCAGGACAGCCATTGACCCATCCCCAGATCGGCGGCTCGCTTCCAAGTCCGGATCCACCAGAGGATGATGGAGACCGTCAGGAAGAACCCAGCCATCAACCACCAGCCACCATCGGACAAGGGCGGAATGCTCAAACCGTATGACGGTGGCGGCGGCTCCAGCGCCAGCCAGAAGAAGTTCTTGATGAACTCGATCGGATTCCAGTTGACGGACGCGAGCATGTTGAATCCGATGATCTCGATGGCGATGAAGCCGAAGATCAAGGATAGCGTGCCCGTGAAGCCGAGATAGATCGGACCGATCTGAGCATCACCGATCTTTCCTGCCCAGTAAGAAAAGAAGGGTTTGCCGATTCGTGGCAAGTTGCCTTTCGGCATCGGCACACCCGGATAAGCCGGGGAGCGCACCTGCACGGCCGTAAAAATGTTCTGATATTCAGCCATCGTTATCTCCTGGGCCTACCAGAGTGGAAGCTCGAGCCACCAGTTCCACCATTCCGGCCATCCGCGGGTCCAGAACGGTCCACTGATCACGATGCACACGGCACTCCAGAAGACCGCGGCCAGCGCCAGGAACAGGCCGAGGCGATGAATGCCCAGCGCGCCGATCGAGTAGCCAACCAGATCCCGGAAGAAGGTGTTCTCATGCTCGCCGGTCCCAACGGGCTCGCCCTTGGCGGGATTGGTGACCGAGAGAATGAGCGATCCATGCATCGCGAGCGCCAAGCAGGTGGTGAAAAAGAAGGTGATCGCGATCATGTGGGCCGGGTTGTAGTGGAAATGCAGGTGTTGATACCCGACATTCGAGACCCAGTCCAGGTGGCTCAGGATTCCGTACGGAAAACCATGACCCCAAGCGCCCATCAGGAACGGCCGAATCACGACGAGCGTGATATAGGCGCCGATGGCGAACGCGAAGGCGAAGGGAACGTGGAAGCCGATCCCGAGCTTGCGACAGATCTCCACTTCACGCAGCGCCCAAGAGACGAAGGCACCGATCGCGCAGAAGGTGATGATCTGCCAGAGCCCACCTTCGGTGAGCGGCGCCATCCCTAGGCCGTAGCTGAGATCGGGCGGCGCGATGTTGATCTGCCAGATATTGAAGGTCGGACCGAGGGCGGCGCCCCAAACGATCAGGAGCGTCCCCAACAATGCGAAGAAGAACGCCGACACTCCGAAGAAGCCGACATAGAACGGCCCCACCCAGAAGTCGAATAGATCTCCCCCGATCAGCGTCCCGCCACGGACGCGGTATTTTTTCTCAAAACTGAGCATGGCCATTGTTCAATCCTCTGCTGGGGAGGCATCCGACTCGGCTGCCTCCTCTTAGCACTGTCGGCGGTAGGTGGGGTCTGGCCACTCGGCCATGCCTCCCCTGCCACCCCCGAAAAGGACGCTACTGCCTTTGGGGCACAACCGGCGTCACCTGCTTGACTTGGGAGCTGGCAGGAATACCGTCCTCGAGCCAATTGAAGTCGTCGGTGCTGAGCAGGATCATGTGGATGGCAAGACCCAAGACGATCAAGAAGGCAAAGAGCGCGATCAGGATGCGTCGCGGATCCATGATCAACCAGATTTTCCACAAGCTTTCAGTCGACATCATTATTGCGTTCTCCTGGATAGGAATAGGGCCAATCGTCGTGCAACCGGCACCGCGCGGCGCCAGTGCAACTGTGCGGACGATTTACAGCCAGGGACGCCACAGCCAAGCCAGGATATGAGCGACGATCACGATCCCGAAGAACGTGGTCATGCTTTGCACGAAGATACCGTGGAACTCTTTCGCTTCTTCTTCAGTCAGCCCGGACACGCTGGTGTTTTCAGCCATTGATCGATCCTCCACTAGGAGATGAACTCAAGAGATACCGCACTGGCCCCGTGCGGCGGGGGACGCCACGGTCCTTCCGACCGCGGCGGCGAGATTGCCCGCTGATGCTGGGCGACTTCTCGATTCACTAGTCCTCGAATCGAGGACTGAACATTTCCGTCGGGCCGTTGACGCGCTTGGCTCGCAGGCCATTGGCGGGCGTCGGTGCACGACGATCGAATCACCAATACACGATCATATGAGATGACGGCCGCCCGACTGGTCCGGGAATGCGATGCGATGTGTTGGCCTGGTCTCACGGATGCGTTACGAAAGGTGACGAGGTGTTTCGACTAGGTGTCAGTCTAGCTTGACTGGCGTAGATGTCAATCTACATTTACACCTGGTTTTGCATCCCGACTGAGCGAGGTCAGTGTTCGGCCGCTCGCCACTCGATGAACCGCCTGTCAGTGGCGGCCAAGCGCGAGCGCATTGGGTGATTCGATGGGCAGGCAGACGCCCTGTCGACCACTGGATCGACAGGGCGGGCAAGGAGGGGAATGGATAGGAGCCTAACGGTTTTGCTGGGTCTGGAGCAGACGAGCGAGGCTCACCCGCTCCTCGCCAGCGGCCCGCGCGGACCGCTCGGTGGCGTCGCGTAACCGTTTGGCCGCTGAGATGCGCACCAGCACAGGCTCGGCATCGACAACGCGGTCGAAGGCGGCAAGCGCATCCTGATCCCATGGCAGCTCACGGTGCTGTCGGGCAGGGGTCGGATCGACCTTGTCCAGATCGGTGCCCAGCGGGATGATGTGGAAGAGTGCGTCGAAGAGGGCATTGCACACCTCCTGGACGAGATAGGTCGCCCCGGAATAGCCCATGAAGGGAGTGCCGGTATGGCGACGAATGACGGTCCCGGGAAAGGATGCCGGGATGTAGGCGGCGCGCCCACCGATCTCGGCGAGATACATCCGCTCGTTGTAGCTGCCGAAGACGATCAATGGCGTCTTGCTTTGCACGGCCGCGCGCACGGCATCGTTGTCGGGCTTCACGCCGGCCTGCCGCCCAAAGGCAAAATGGCAGGGCATGCCGAGCTCATCCTCGAGGAAATGACGCAGACCGCGCGCGTAGGTCTCGCTCGCCGCCACGCCGAAACTGGCGGTTCCAAAGAAATCCTGCGTCACCGACCGCCACAGGTCCCAGATGGGCTTGATGGTGGTGTGTTTCTCGCGCTCGATGAAGGGCTCGGGATCCAAACCGAGCAGCTCGCCGAGCGTGCGAAGAAACTTGGTGGTGCTGTGCAATCCAATGGGCGCTTGGAGATACGGCCGCTCCAACGCCTCGCACAGCGCCCGCCCGAACTCGCGATACATGCAGATGTTGACCTCGGCATCGACCAGCTCCGAGACCCGATCCAGATGACTTCCGAGCGGAAAGACCTGATTGACACGCGCGCCGATCCCCTCGACCAGACGCCTGATCTCGGCCAGGTCGGAGGGCATGTTGAAGGTTCCATACGCGGGTCCGATGATGTTGACCCGCGGCGCCTCGCCGGCTCGACGCGGCTTGGCCTTGGGCATGCCACCCCGCTTGAGACCGAATTGGGTCCACAGCCAATACATGGCCCGATTGGCGCTCTGCCATTGATCCTCATCGATGGTGCGCGGAAGAAAGCGATGGATGCCCGTCCCCTCGGGCACCACCCCACCCCCGATCATCTCCGCGATCGAGCCGGTCACGACCACGGTGGGGCGCGTGGGATCGAGCGCGGCATGGGCCCGACGCATGGCCTCCTCGGTCCCCTTCTGCCCGAGCTCATCCTCTCCCAGCCCGGTGACCACGACCGGCAGCTCGTGCGGTGGCAAACCGTCGGTGTAGTGCAGCACCGCCGTCACCGGGAGGTTCTCGCACCCCACCGGACCGTCGATGATGACCTGTAGACCCTTGATGGCCGTGAAGACATAGACCGAGCCCCAATAGCCGCCGGCCCGATCCAGATCGTTGATCAACATGATGTCAGTAAGATCCCTGCAGGTTCGACGTCGATGGCCAGTCGTTGCTGCCCGCGCGCGGGCGCGCCACGACGGCCTGCTCGGCGCGCCACAACGCTAAAGCGGCGCCCGATCCCAGATCCCACGCGCATCGCCAGTCCCGACGCCCGCGAAAAAGCGGCGCATGACGCCGAACCGATCTCGATTGGCGAGCGCGGTATTGATGACCTGGGCCAAGGATCCGGCGCCAGCCGGCCCCATCAGCGGGCGGGCTGAGATCAGATTGGTGAAATAGAGCGCCGGGATACTCATCTCCTTCGCCTTCTGAACCACCGGCGTGGTGCCAATCGCCAGATCCGGCTCGAGGGCACGGACGGCTTCGATGTCCTGCTCGAGCGAGGCGCGAAAACGCACGGGCACACCCTTGGACTGCAACCAGTCGAGATCCGGCTCGGACCAAGGGGTGCGGCCGACCGCGGTCCCCACATAGGGCACCTCGGCACCGGACTCGATCAAGAGTCGGGCGACCAACAATTCGGAACCCTCATAACCCGATACGGTGATGCGTCCCTTGATCGGGCTTCCGGCCAGCGCACCGGCGATGGCCGGCAAGATGCGGTTCTTGGCCAGCTCGATCTTGTCGGAGGCGATCTCCGCCGCCTTGCCGATCGCCTCCAGCCATTGCGCGGTCCCCTCGCGACCGACCGGCGCCGATCCCACGATCGGGCGCCCGGCCAGGGCGAGCTCGCGGCCGCTCGCGGCGTATTGCGGATGGATGGCCGCCGCGACCCGACAGTCGAGCGCGGCATAGAGCTCGCGCCATTCGCGCGTCGGCACGACCGGTCCAGGCGCCAGACCGAGCGGCTCGAGCATCATGCCGATGCCCACTGGATCGGCCGGGAACATCTCTCCGAGGAGTGTCACCGTGGGGCGCTCGCTGCGACCGCCGCGCGGGGCCTGGACCGGCCCTTGCTCAGCCTCGCCGCGCGCATAGTGGAGCATGGCGCCGGCGAGGACATCCTTGGCCTCGGCATGGGTCGGAACCCCGAAGCCAGGGACGTCGATCCCCAGGATCCGTACACCGTTGAGCTCTTTCGGCAACAGCCGCAGGGGTACGCCCGAGGCGGTCGGCACGCAGAGATTGATGGCGACGATGGTATCGTAGCGCTCGGGATCGGCGAGCTTGAGGATCGCCTCGCGCGCATCCTCGAAGAGCGCGCCCGAGACCAAGGTCTCCGAATCGAATGGGACGTAGCCGACCGAGCGGCGCGCACCGTAGAAATGCGACGTGAAGGTCAGACCATAGACACAGCAGCCGGAGCCGACCAGCACCATGGCGGTGCGCCGCATCCGCAGACCGACCCGCAGCGCGCCGAATGCCGGACACATGGTCTGCGGCTGGTCGTGAGGGCCGGACGGGGCCTGGCGCTCAGGCGCCCCACAAGGTGGCGCGGCGGTGACGCCGAGCGCGGACTGGCCGGGGTCGTCGGGTCGCTCAGACATCGTCGTAGATCACCTCGAGCGACGGCTTGCGCAAGGCCTCGGCGCTGCACATATCCTCAGCGAGCGCGGGCTCCAGGGTCACGTGCCGACCGACCACATCGCCCGTGAAGAGCCCGAGGAGCGCGTCCTGATCGAGCGGCTTGGGGTGGATCGGCGGGGCTTCGCCCACGTTGGTGGCCAAATCAGCGAAGATCGACCCCCAGCGATCACCCGGACGGCCGATGATCTCATAGTTGGCGCTCTTGCGCCGGATGTCATCATGTGCCGGGATGGTGGCCAACACCGGGATCTGGACCGCCTCGGCAAAGGCCTGGGCCTCGCCGGTGCCGTCGTCCTTGTTGATCACCATGCCAGCGACCCCGACATTGCCGCCCAACCCGCGGAAATACTCCACCGCCGAGCAGACATTGTTGGCGACGTAGAGCGATTGGAGATCGTTGGACCCGACCACGATCACCTTTTGACAGAGGTCGCGCGCGATGGGTAGACCGAAGCCGCCGCAGACCACATCGCCGAGGAAGTCGAGCAGGACATAGTCGAAGTCCCAATCGTGGAAACCTAGACCCTCGAGCAGCTCGAAGCCATGGATGATGCCCCGACCGCCACAGCCGCGGCCCACCTCCGGACCACCGAGTTCCATCGCGAAGACCCCGTCACGCTTGAAGCAGACGTCGCCGATCATGACCTTCTCGCCGGCGCGCTTCTTCTCGCTCGAGGTCCCGAGGATGGTCGGACAGGCCCGGCCACCAAAGAGCAAGGTGGTGGTATCACTCTTGGGGTCGCACCCGATCAGCAGGACCTTCTTGCCCTGTTGGGCCATCATGTAAGAGAGGTTGGCCAGGGTGAAACTCTTGCCGATGCCACCCTTGCCGTAGATGGCGATGATCTGGGTCTGCTTGATCGCTGGAGCGGACGACGCATCTGTGTCGATCCGAGCGGCGGTCGCGACGGGGCTCATGACGGGTAGGCTCACGAAATGGATCTCCAATCCAGGATCATCTTGAGACAATCGGGATCGCCGAAGGCGGTGCGATAGGCCGCGTCGGCATTGGACGCCGGCTCGCGATGCGTGATGAGTCCGGCGAGCGACAGCCGGCCCGCCTCGATCAGCGCCTTGACCGCCTGGATGTCCGGTGGGCGCCATTCAGCGGCAACCTGGATGCGCGCCTCGCGCATGAAGGCCGGCGGAAAATTGAACGCGAGTGGTTGACTGTAGAAGCCGGCAAGGATCACCTCGCCACCCGGGGCCAAGCGGGCGATCAGCTGATCCAGGATCCCCGCGTCACCACTGACGTCACAGATGCGGTGATAATCGACGCGCGCATCCTGGTCCGGGGACAGGACACGATAGCCGTGGCCGTCGGCGCCCCCCGCTCGATCCGGATTGGTCTCCCAGACCACCGGGGTGTTGCCCGCGACCAGGGCGGCGATCCGTGCGACCAGCCGTCCCAGCACGCCATGACCGATGACTAGATCGACCGGGCGCATCTCCAGTCCACCCACTGCATGATAGGCGGTCGCCGCCAGGGCGAGCAGCACCGCCGCCTCGCCGAGCGCATCGCTCACCGGCACGAGCCGCTCGCCCGGCACCACCACACGCGCGGAGGCGCCGCCGAACAGACCGCGCGCCTCGTTGTAGCAACGTGCGCCCGGCACGAAGACCCGCTGACCGACAGCGAGCCCGCACTGCGCTCCCGCCCAGGTCACCCGGCCGACCGATTCATATCCCGGCACCAGTGGATAACCCATCCCGGGAAAGTTCGGCATGCGCCCGGACCAGAGCAGACGCTCCGTGCCCGTGCTGATTCCGCTCCATTCCATCTCCACGATCACGTCACCCGGCCCTGGCGGGGTGAGTGTCAGTGGCTTGAGCGAGAGTGATTCGGGCTGGTCGAGGACAACAGCGACTGTATCGAGTTTCAATGAGACACCTATTGCAGCGCGGCTGACGAGCCCTTGCGATTCTCGCATGGACGCACGCGTTGAAAAACCCTTCGATCGCGAAGCCGAAGCATCCGCCGACATGCGCGTCTCGATTCGGCTGGCATCGGCCGCCGCGCTTGGTCACTGACGCGCGGACAGCGCGCGGACGAGCCTCACATCCGCTTGGCAGCGATCAGCCGGGCGAGGATCGGGCGCGCGGTCGGCAGCAGACGCACCGGGTCGAAGACCTGCATGCGCAGCATGTTCTCGATCTCCAGTGGGGTGCGTGGCCGCCCGCTCCCCATGGCGAGCAGATAGAGTCCGAAGTAGGCATCGCCGATCGGCTCGGCACCGGGCGTGCCGGACATGGGCTCGGCGATCAACAGGGTCCCACCCGCTGGCAAGGCACGCCGCACCGACTTGATGATCTCCAGCACCTCCGCATCATTGTGATCATGCAGTACGCGCACCAGCGAGATCACATCGGCCCCTTCCGGCAGGGGGTCGCGCATCACGTCGCCCCCGACCGCGGTGGCTCGACCGCTCAGACCCTCGCGCTCGAAGCGCGCCCGTGCCCGCTCGGCCACCGCCGGCAGATCGAAGAGGATCACGCGCAGATGCGGCCAGCGCTTGGCCGCGGAGATGAGAAAGGTCCCGTCGCCGCCGCCGACATCGAGCAGACAGCGATGATCCTTCAATGAATAGGCATCCAGCACGTCATCGGCCAGCAGCGACAGGCTGTCCGACATGAGCGCGGTGTAGCCATCGATCGCCTGTGCGTCCACGCTCGCCGCCTCGGCATTGGCCGCATAGGCCCAATAGCGCGAGAGCTCGGTCGGCTTGGCCTCGCCACGCAGGAGCGCCACTGGATCGGCGAGATCCGCATAGACCATGGCGTGATGCTCGACCATGGCGGCAATCCCAGGGTTGCCCACCATGGCGGCGCCGAGCTCACCAAGCGCGTAATGATGATCCGCGCAGGGTGTGACCAGACGCAGGCTCGCGGCCGCGCGCAGCAGGCGGGTGGCGCCCTCGGGCGGCAGATCCATGCGCTTGGCCAATTCAGCCACACTGAGTGGACCGGCGCTGAGCATCTCCAACAGCTTCAGGCGCACGCAGGCGAAGAGGATCTGCGAATAGACGAATCCCGCGACGATGTCGAACAATTCGCGCGCGCGCTGACGCGCGATCGGCCGCGTCAGCGGGAATACCGAGGCCCAGCGTTGAAACTCGGGCCGCGCGAGCAAACGGTTGCGCAGGCTCAACCAGGAATCGGAGATGGACACGTGAATGACCTCGCGTTGTGATGATGGTGGGTCAGTCGTCTCGGTGGGTCGGCGCCGGGATGACACTGATCCACGCGCCCCCTTGCCAAGGCCTGTCGCCACCTGAATCGATTGATTGAGCACATGGGTCGGCGTGTCGTCTCAGCGGCGCACCCAGCCCCGCAAGACTGAAGCGGCCGGAGCCAGCACATTCGGACTCACTCGCGAGTCCCCGGACCCGCATCCGCTCGCCGCGCCCTGATGCCTTATCCCTGCCCCCATGGATCGGCCAAACCCTTGGGCATGATCTGCCGAGCCTCGGCCATCAGCGAGGCGCCAAGCGCCGCGGCACCTGGACAGGGTGGAATGGCGTCGACCGCGCCTTGGACCAGGTCGCGCAACCGCGCGATCGCGCCCTCGATACCCAGCTCGCCAGCGGCGCTCGGGCGATGCAGCAAGGCATCCCGACCGACCGGCTTGCCGACCTCCTGGGCGGTGGCC
The DNA here is from genome assembly GCA_009929855.1 of Gammaproteobacteria bacterium. Lineage (GTDB taxonomy): Bacteria > Pseudomonadota > Gammaproteobacteria > Chromatiales > Chromatiaceae > Thiocapsa. The sequence goes on from RZZN01000004.1 coordinate 45,554, forward strand.
GCCACATCGCGCAGGTCATCGGCGACCTGGTAGGCCTCGCCAATGCGCTCACCCACCACCCGCCACGCCTCGGCATCCGCCCCGGATACCTGTCCGCCAGCGGCGGTCGCCGCGGCGAAGAGCGAACCGGTCTTGGCCCGATGATAGTCGGCGACCGCGACCTGCGGCTCGCACTCCCAGGCCTGACCGGCGATGATCCCAGCGGGGATGCCGACAGTGCGCCCCAGGATCAAGAGCAGTGGGGCAAGATGCTCGGGGCGCTGCGCGAGCGTCCGCGCCAGATGCTCGAACGCAAGCACGATCAGTGCATCACCGGCCAGGATCGCGAGCGGCTCTCCGAAGGCACGATGCACTGACGGACGGCCGCGACGCAGTGGCGAATCGTCGAAACAGGGCAGATCATCATGCACCAGCGAGGCACAATGCAGCAGCTCGATCGCGACCGCCGCGGCATCGGCGGCCGCCTCGTCGGCATTCCCGCAGGCCGCCGCGACGGCCAGACACAGACGCGGTCTGATCCGCGCCCCCCCGGGGAAGACGGCATGGCGCACCGCCTCGGCGAGCCGTGGCGGACAGGACGGCGGAGTCACCGCATCCAGGGCGGCGGTCAACGCCTGCTCGATTCGACTCGCCGTATCCATCTCCGCTCCCCCGGTTGGCTCACGCCTGTAAAGATTGCTTGACACTCAATTGTGTCATGTACAATAGACACCGACGCCAATGGCGTCAATTCCCAATCGAAGCCGGAGACCATCCCGATGCCAACAGAGCAGATCATCATCGTCGGCGCCGGCATCGGCGGGCTTGTGACCGCGGTGCAACTGGCCGCGCGCGGCATGGCGGTCAAGGTCATCGAGCGCGCACCGACCCCGGGCGGTAAGATGCGCGAGGTCAGCGTCGGCGGACAACGGATCGACGCTGGTCCAACGGTCTTCACCATGCGCTGGATCTTCGATGAGATCTTCGACGCAGCCGGAGCGTCACTCGAGGACTATCTGACCCTGACACCGTTCGAAATCTTAGCACGCCATGCCTGGAGTGAGCAGGAGCACTTCGACCTCTATGCCGACGAGGCCCGCACGATCGAGGCGATCGGCGATTTCGCGGGCGCGGCCGAGGCCGAGCGCTATCGCGGCTTCTGCGCGCATGCCCGTACCATCTTCGAGACCTTGGACGGACCCTTCATCCGCGCCTCGCGGCCCAATCCGCTCAGCCTGGTCAGTCGCTGTGGCATCAGTGGCTTCGCGGGGCTGCGTCGCATCAAGCCCTTCGACACACTCTGGCAGGCGCTCGGCGAGCATTTCCACGACCAACGCCTGCGTCAGCTCTTCGGTCGTTATTCGACCTACTGTGGCTCATCGCCCTTCCTCGCCCCCGCCACGCTGATGCTGATCGCGCATGTCGAGCGCCAAGGCGTCTGGTCGGTCGAGGGAGGCATGCATCAAACAGCGGTCGCCCTGGCGCGACTCGCCGAGTCGCTTGGCGCGACCATCCAGTACCAGACCGAGGTGGCCGAGATCCTGATCGAGCGCGGCCGCGCGCGCGGTGTGCGGCTGGGTTCGGGCGAGCAGCTGAGCGCCGACGCGGTGGTCTTCAATGGCGATGTCGCCGCGCTTGCCCAGCATCGCCTCGGTCCCGCGGTCTCCCGAGCGGTCGCCGCGACCACACCGGCCGAGCGTTCGCTCTCGGCGATCACCTGGTCGCTGGTCGCCGAAACCGAGGGGTTCCCGCTGTTGCGTCATAGCGTCTTCTTCTGTCGCGACTATGCCGCCGAGTTCGAGGACATCTTCGGCCGCGCGCAGGTCCCGCGCGAGGGCACCATCTACATCTGCGCTCAGGACCGCGGCGATCACAATGACACCGCCCCGCCTGGCCCCGAGCGTCTACTCTGCCTCCTCAACGCCCCGGCCATGGGCGACCGCCACCCCTTCGACACCGCGGAGATCAAACAATGCGAGCAGCGGGCATTCGGCCTCTTGGAGCGCTGTGGCCTCAAGATTCATCGAACCCCAGAGACCAGCGTGGTGACGACACCGGCGGTCTTCGAGCAGCTCTTCCCGGCGACGGGAGGAGCCCTCTATGGCCAGGCCTCCCACGGCTGGCGGGCCTCATTCACGCGCCCGCCCTCGCGCAGCAAGGTGCCGGGGCTCTATCTGGCGGGAGGCAGCGCGCATCCGGGGGCGGGGGTTCCCATGGCGGCGATGTCGGGACGCCTGGCCGCGGCAGCCGTGATCGAGGACCTCGCTTCGACCTGAGCATCCGTCCAGGCGGCTATCTCTGGTGGTACCTGGATGCGCTGAGCGACGACGGCGCGCACGGCCTGACCATCATCGCCATGTTGGGCAACGTCTTCTCGCCCTACTACGCCTGGGCACGGCGCCGCGGTGCCGCCGACCCGCTCGATCACTGCGCGCTCAATGTAGCGCTCTATGGTCGGGGCGGCAAACGCTGGGCCATGACCGAGCGCGGCCGCAAGGGCCTGCGCCAATCGCGCACGCGTTTGGACATCGGCCCAAGCCATCTCAGCTGGGATGACGGCGGTCTCACCATCGCCATCGACGAGATCACGGCCCCCATCCCCTCCCGGCTGCGCGGTCGGGTCCGGGTCATCCCGGCCGCGGTGAACCCGCGTGAATTTCGGCTCGATCCCGACGGGCGGCATGTCTGGTGGCCGATCGCGCCGATCTCGCGGGTCGAGCTCGAGCTCGAGCATCCGGCGCTGCGCTGGAGCGGACATGGCTATCTCGACTCCAATCGCGGGGATGAACCGCTCGCGGACGCCTTCCAATGCTGGGACTGGTCGCGTGCCGCCACGCCTCAGGGCACCCTGATGCTCTACGATGTCACCGCGCGCCGCGGCCAGGGCGCCCAACTGGCCCTGCGCTTCGACGCCCATGGCCATGTGGAGGAGCTCACCCCACCACCGCGCGTCCCGCTTCCGACGACGGCGATCTGGCGCATCCGCCGCGGCACTCAGAGCGAATCCGCGCAACCGGCACGCATCCTCCAGACACTGGAGGACACACCATTCTATGCCCGCTCGCTGGTCGAGACTCGGCTGCTCGGGGAGACGACGACCTGCGTCCACGAGAGCCTCTCGCTCGATCGCTTCGCGGCGCGCTGGGTCCAGATGCTGCTGCCGTTTCGGATGCCGCGGGTCAGCGGCTGAGCGCCGGGTGGGGACCCGGGATCGCCGTGCCGACCAGGCCCCCTGCCCCGCTCAAGCCGGATCCTCATCGGCGGCAAGGCCGCCGAAATCATAGTCCATGTCGATCCCGGGCGGCTGGACGAAGGGTCCCTGCAGTAGATCGACCCCGGCACGGCAGAGCCGCGCGATCGTCTCCGGCGTCTCCACCCCAGCCGCGATCACCTTGAGGCCATGCCCACGCGCCGTCTGAATCAGCGCGCTCAGTGACTCTGGATCCAATGCCTGGACCATGTCACTGGTCAGGCGCGCAAAGCTCGCCGGGATGGTCGCCAGCGCCGCGATGACGGCGGGTCGATCATCCAAGCCATTGAGACAGACCTGAATCCCGAGCCGGCCGAGATGACGCATGCGCGTCGCCGCCAATCGCGGCTCTTCCACCAGTTCCTGGAGCTGAAACTGAATGACTGGACGCACCCGAAACAGATCGCGCGCGTTGATCTCGTCGCGCACGCGCTCCACCCACCGATCCTGCTGGACGCTCTCCAGCGACTGGTGCAGGAAGAGCTGCACCGGACACCCATTGGCACAGGCCGATCGCAACACTTCGAGTCCAGCGGTCAGGATCCATTGATCGAGCTGGTCGAGGGTTCCAGCGCGCCGCGCCAAAGGCACGATCTGATTCGGCGTCAGCAGCTCACCATCGCCGCTGACCAGCCGTGGCGTGACCTCGTAGCGCGCGCGGGGTTGCTGGGTCACCCCCACCATCGGCGCGAACAGCAGGCGCAGGTGTTCCGCGCTGATGGCGACGACGGTCGACGGCGCGCTGCCCGCGGGATGCCTGCTCGGCGCGCGCGGATAGCTTCCCAAGCGCCGATCGCCGCGGCGCAAGGACGCGCGGGCGGCCTTGCCAGCCCGTGAGAGGAGGGTGACGGCATCCCCGCCCCCGCGTGCCAGGCGACACCAGCCCACGCCCATGACCAGATCGGGCGCCGCGGCAAACAAGCCTTGGCTCAGACCATCGCAGACCGCGCCCAAATGCTCGGCCCGGTCTTCGCGGACCAGCACCGCCAGGGTCCGCTCGCCCACCCGTGCCGCCAGATCGCGCGCCTGCAGCTGCGCGCGCAGCACGTCCACCAGGTGAGCCAGCGCCTCCTCGCTCCCCACCTGCTCGATGGCCACGAGCGCGCGACACTCGAGCTCGGCGCCACCGCGCCGGATCAATTGAGTCACACGCTGCAGCAGCCGGGACAGACTGGCCAAACCGGTGCGTGGATCGATGGCCCCGGCCTGCCGCGCGGCGCGCTCGCGGGCGATGCGCAAGCACTCGCTCACGGCCGCTCGAAGACGTTGGGGTGTGACTGGCTTGGCCAGAAAGTCATCACCGCCAACCCGCAGGGCGGTCATCTGTTGCTCGGCATCGAGCTCGGCCGACAGGAAGATGATGGGTAGATCGGCGAAACGGTCCTGCTCGCGGATGATCCGAGTCAGCTCGATCCCGCTCGCGCCGGGCATGTGCAGATCCATCAACACCAGATCGGGGGCGAATGACTCCAACACCTCGAGGACCGCGAGCGGATCAGTCACACGCGCGGTCTGCATCCCCGCCGCTTCGAGGACACGAGAGGCGAAGAGCGCGGCGACCGGTTGATCATCGACCACCAAGACCCGATCGGCCGTGGCCCGCGTGGGCTCGGTCAGATCCACGAGACGCTCGGCGAGGAGCGCGGGATCCAGGCTCCGATCCAGACAGGCGCAAGCACCAGCGCGCAGCATGGCCAAACGCTGCTGGATGTCCGCTCCCGCGACCAGCCCAGCCAATGGCAGGGGCTGGCCGCGGCGCTCCTGAACCTGGATCGACAGCGCGGCGATGGCCTGATGATCCGGTAGCAGCCTGCTGTCGATCAGCAGCAATCCCGGCATGCCCGGTCTGATCCCCGAGAGCAGTGACGCGGGGGTCTCGTGATGCTCGAGCATCAGGCCATGAGGTGCCAATGCCGCGCCGAGTCGATCCGCAAGATCAGGATCGGACGTCAAGACCAGGACGGTGGGGGCAAGGGTTGGCGTGATGAGCGGCTGTTCCATGCGCGGGGTCTCCTTGAGCAATGGTCGCGGCGGCGGCAGGATCGCCGTGATCCGGCCAAATGCTTTCGATCAGTGTACAAGGATAGACTCAACGCATGTTGAACACAATACGAAATGAGGCGATGTCCTGGTTCATCCCGCGCCCAGTGGCCGAGTCGGAGCATCGAGCGCTCCGCCGCGCGGCATCCAGGGTCGAGCACCGATCATCCCCCCCCAAAAAAAAAAGCAGCTTTCGCGCAAAGGCGCAAAGATTTTTCAATCAGTGAGCAATGCCATGCCGTTCACCTGACGGGCGAGTCCTTTCACTGACTCAAGGTTCTGTTCTCTTTGCGTTCTTGGCGTCTTTGCGTGAGTCAATCGCTGGATTTAGGATCATGGCCGGCGCGCGCTCACGGCGACCAGGTGCTCAGCCATTCAGGCCAGCGCATGCTGATCAGCGCGTCAGTCTGATGAGTCATCTTGGATCAGTGGATCGACCAGACACCCCGCATCCCGATGCCCTCGATGAGACCAGCGCCGAAGCTCGCGCCGAGACGCCGCGAGAAGGTCTCGAATAGGTCGCGCTTGACAGTGTAATCGACGAGCTTCTCGGCGCCGACCAGGTCTCGTGCCACCGAGCTGGCGCTGCCGAGTGCGTCGACCAGGCCCAGCTCGAGCGCCTCCTCGCCGCTCCAGAACAGTCCGCTGAACACCTCCTCGCCCGCGTCGAGCCGATCGCCGCGTCCAGCACGCACCACCTCGATGAACTGGCCATGCAGATCATCGAGGACGGCCTGGACGAAGATCCGCTGCTCGGGAGGCAAGGGCGAGAATGGATCGAGGATTCCCTTGTTCTCTCCGGCCGTGAGCAAGCGCCGCTCGATGCCCAATGACTTGATCGCCTCATCGAACCCGAACGAGCCGATACGCACACCGATGGAGCCGACCAGACTGGCCTTGTCGACATGGATGGCATCGGCGGCCACGGCGATGTAATAGCCCGCGGATGCGCACACATCCGTCGCCACCGCATGGACCGGCATCTCGGCGTCCTTGTCTTTCTTGTACTTGGCCTTGAGTCGCACGATCTCGTCATGGATGTAGCCGGCTTGGACCGGACTCCCCCCCGGACTGTTGATGCGCAGCACGATCCCCTTGACCTGATCGGTCTCGAAGGCCTTGCGCAGTGCCGTGATCACCCGGTCGGCACTGGCGTCGGTCTCCGGGGCGATGACCCCCTTGATGTCGATCACGGCCGTGTGATCCTCGCTCGGGGAGACCCGAGCGATCAGGTCCTGTGAATAGGCCGCCACCAACAGTGCGATGAGATAGAGTAGGATCAAGAACTTGAAGAGGATGCCCCAGCGCCGGCCACGACGCTGATCACGCAGATGCTCGAGCGCGAGCCGGTTGATCAGCGCGCGCTCCCACTCGGGTGAATCGGGTGAGGGCATGGGGTTCGGTCGGCGGCCCCAGAATTTCCAGCTCATGTGCATCTTCCCAGAGGCGGTGGAGGAATCAACCCCGACGGCTCAACCAATCGGGTAGGGCCGTGATCGCGTCCAGACAATCGAGTGGGTCATGCCGCAGGAGACGCGCACAGGGGTGCACGCCGTAGGACACCGCCAAGGCCTGGGTCCGGGCATTCTTGGCCATCTGTAGATCATATTCGGTGTCGCCGATCATCAGCGTCTGGGACGCCGCGGCACCCAGCTCGTCCATCAGTTCATGAAGCATCTGCGGATGAGGCTTGGATAGGGTCTCATCGGCGCAGCGCGTCGCATGGAACAGCGCCCCGAGACCGGTCTCGGTCAGCGCCTTGTCGAGCCCGACGCGTCCCTTGCCGGTGGCGACCGCGAGCCGATAGCCCTGACCGGACAGCCATTCCAGCGTCGCGCGCGCGCCGTGGAACAATTCAGAGGGTGTCTGATCCAGCTCCAGGAAGTATCGCCGGTAGGCGGTGATCAGTGACTGCTGCAGCGCCGGCTCGGCCTCCGGCAAGAGCCGCAGCATGGCCTCGCCGAGACCCAGACCGATCACATCGCGCGCCGCGTCACGGGTCGGTGGCGGCAGCTGCAAGTCGGCAAAGGCAGCCTGTAGACAATTGACGATCCGGGTCTCGGAATCCATCAGGGTTCCGTCCCAGTCGAAGACGATCAGCTCAAAGGTCAAGTCGTGGACTCCAGCTCGGACAACATCTGCGCGAGGTCGGTTGGCAGGGGCGACTCCACCCTGAAGGACGTTCCGCCCTCACCCATTGGGAAGCTCAAGGCGCACGCATGCAAAAACAAGCGTGACCATCCGTGGGCCTTGAGCAGACGGTTCGCGGCCGCGTCGCCATATTTGGGATCGCCCGCCAGCGGGGTGCCAAGATGCGCGGCATGGACACGGATCTGGTGGGTCCGACCGGTGATCAGCCGCGCCTCCACCAAGGTGAGCACCAGGCCGTCCGTGACGAAGCAGCGCAGTCGTCGAAAGATCGTGCGCGCCGCCCGCCCCGCGACCGGATCGACCCGCACCAGGCGCTCGCCGCCTTGCAGCACGTTCTTCTTCAGAGGCGCATCCACTGTGACATGCGCGCGTCCCGGATCCCCGACCACCAGGGCAAGATAGCGTTTCTCCACCGCACCGGCTCGAATCAGTCCATGGAGCTCGCGCAACATGCCGCGACGTTTGCTGATCAACAAGCACCCGGAGGTCTCGCGATCCAAGCGATGCACCAGCTCCAACCCCACTCCGGGGCGCAGCTGTCGGAGCAACTCGATCAGACCATGGCTGAGCCCACTGCCGCCATGCACCGCGATCCCCGCGGGCTTGTCGATCACCAAGAGCCGATCGTCCTCGTAGATCACGGCCGCGGCAAGACGGGTCAAGGCCGCGGATGATGCCGACGCGACCGCCGTTGGCTCGGGCGCCGTGCGCAGCGGCGGAATCCGCACCAGATCACCTTCGTCGAGACGTCGATCGGGCTTGATCCGCCCCTGATTGACGCGCACCTCGCCACGGCGCATGAGGCGATAGAGATGACTGCGCGGCACGCCTTTGAGATGGCGCAGCAGAAAGTTGTCGAGCCGTTGTCCCGCCGATTCAGCGTCGACGCGCAAGAGACGCACACCCGCGACCGGTGCCTCCACGGCCGTGGGATCGCGAGGCGCGCGAGTGGACGCGCGGTCGGGACGACGGGTCGCGCGCTCGACACTGGCGCGGCGCTCGAGGCGGGGTGGGGGTCGATTCACTGGATCGCTGGCCTGGCCGGTGTATGCATTGATGATAAATGAGTTTTACTGCTACTATGCGGTGCTCTTTCGAGCCGATGTCAAGCAGGGGACTGCGCGGCACTGGGAGCCTGGTCAAGACCGTGCGCGTGCCGTTCGCTCGGGGAGACGAACCCTCGGCGGACCCCAGGCATGTGGCCGTCCTGAACTGTCTCTGAAGCGGCCCGGGCGTATGATTCGCATGGCTGCCTCTCCGGCGTGCTTGCGCAGCGACTCAGCATTCTACACCCGTGCGCGTGCGACGCACCTCGCGGGATGATGACGGGATGCAGTCGAGGCCGACCTCGCCGCTCGGAAAACCGGCCCCACCTAGGACGTGGGAACGCCCGGGAACGGGCACCCCATGGGTTGCTCATCGAATTTTGTTTTTCGCGCGTGCCCGTCTCGGTCGGCCCAGAGGCCGACGGCGCGGACACTGCCGACGCCGCGCGAATCGCGACCACGCTTCGCGCGACGACACGCCGGGTTGCCGTGGATCGCTCCCGGCGCCCCAGGCAAGCAGTCTCTGCTGCGGGATACGCGCTGTGGTGTGGAAACCAACCCTATGAAGCGCATGCTGATCAACGCCACGCAACCGGAAGAATTGCGCGTGGCGACCGTCGACGGACAACAGCTCTACAACCTCGATATCGAATCGCCCGGCCGCGAGCAAAAAAAGGCCAATATCTACAAGGGGACCATCACCCGCGTCGAGCCCAGTCTCGAGGCGGCTTTCGTCGACTATGGCGCGGAGCGCCATGGCTTCCTGCCACTCAAGGAGATCGCCCGCGCCTATTTCGAGCCGGACAGTGTCAAGGCCGGCGCGCGGATCAACATCAAGGATGCGGTGCGCGAAGGCCGCGAGGTGGTGGTCCAGATCGACAAGGAGGAGCGCGGCAACAAGGGCGCCGCACTGACGACCTTCATCTCACTGGCTGGTCGCTATCTGGTGTTGATGCCAAACAACCCGCGTGCCGGCGGGGTCTCGCGGCGCATCGAAGGCCAGGACCGCAGCGAGCTGCGCGACGCCATGAGTCAACTGGTCATCCCCGAGGACATGGGCCTGATCGTGCGCACCGCCGGGGTTGGCAAGAATGTCGAGGAGCTGCAATGGGATCTCGACTATCTCCTCCAGCTCTGGAAGGCGATCGAGACCTCGGCGCAAGAGCGCAAGGCACCCTTCCTGATCTACCAAGAGAGCGACGTCATCATCCGCTCGATCCGCGATTATCTGCGCGCGGACATCGGCGAGATCCTGATCGACAATCGCGCCGTCTATGAGCGGGCCGAAAGCTTCATCCGGCAGGTGATGCCGGGAACCCTGAAGAAGCTCAGGCTCTATCAAGACGAGGTGCCGCTGTTCACCCGCTACCAGATCGAGAGCCAGATCGAGTCGGCCTTCCAACGCGAGGTCCGTCTCCCCTCGGGCGGCTCGATCGTCATCGACCATACCGAGGCATTGACCTCGATCGACATCAACTCAGCACGCGCGACCAAAGGCGCCGATATCGAGGAGACCGCGCTCAACACCAACTTGGAGGCCGCCGACGAGATTGCGCGCCAGCTGCGGCTGCGCGACCTCGGCGGACTCTTCGTCATCGACTTCATCGACATGACCCCGCCGAAGAACCAGCGCGAGGTCGAGAACCGACTGCGCGAGGCACTCAAGCAGGACCGCGCGCGGGTCCAGGTCGCACGCATCTCGCGCTTCGGCCTACTGGAAATGTCGCGGCAGCGACTGCGCCCCTCGCTCGGCGAATCGAGCCAGCAGGTCTGTCCGCGCTGCAAGGGTCAGGGGACCATCCGCGGCGTCGAATCGCTCGCGCTCTCGATCCTGCGCATCGTCGAGGAAGAGGCGATGAAGGAGAACACCGAGCGCATCGTCGCCCAATTGCCGGTGAGTGTCGCGACCTTCCTGCTCAACGAGAAACGACGCGGGATCCTGGACATCGAGCAGCGCCAAGGCGTCGAGGTCTTGCTCCTGCCCAACGAGACGCTCGAGACGCCGGACTACCAGATCGAGCGGATCCGCTCCCAGGACCTCGCCAAGCTCACCACCGAGCAGTCGAGCTATCAGATCGCGCGCGCGGCCGAGACCAAGTCGGCGCCTTACTATGGCAAGCTCGCCCAGACCGCTCCGACCGAGGAGCCCGCGGTCAAGCAGGTGTCCCCAACGGCACCCGCGCCGCAACGCTGGACCCCACATCCGGACGCCCCGGGCACGCCACGGCGCGAGAGCGACCGCAGCGAGCCCGAGAGCCTGCTCAAGCGCATCTGGTCTGGACTGTTCGCACCCAGGCACACCATGCCGACATCCGCGTCCGACCAATCCGCGGCTCCAGGGGAGCCCATGGCGAGCGCGCCAGAGACCCATCATGCCACCGTCAGGGCACGCTCGGGCACACCCGATGCGGGCGAGCGGCGCGGCGCGGGTCGTACGCCACAGACACGACGCGAGGATAACGCAAGCGAGCGTGGGCGACCCGAGCAAGGCCGCGCCACGCGACCAGCAGGGGAGCAACGGGCGCGGGCGGAGACCGAGCGCACCCGTGTGGAGCGCGCGGGAGCGGAGGAGACGAGTCGTGGCGCTCTCGCGCCGCAGAGCGACACCGACGAATCGGCGCAAAGACGCGCGGGCGAGCCGCGCTCACGCCGGGGCTCACGCGGACGTGGGCGACGTGGCACCGGGCCGGGCGAGAACGGTCGCGAGCCGGCCACCGAGTCCGCCTCGAGCATGACCCCTCCGCCGCAATCAGCGACCATGCCACCGGCCGCGCCCATGACGCACGAGCACGCTGAACACCTGGACGCATCCGAGCGCGCCCCCGAGACGAGCGAGCCGAGCGGTGTGATCGAGAGCCTGGTGGTGACTGCGGAAACAGGCCTCGATCCACGTGAAAGGGACGAGGACTCGTTCAGTGCGAGCGAATCGTCGCGGGAGTCGGAGGGTGCCGATCAGGCGGGCGATGAGAGCCCGGACGGCGATGCGACGAGCACCTCTGAGCGGACCCGCGCATCACGTCGGCGACGCGGTGGTCGCAATCGGCGTCGACCCGCCGGGACGCCAGAATCATCCGAGGAGACCTCGGTCTCGGACGAGGGCTGGGAGCCGACACCCGCCCAGACGCCCGAAACGGGGGAGGCGCGAGAGCGCGAACAGGTCGGGGACTCACGCACAGCGCGCGCCGATGATGCGAGCCTGGGGTCCGCCCCACTGTCAGAGGCCGGCCCGCCGACACACGAACCGCGCAGTGAGCACACCGCCACGCCAACGCGCGGTCAAGCCGAGCCGCCCCAGACCGCCATGGTGAGCGACGAGACCATTCCCCGGTGATCGACGGATGATCCAGGCCGCGCCTGGATCAGTCCATCCCAACCGCGCCAACCGCGCCAACCGTGGGCGGGATGGCGCGTGCCGCCCCCCGCGCTCACAATCCCTGGATCAGCTCATTCCCTGAATCAGCTCATTCCCTGAATCAGCTCATCGAGCAGTCCGCGCGCCGCGGCCTCGACCAGATCGTAGACCCGGTCGAAGCCCTCCGGGCCACCATAGTAGGGATCGGGCACGTCGCGAATCCCCAGATCTGGCGCAAACTCCATGAACAGCCGCAGCTTGGCTCGCCGCTCTGGCGGGCACAACTGGGACAGGATGCGATAGTTGTCGCGATCCATCGCAAGGACATGATCGAACACATGGAAGTCATCAGGCACGGCGACGCGGGCGCGCAGATCGCCGATATCGATCCCCCGCTCGAGGGCGGTCTGGCGGGCACGCCGATCGGGCGCCTCGCCGACGTGATAGCCATGGGTGCCAGCCGAATCGATCTCGATCCGGTGAGCCAACCCCTCCTCGACGACCAGCTTGCGAAAGACGCCGTGTGCCGTGGGTGAGCGACAGATATTCCCCATGCAGATGAAAAGAACCTTGACCTTCGTCGCTTCAGGCAGCTGCGATTGACCCATCTTGACCCCGACCCGAATAGATATCGATCAAAGGGTGTTATGATATACCTCTCATGCATAAAAGTTGCGGGGTCTCGTGGCAACGTCGAGACCAGCGCCCACCCCGCTGCGCATGGATCGGCGCAATCACCGCGATCGCCAGACCAAGCCTTGGCCGCACATGAGACCACCGAACCATGGACAACATGCCTGATATGAGCGACCTGAACGCCCAGATCGTCTCGCTGTCCGCGGAGATTGCCGAGCAGAGGCAGCGGATCCAGGACTTGGAGAGCGCGCTCGTCACACGAATCGCGGATGTCGACGATGATCGACGGCTCACGACCAAGCGGCTCCAGCGGATCTGGCAACAACAGCGCGCCGAAATCGAGACACGGCTCACCAGCCAGGTCGCCAAGCTTGCCCTGTTCCTGGTCTTGATCACGCTCGTCCTCAGCGCGGCCTTGCTGTTCGTCCACCGGCACGGCGAGGCGCTCCATCGCGACCTGCTCGAAGAGATCGCCCGACTCGAGACGCGCGCCACCTCCGCGCTGACACCGACACCTCCCCCGATCGAGGATGCCGGCACGGCGTCAGCACCAGCGGACAGCGAGACAGCCGCAGTGCCACCCGTCGCCCCAAATGAACCGGCGACACCCGAGCGCGCTGATCGAGCCTCCCGGCATGAGGAGGCGACACCCACACCGTCAACGGCCCCCATGACACCGTCGTCGGAGCAAACAGACAGCGCGTCCGACGCCACCACGCCCGCCCGGCACGCGCCGCCAGCGCCGCTGCCAAGCCAGCTGGACTCGGCAGCGGCGCGCGCGGCCGAGGCTTCACCCGCGCCCATCCCAAGCCCGATCCAGTCAGCGCTCGACAGCGCGAGCACACCAGTCGATACCGCGCACCCACCGAGACTCGTGGCCGAGTCCCGGGATGCCCTGATGCCAACCGAGGAGATGCAGGACGCGTCGGCACACACCGGTGAGATCCAAGCCACGCCGACACCAACCGATGAGATTCAGCCCGTGCCGACATCATCGGCCGATCCAACGATGGCACAGCGCCCAGCGACGACACAGCGTGCTCGAATCGCCGATGAGAGTGTCACGATCAGCGATCGGACGTATGCGCTGCAGCTTTTCGCATTCTCCTCGCGCGCGGCCATGCTCCGCTTCGTGCGCCGCCACAGCTTGCCCGAGCGAGTCTATTTCCGCGAGGAGCGCTTTCAAGGCAGCCCATGGCTCGTTCTGATCCATAGCCTGCACCCCAGTGTCCAGGAGGCCGCGGCGGTCCGAGCAGGGCTGCCGAGCGAGCTTGCCGAGCTCGACACCTGGATCCGCAACCTTCCGATCGACACGACACTTGGGGTCGTCGAGATCGAGCAATAAAGACGAGACACGCGCGAGCAGATGTATCTCTTGTTACTCAGCATCCACGGGTTGGTCCGTGGATATGACCTCGAGCTGGGCCGCGACGCCGATACGGGCGGCCAGACGAAATACGTGGTCGATCTCGCTCGCGCGCTTGCCGAGCGCGACGATGTCTCCCAGGTCGATCTGGTGACGCGCCGGATTCTGGATCCAGCCGTGAGCCCCGACTATGCCGAGCCGATCGAGTCGCTGGGCGACAAGGTGCGGATCCTTCGCATCGACGCTGGACCTGAAGGCTATATCCCCAAGGAGCAGCTCTGGGATCATCTCGACGCCTTCACCGATAACCTGACCTCCGTTCTGCACACCCAGGGGCGCTGGCCGAACCTGATCCATAGTCACTACGCCGACGCCGGTTATGTGGGGGTGCGTCTCTCCAACCTGGCGGGGATCCCGCTGGTGCACACGGGCCACTCACTCGGACGCGACAAACGCCAGCGCCTGCTCGCGGCCGGACACGACGGCGACTGGATCGACGCACGCTACAACATGGTGCGCCGGATCGAGGCCGAGGAAACGGTCCTGGGCACGGCCGAGCTGGTCATCACCAGCACCCACAACGAGATCGACGAGCAATACGCGCTCTACGACTATTACCAACCCGAACGGATGGTGGTGATCCCACCCGGCACCGACTTGGTCCAGTTCCATCCACCGTGCCCCGAGGATCCGCCATACCAGTTCGCGGCGGAGGTCGAGCGCTTTCTCGACGATCCAAGCAAGCCCTTGATCTTGGCGCTTTCACGCGCCGACCATCGCAAGAACATCATCGCCTTGATCGAGGCCTACGGCGCCTCGCCCGAGCTTCAAGCCCTGGCCAATCTCTTGATCGTTGCAGGCAATCGGGATGACATCCGGGATCTCGACGAGGGCGCGCGCGATGTCCTGACCGAGATCCTGCTGACGATCGATGCCCATGATCTCTATGGCAAGGTCGCCGTCCCCAAGCATCATCGTCCCGACGAGGTCCCAGAGATCTATCGTCTGGTCGCACGCTCGGGCGGTGTCTTCATCAATCCCGCCTTGACCGAGCCCTTCGGCCTGACCCTCTTGGAGGCGGCAGCCAGCGGTCTGCCCCTGGTCGCCACCGAGAACGGCGGGCCAGTGGATATCATCGGCAACTGCCGCAATGGGCATCTCGTCGATCCGCTGGATCGCCAGGCCATGGCCAGCGCACTGCACAGGATCCTGAGCGATCCAGGGCACTACCGAGCGCTGTCCACTCACGGGCTTACCGCGGTGCGCGCGCGCTATTCATGGCAGGCACACGCCGAGACCTATCGCACCCTGATCGCGCCCTTGACCAAGCGCGCCGAGCCATTACCGGACACGCCACCCTTGCGGCGGCGACTCATCTATCGCGACCGCGCGCTCTTCACCGACCTGGACCAGAGTCTGCTCGGCAATGCCGAGGGCGTTCGGCGCTTCACCGAAATGATGCGTCAAAACAAACGGTGCGCGAACTTTGGGATTGCGACCGGACGCCGACTCGACACACTCCTCACCGAGCTGAAGCGGCATGCGATCCCGATCCCGGACGTCATGATCACCAGCCTTGGCACCGCGATCCATTACAGCGCCGCACTGGTCGTCGACGACTTCTGGAGCGAGCATATCGACCACCTGTGGAAACCCCAGGCGGTCCGGCGCGCGCTGGAGGATATCCCAGGTCTGCTCCCGCAGGCACGCCGCGAGCAAAGCCGCTTCAAGATCGCCTATCACTATGACCCCAACCTGGCCCCACCGGTCGATGAGATCACCGCCCTGCTCCGGACCCACGACCTGTCCGTCAATGTCGTCCACGCCTTCGGACAGTTCCTCGACATCCTGCCAGTCCGGGCCAACAAGGGGCTTGCCTTGCGCTATGTGGCCCACCGCTTCGGCATCCCACTCGAGCACATCCTCGTGGCCGGGGGCTCGGGCGCGGACGAGGACATGATGCGGGGCAACACCCTGGCTGTCGTGGTCGCCAACCGCCACCATGAGGAGCTTTCGCAGCTCACCGAGATGGACAACATCTATTTCGCCAGTGAAGCCTATGCATTGGGCATTCTGGAGGCAGTCGAGCATTACGATTTCTTCGGCGCCTGCCGCGTCCCAGACACGCCATGATTGAGCCGCTCCTCCTCTGCACCGATCTCGATCGCACCCTGATCCCCAACGGCAGTGCGCCTGAATCGCCCGATGCACGGCCGCGTTTTCGGCGGTTCGTGGCACACGCCGAGATCCAGCTGGCCTATGTGACTGGCCGTCACCGAGATCTGGTCCTCGAGGCGATCGCCGAGCACGACCTCCCCGAGCCTGACTTCGTCATCGGTGATGTCGGCACCAGTCTCTGGCAGGTCAGTCCAGCGGGTTGGACCTCGCTCCCGCAATGGCAGACCGAGATTGGTCGCGACTGGATGCGGGTCGGGCGTGATCGCTTGGTCGAGTGCCTGGCCGACCTCGCGAGTCTACGGCTGCAGGAGCCGGAGAAACAGACCCCGCTCAAGCTCAGCTACTACGCACCCATGACCCTCGATGTCGACCGACTCAAGGCACGGCTGCGCGCGCGACTCACCACACTGGGCATTGGCGCCAGCCTGATCTGGAGTCTCGACGAGGCCGCGCACACCGGCTTGCTGGACATCCTGCCAAGCGGCGCAAGCAAATATCACGCGGTCGATTTTCTGATGGGACTGCTCGGCCATGACGTGTCTTCGACACTCTTCGCGGGTGATAGCGGCAATGACCTCGAGGTCCTGACAAGCCCGATCCCAGCGGTCCTGGTGGCGAATGCACACCCCGAGGTGCGCGAGCAGGCACGACACAGATCGCGCGCTCATGGGCGCATGGACCGACTCTATTGCGCGCAAGGCGGCTGGTCTGGGATGAACGGAAACTACAGTGCGGGTATCCTGGAAGGCATCGCGCACTTCCGACCCGATCTACGACCCTGGCTATGACACGCTCGACACCCCCATCCACCACCATCGACATCTTCGGCGAGGTCCTGTTCGACTGTTTCCCGGACGGTCGGCGCGTGCTCGGCGGCGCGCCTTTCAATGTCGCCTGGCACCTGCATGCTTTCGGCGCCGCGCCGCGCCTGATCAGTGCGGTCGGCGATGATGCGGACGGCTCACGGGTGCGCCAGGCGATGCTGGATTGGGGGATGGACCTCAGTGGACTGCAGACCGACCCGGACCATCCGACCGGGATCGTCGCGGTCAGCATTCAGGATGGGGAGCCCGAGTACCAGATCATCCCGGACCGTGCCTTCGACCATATTCGGGCGGATGCCGTCCCACCGGCTGGACAGCTGCTCTATCATGGCACATTGGCACTGCGTGGAGCGGTCACGGCGGGCGCGCTCGAGCATATCGTCTCTGCCGGTCACGCACTGCGCATCCTGGATGTCAATCTGCGCGACCCCTGGTGGTCGTTGGCGCCGACACTCGCGCATCTGCGCGGTGCCGCCTGGGTCAAGCTCAACCGCGACGAGCTGGCGCGGCTCGCCGGGGCCGACGAGCCACTGGCACGGACGCGGCTCATTGAAATCGCCACTGACTTTCGCAGACGGCATGCGCTCGGCGCGCTGGTCGTCACGCTCGGCAGTGCGGGGGCACTGGCGATCGGCGGCGACGATGAGCCGATCCAGGTGGCCCCGCCATCCAGATCCAGGGTCGTCGACACTGTCGGCGCGGGCGACGCCTTCGCGGCCGCGCTCATCCTCGGTCTGATCCATGAATGGCCGCTCGCAACGACCTTGGAGCGTGCGCAATCATTCGCCTCGCGCATCGTCACGCAGCCTGGCGCGACGGCAGCCGATCCCGACCTGTATCGCCCCTATCGGGAGCACTGGGGTCTTTCCGCGCCTTGAGTCCAATCGACAAGCTTCTCTGCAAGCCTAGGGACATTCGATGTACGAGCAGGTTTCACACGCGCTACTCAACAGCATTCTCGACGAATTGAGCCATGAGATCTGTCGCGAGGACATCCGGCATTTCTATACCCGCTTGGGCGCGAACTTCTATGCCATCCACTCGCTCTTCCATCATCTCTATGGACACCGCGAGGACTTCAAGACGCAGATGATCCGGCTGACCGAGCGCCTGGCTCGGGCCTATATCGAGCGTCCGCTCGAGCTCAAGCGGCTCGACATGGCGCGCGAGGAGGACCACACCTGGTTCTTGAGTCAGCACTGGATCGGCATGGCGCTCTACTCGGACGGATTCGCCGGCAACCTGTCAGGGCTGCTCGAGCGTCTCCCCTATCTCCAAGAACTTGGCGTCAACCTGATCCATGTGATGCCGATCCTCGAGTGTCCTCGAGGCGCCAGTGACGGCGGCTACGCGGTCAGCGATTTTCGCAATATCGACCCCCGCGCCGGGACCGTCGAGGATGTGCGCAGACTCGCCGAATCCATGCGTCACCGCGGCATGTTGCTGACACTCGACGTGGTCGTCAATCACACCTCGGACGAGCACGCTTGGGCCCAACAGGCCCGCGCTGGCGATCCAGAGCACCAGGCCTTCTATTACTGCTTCCCCAACCGCGACATCCCCGACATGTTCGAGGCGACCATGCCGGAGATCTTCCCAGAGACCGCACCAGGCAACTTCACCTGGGATGAGACGATGGGTCAGTGGGTAATGACGGTCTTCAATACCTATCAGTGGGATCTGAACTATTCCAATCCAGCCGTCTTCATCGAGATGGTCGACATCATCCTCTTCTGGGCCAATCAGGGCGCCGACATCATCCGTCTGGACGCGGTCGCCTTTCTCTGGAAGAAGATCGGCACGACCTGTCAGAATGAGCGCGAGGCCCATCTCATCCTGCAGCTGATGAAGGATTGCTGTCAGGTCACCGCCCCCGGCGTGCTCTTCATCGCCGAGGCGATCGTGGCCCCCTCGGAGATCATCAAATATTTCGGTGAGGACGCGGTCATCGCCAAGGAGTGCGAGATCGCCTACAACGCCACCTTCATGGCACTGCTCTGGGACGCAGTGGCGACCAAGAACGCCAAGCTTCTGAACCAGGGCATCAAAAACCTGCCAAACAAGCTCGATCGCGCCACCTGGCTCAACTATCTACGCTGTCATGACGACATCGGGCTCGGCTTCGACGATGCCGACATTCGCGCCTGCGGCTATGAGCCCTACGCCCACAGAGGCTTCTTGGTGGACTGGTTCACTGGAAAATTCGAGGGCTCGCCCGCGCGCGGTCGTCCCTTCGGCGTGAATCTCAAGACCGGTGATGCGCGCATCGCCGGGGCACTGGCCTCGCTGGCCGGACTCGAAACCGCACTGGAGTCAGCCGATGAGGAGGCGATCGAGCACATCATCGACCTGATCCTGACACTCCATGCCATGATCCTATCATTCGGCGGCATCCCGCTGCTCTGGTACGGCGACGAGATCGGCACCCTGAACGATTTCTCATTCCTCGATGACCGCGATAAGGCGAGCGACAATCGTTGGATCCATCGCCCGCGGATCGACTGGTCGCGTGCCGAGCGACGTCATACCAGCGCCACCCTCGAGCGCCGACTCTTCGAAGGTCTGAAACGGCTAATCGCCGTGCGCAAGGACACGACCGCCTTCGCCGATTTCAACAACCGCGAGCTCATCGAGGTCGAGAATCCACATCTCTTCGTCTTCCTGCGCACCCATCCCAGTGCGACCGACTCGAGCACAGTGCTGGTCGCGGCCAATTTCGACGCCGCCCCCCAGTATCTCGACCTCGATTGTCTGAGCCGTCGCGGGCTCTTTCGCTATGGCCAGATCATCGATCTGGCCTCGGGGCAGACCCCCGCGATCTTCAACAATCGGATCGTGATCCCGGCCCATCGTTTCTACTGGCTGGCCAAGGGGATCTGAGACATTGGACGGTGGGGCACGCGACTCACTCGCGAGCCACTCACCGTGGGCGGTCAATAGCCCCAGCCCGGCGCGAGCGGATAGGGTGGCGAAACCGGTCGCTGATCCGGCACTGGCATGGGCATCGGTGGATAGGCTTGATAGGCGCCGGGCCAAGGGGGAGGCACCGGCAGATGACGCGGCGCGATCGGGAACGGTACCCCATGGCCGGGGTGGATGGGCGCGTGGCCCGGCGCGGGCGCGTATCGCGGCACCGCGGGAGGCACGTCGGGCGCCGTGACCGCGGGCAGTGCTGGGCGCACGGGTTCCTCCGGTTGCCGCCACGAGGACTCGTCCCACACGGGCGGGCGGGCCTCTTCCGGGACGGTCATGGTTGGCGCGCGGACATCGTCCGCCGGCAGGGGTGCCTCGGCAGGCCATGGGCTTGCTGGCTCCGATGGCGCCAACGCGGGCGCATCCGTCACCAGACTCGGAACCTCGACGGTCTGCGACGGGACTTGGGGGGCGGGTTCGAGTGCGTCACCGAGTGGTGGGCTCCACGGCATCGGCTCCAGCATCGGTGGCACGCTCGGCTCGGGCAGCACGGGCCGAGGTGTCGCATCCTCGGATTCTGCACTGGGCGCGAGTGTGGGCGATGATTGATCGAGCGTGGGCGGTGGCTCATCGCGCATTGATGTGTCTGGCGAGACCGCCGCTGGCAATGACATCGCCGGCACGGCAGCCTCGATGCGCTCCAACTCGGGGGTCACCAGGTCGGCCGAATCAGTCCCAACCCCCTCGGCCGGCGGCGCCAAGGCGTCGGGATCCGCGGCGACGAGGGGCGCGGCCTCGACCGCAGGATCATCGAGCGGCGCGGTCAGACCCGCCGGAATCTCCTCGGTCGCGGTGGATTGCGGTGTCGGCTCTGGGATCGGCTCAGATGCCGGCTCAACGACAGGCTCCGGTGCGGCGGGCGTGGTCGCCACGAAGCCCGGATCGGCGACCACCGCGGCAGCGGGGCCGAGCGTGACCGTGCCGATCGGTGCCAGTCGAGCCGCGACACCTGGATCCGCTCCGACCGCGTCCACATCCAAGTCCGCTCGATGGAAATCGACATAATAGACGTAGGCCGAACCGGCCAATGTCGCGACCACGACCAAGCGAACGAGTAGCCGCCCGAAATCGATCTGCCTCATGGGTCCAACCTCATCGCGAATCCAATCAACCGTGCCCACGAACATCCGGGTGTGGCTGACAGTCTCCGCGGGACGTCGCGAACCTCTCTCATGGTGCGCACAGGATACCCCAAAGCACCGACCAGATGGCACTCAATCAGACCACGCATCACCGGATGCACGATGATCGCCGAGCTCAGAGGCGCACCCTGACAGCGCGCGCTGGAGGCACCTCATTGCCGCGCGTCCCGCACCGACCTGCCCCGCGGGCGATCTGCGGTTATCATGATGCATTCCAGTGCAGACTCAGTGCCTAGGTCACTTGCCCATGAGCCAGACGAGCCGATCCGGTGCCGCGATCTTCTTCGACGTCCTCTCCGATCTTGGCGTGGACTATCTCTTCGGCCATACCGGAGGGGCGGTCATTCCACTGCATGTCGAGCTCAATCGGCGCATGCGCCAGGGCGTGCCAGTGCCGCGCTTCATCCTCTGCCGTCAAGAGGGTGGCGCTGGCCATGCCGCGGAAGGCTATGCCCGTGCCTGCGGGCGGGTCGGTGTCGCCATCGCGACCTCGGGCCCAGGGGCGACCAATCTCGCCACACCGATCGCCGATGCCTACAAGGATTCGCTGCCGACGCTCTTCATCACGGGTCAGGTGCCCAGCCATGCCATCGGCACCGACGCCTTTCAAGAGGTCGACACCGTCGGGTTCACCCGCCCCATCTCCAAACACAACTATCTCGTCAAGGATGTGCGCGATCTCGAGTGGATCCTGCGCGAGGCCTATGCCCTGGCCAGCCGGGGACGCCCGGGGCCGGTCGTGGTCGATATCTGCAAGGATGCGCAGATGAGCGAATGCGACCAACCGAGCCCACCGCGACTGCGGCACCGCGCCGCCACCCCGTTCGATCCACTCAAGGCCGACGCGATCCTGGCCGCCTTGGCCGCGGCCGAGCGCCCCGTCGTCAAGGCCGGTGGCGGTATCATCCATGCCGCGGCCGCGCCTACCCTGCGGGCCTTCGCCGAGCGCTTCGCCGTCCCCGTCACCACGACCTTCAACGCGCTTGGCGCCATGCCCTTCGAGCATCCACGAAATCTGGGCATGCCCGGCATGCATGGCACCATCCCAGCAAACTACGCCTTGCGCGACGCCGATCTGATCCTCACCCTGGGTGGGCGCTTCGACGACCGCGTGGCGGTCAAGGACTTTGCCAGGGGCAAGCGCATCGCCCATGTCGACATCGACCCCTCCGAGATCGACAAGACCGTGGCCGCCGACCTCCATCTGGTCGCCGCGCTGGATGACTTCTTCGAGCATGCGGCACGCAGTGGACCGGCGGCCGATCATGCCGATTGGCTCGCGCAAATCGCCCGCTGGCGCGAACACATGCCCAAGCCCTACGAGACCTCCGATCACATCAAGCCACAGGCGGTCATCGAGATCATCTCCGAATTGACGGCGGGCCAGGCCACCCTGGTCACTGGGGTCGGACAACACCAGATGTGGTCTGCTCAGTATTATCACTTCCAGCGTCCACGTCAGTGGATCAGCTCGGGCGGACTCGGGACCATGGGCTTCGGCTTGCCGGCCGCCATCGGCGCCTGGCTGGCGGATCCGACCCATCCGGTGATCCTGATCGACGGTGACGGCAGCTTCCAGATGAACATGCAGGAGCTGGGTACAGTGGTCGCCAACCACATCCCGCTGAAGATGTTCGTCCTCAACAACAGCTTCCTGGGCATGGTCAGACAGTGGGAGGACATGATGGACGAGGGTCATCATTACGAGACCTGTCTTGCTCGCAATGCCAACTGTGCCCCCGACTGCATCGATCTGGATCAGTCCTGCCGACGCCAGATCCCGAACCTCACCGGACTCAAATATGTCTATCCGCGCCTCAAGACACTGCGCATCAAGCATCCGAGAGCGCTGCGCGAAGGGATCGCCAGTGCGCTCGCCGAGCCTGGAAGTATCCTGGTCGATATTTGGATCGACAAGGCCGAGAACGTCATCCCCATGATCCGTCCGGGTCATCGCATCGAAGAGATGATCGAGTCCTGAGCCGACACCGTCGGCAGACCTCGATCCGCATTCGTTTCAGACATGTAGGAGATCAAGATGTCCACCCCACACTGGCGCTCTGTCCCGCGCACGGCCGCAACCGACACCATCTATGGACTCGCCCTCAGTCCCGACGGCCAGCAGCTGGCAACCGCAAGCTGGGACAGTCGAGTCACGCTCTGGGAGATCGCCAGCGGTCATATCCTCCACCGGCTCAGTGGTCATGTGGGGCGTGTCTACACGACACAATTCCACCCCGCGGGACACTGGCTCGCCTCGGGCGGCACCGACACCACGGTCCGGCTCTGGAATGTCGCCGACGGCGCCCCGTTGTGGAGCCAGAGCGGGCATGGCAGCCTGGTCTACAGTCTCGACTTCCAGCCGGGGGGCGAGCTGCTCGCCTCTGGAAGCGAGGACGGCACCATCTGTATCTGGCGCAGCGCCGACGGTACCCTGGTGCGCACCATCGAGGGACATCCGCAATATGTTCAGGGTGTCGCCTTCTCGCCCGACGGCGCCCGTCTGCTCTCGGGAAGCCGCGACTGCACCATGGCGATCTGGGAGGTGGCCAGCGGTGAGGAGCTCGCCCGGATCGATGTCATCAACAACGGAATCAACAGCACTCGATTCAGCGCGGACGGCACGCGCGCCCTGCTGAGCAATGTCGACGGCTCGGTCGGACTCTGGGATCTGGAGCGCGGCGCATGCATCCTGGAGTTGGAGGGACACACCTACCCCGCCTGGAGCGCGATCTTCAGCCCCGATGGCAAGACCATCGCATCGGCTAGCGCCGATAAGACGATCGTGCTCTGGGATGCCGCGAGCGGCAGCGAGCGCGCGCGCCTGACCGGTCACGAGAAGGACGTCTATTGCATCGCCTACAGTCCTGACGGAAAGTGGCTCTACTCGGGAAGCGTCGACCAGCACATTCGTGCCTGGAGCCTGGACGACACGGATGCGCGCTGGGAGGATCTGAGCGCGGCCTGGCAGAGCGCCGAGACCGCGGATGCACAGACCGCCGCCGCGACGCAGGCGCAAGCGACACAGCCCAGCGCGAAGGCGCCCGCGACCGGTTTCCTCGGCCGGCTCTTCGGCGGGAAACGCTGAGCGAGCGCCAGCGGATCGCGGCGCGACGACCAGGCATCGCCGATGGGACCATCAGGTGGCGGCGCGTCGGCGGCTCAAGAAGGGTGTCCACCCGGAGATCCGCGACGCGCACGGGCGCGTCGCCACCCAGATCTCGCGTCTTACCGCGCCACCCTGGTTGGACGCGAACGATTGACCCAGGGAATCCTCCGACTTTAAAGAATTCATCCCTGGAGACTTGCCAGGGTCGCGCGCAACACGCATCTTCACTTCTTGTGAGCTGGCTCGTCTGGGAGCGCCATACGCTTCAGGTCACCAGAGCGGATGCGCGCATCACCGTGAGCGCGTGCACCGGCTTATCCCGCTCGGCGCGGCCCCAAAGTCAGGCCGATGGTCGGGCACGTGCGTCGTGGTTTGGTCTGGGTTCTCGACAGCCAGGATGCGATCACGCCGCCGACCGGGATGACTTCGGGGCCAAGACTCGCCTCAGCCGCTTGGCAAGACTCAAGACCACGCCGTGACGCCCATGGAATCGGCCCCTGATCACGATGACACCCACTGAACGAGCCCTCGTTGACCGAGGGTTGGAGACCCAAGAAATGATTGAACGCGTGGATGTGGGCGGCCTGCGGGTCGCCAAGCCTCTCTATGACTTGATGCAGGAAGAGATCCTCCCTGGCACCTCGATCGATCCCGATCAGCTCTGGCAGTCATTCGGCGAGATGGTGCGCGAGCTTGCGCCGCGTCACCGTGAGCTGCTGGCCGAGCGCGACCAGCTGCAGGCGCGGATCGACGAATGGCACCGCGCGCGGCGCGGCCAGCCCGTGGACATGGACGCCTATCGTGCCTTCCTCTCCGAGATCGGCTATCTGGTGCCCGAGGGGCCGGCCTTCAGCGTGAGCACGGCCAACGTCGACCCGGAGATCGCCGTGGTCGCCGGGCCACAGCTGGTGGTGCCGGTCAGCAACGCACGTTATGCGCTCAATGCCGCCAACGCCCGCTGGGGCAGTCTCTACGACGCACTCTACGGGACCGACGCCATCCCAGAGGAGGGAGGCCTGGAGCGTGGAGCGGCCTTCAATCCGAAGCGGGGTGCCGCGGTCGTCGCGCGCGCCGCCGCCGTGCTCGATGCCGCGGCGCCGCTGACCAGGGGCTCGCACGGCGAGGTCTGTGGCTACCGGATCGAATATGGCAAGCTCCTGATCTGCTTACCCGACAACAGTCAGACGACACTGAAGGATCCAGATCGATTCGTCGGTTATCGCGGCACTCCCGAGCAACCCACGGCCATCTTGTTGGTCAACCACGGGCTGCACATCGAGATCCGGATCGATCGCGAGCATCCGATCGGGCGCGCGAGTGCCGCCGGGGTTGCCGACGTCCTACTCGAATCGGCGATGACCGCCATCCAGGATTGCGAGGACTCGGTCGCCGCGGTCGATACTCAGGATAAGGTCGAGGTCTATCGCAACTGGCTTGGACTCATGAAAGGCGACTTGACCGCCCGCTTCCAGAAGGGCGACAAGATGATCGAGCGCGCCCTGGCGGATGACCCGGCCTATTACACACCCGGTGGCGCGACCCTGAGCCTGCCCGGACGCGCGCTCCTGTTGGTCCGCAACGTCGGACATCTGATGACCACCGACGCAGTGCTCGACGAGGCCGGGAACGAGATCCCGGAGGGCATGCTCGATGGCCTGGTCACGGTCGCCTGCGCACTCCACGACATCCATCCAGACCATGGCGCGCGCCGCAACTCGCGCACTGGCAGCGTCTACATCGTCAAGCCCAAGATGCACGGACCCGCCGAGGTACAGCTCGCGGTCGACATCTTCGCGCGGATCGAGGATGCGCTGGGGCTGGCGCGCAATACGCTCAAGATCGGCATCATGGATGAGGAACGGCGCACCACGTTGAATCTCAAGGAATGCATTCGGGTCGCGCGCGAGCGGGTGATCTTCATCAACACCGGGTTCCTCGACCGCACCGGCGACGAGATCCATACCGACATGGAAGCTGGCGCGGTCCTGCGCAAGGGCCACATGAAGAGCGCGCCCTGGCTGCTCGCCTACGAGGATTGGAACGTCGACGTGGGTCTCGCCTGCGGTCTGCGCGGCCATGCCCAGATCGGCAAGGGGATGTGGACCATGCCGGATGAGATGCATGCCATGCTGGCGACCAAGGCCAACCACCCCAAGGCCGGCGCCAACTGCGCCTGGGTCCCCTCCCCTACGGCCGCCACCTTGCACGCGCTGCACTATCATGAGGTCGATGTCGCCGCCGTACAGGCCGAGCTGGCCGCGGGCGGTCCACGCGCGCGCCTGGAGACCATCCTGCAGATCCCGCTGGATCCCGATTGCGCCTGGACGCCGGAGGAGATCCAACAGGAGCTCGACAACAATTGCCAAGGCATCCTGGGCTATGTGGTGCGCTGGGTCGATCAGGGCGTGGGCTGCTCGAAGGTGCCGGATATCGCCAACATCGGCCTGATGGAGGACCGCGCCACACTGCGCATCTCCAGTCAGCATGTGGCCAATTGGCTGCATCATGGCATCGTCTCCACCGCACAGGTCAAGGAGACCCTCGAGCGCATGGCCGCGGTGGTCGACCAGCAAAATGCCGGGGATCCCTTCTACATTCCCATGGCCCCGGGCTTCGATGGGATCGCCTTCCAGGCCGCCTGTGATTTGATCTTCAAGGGCCGCGAGGCCCCCAACGGCTATACCGAGCCAACCTTGCACGCCATGCGTCGTCGTCTCAAGACCAGCCGCTGAGGAAGGGATGAGGACCGCCGGGGTCGGCGAGCCCCGGCGGACAATCCAGGACCAGCTTGTGCGAGCGAGGGCCGACGCCCGAGCTCGAAAAAAGCAGAATGATTGATCTGGATTGGGTTTCAGTGCACTGGTTTCAGTTCATGATAGCCAAAACGCTTTGACAATCGCCGAGTCGCAGAGGGATAAACGTGACCGTCGACCCAAGATACGGATTCACGCCAGTGGATAGGCACGATGACCACCAAGCCGCAGTACCAAGCCACCTCCGGGTGGAGGAGTAGACCATGTCAGCCATGCAGATCGCCGGACGGCACCTGGATGTCAACAAGCACGGCCATCTGGCCATGTTCGATCACTGGGCGCCCGATGTCGCCACCGCCCTGGCGGCGGAAGACGGCCTGACCTTGACGGATAAACACTGGATCATCATCAACTTCCTGCGTGACTATTACGCGACTCATGAGATCCCACCCTCGCCGCGTGTCGTCATCAAGACGGTCGGCGATGAAGTCTCGCCGCACCTGCCCTGCACCCGCAAGCAGCTCGAGTCACTCTTCCCGAACGGCGGCTGCAGGCAGGCCTGCCGGATCGCCGGACTGCCAAGATACTATTGCCATTCCTGCTGATCTCCATCACCCCTGGGCACTGCTCGACCAGTGCCCAGCACTCCGCCATCCTCGACCCATTCACTCAGATTGGAAATGGCAGTCGCCCGTACAAGCGGCTCAGCACCCGCAGACGCTCGCTCGACTGTTCGCTCAGATGCTCTTGGCGATAGCGCCAGAGCCAGTTCCCCCCAGTGGTCCCTGGACGGTTCATGCAGGCCTCCGCGCCGAGCCCCAGAACATCCTGCATCGGAAAGAGCGCGAACGCGGCCACCGAGGCAAGCGCGCCGCGGATGAAATCCCAGTGGACCTCGCTGCCGTCACTATTGAGATACAACAACGCATGGTGACGCGTCTCGGGATCGCGTTGCGCCCACCAGCCGAGCAAGGTGTTGTTGTCGTGGGTTCCAGTGTAGACCGCGAGACGCTGTCGGTGGTTGTGGGGCAGAAAGGCGGAGCGGCCGAACCCACCCGCGGTATCCTCGAACCCGAATTGTAGGATCGCCATGCCGGGTAGACCGAGCTGATCACGCAGTGTCTCGACATCCTCGGTGATCACGCCCAGATCCTCGGCGATCAGCGGTAAGGGATCGCCCAAGCCATCGCGCAAGGCCTCGAAGAGGGCCAACCCAGGCCCGCGCACCCAACGGCCATTGATCGCCGTCTCTTCCTCCGCGGGGATTTCCCAGTACCCGGCGAAACCTCTGAAGTGATCGATCCGAACCAGATCCACCAATGCCAATGTCCGCCGCAAGCGCTCGATCCAAAAGCGATAGCCATCGGCGGCCAGGCGCGACCAA
Source organism: Gammaproteobacteria bacterium (assembly GCA_009929855.1). Lineage (GTDB taxonomy): Bacteria > Pseudomonadota > Gammaproteobacteria > Chromatiales > Chromatiaceae > Thiocapsa. Next base: position 73,737 of record RZZN01000004.1, read on the forward strand.
TCGTAGAGCGGGTTGCCCCAGCGCTGCCCTGTCGCGCTGAAATAATCCGGCGGGACGCCAGCGACCACCGTCGGATGACCTGAGTCATCGAGATGAAACCATTCGCGATGGGTCCAAACCTCGCTCGAATCATGGGCGACGAAGATCGGAACGTCGCCGATCAGGCGCACGCCCCGCTGGTTGGCGTAGTGACGCAGCGCGGACCATTGCTTGAACAAGAAATACTGGATCAGATGCTGGGTCTCGAGCTCGCGCACGTGGGCGTGCGCCCAGTGCGCAAGCGCGCCAGCATCACGCTTGGCGAGCTCGGGGCGCCACTCGGTCCAGGGCCGATAGCCGTGGTGAACCTTGAGTGCATGATAGAGCGCATAGTCATCCAGCCAATCGGCGTGCGCATGGCGGAATTCGGCATAGTCCTGGCGGTCGGTTTCGTGCGCGCGCTCTTGGAAGCCATGAACCGCACGCGCGATCAGCGCCCGTTTCCAGGGGATCAGTGCATTGAAATCGACCAGATCCTGATCGAGCTGAGGGTGATCGAGATGCTCGGGGTCGATCCAGCCAGCCTCCAACAGGAGCTCGGGACTGATCAGCAGTGGGTTGAGCGCGAATGCCGAGGTGCACTGATAAGGCGATTCACCATAGCCTGTCGGGCCGAGCGGAAGCATCTGCCACAAACCTTGTCCCGCCGCCACGAGAAAATCGACGAAACGATAGGCCGCTGGACCCAGATCGCCGATCCCGAACGGGCCGGGCAAAGAGGTGGGATGAAGGAGAATGCCACTGGTCCGATGCATGCCATGACTCCAAGGATGGGCGAAGATGCGAGCAGAGCAGTCTACCGAAAGCGGCAGCGAAAAACCGTGCTGGACAGGAAAAAACCCCCTGAAAGATCACCCGAGGGCAGCGCCCCAGCCGATCGGGAGGTGTCGGTCCACCTGACTTTGCGGATACACTAGTGCCCAACAAAACCGACTGTGGAGTCGATCGCATGTCCAGTGGAAGCCTCAAGGGTCTCGAAGTCGTCCTGATCGCGGGCCTCGTCTTCTGGTTCGCCTATTCGCAGCTCAACGCGCTCAAACGCTCCAAGCCAACCGACTCGCCAAGCACGGATGAGGAGACGAAGGAGGCGCGCGATCGCGACACGCCCGCCAGTAAACCGGACTGACACGACCCTGGCGTCTTCAGTGAGGATGGATGGCGACCTCGCCACTCAGCCAAGCCTCGGGGGGCACGGGGCAACCGTAGAGTGATCCTTGCGCCTCATCGCAACCGGCGCCCTTGACCAGCTCAGCCTGCACCGCGGTGGCGACGCCCTCCACCAGGATGGAGAGCTTGAGCGCGCGCGCCAGTGCGACCACGGCGCGGCCCAAGGTGACGCCATCCGGATCGCCAGCGAGACTGATCAGCATCTCATTGCTGAGCTTCAGGCGCCTGACTGGCAGCCGCTTGAGATCGGCCAGCGCGCCGAGCGCCAGACCCGTTTCAGCGACGGCCAACGCCATGCCGAGCGTGCCGAGCGCGTGCAGATTGGCGGGCACCTGCTCCGGTGACTCACGCAACAGGCTCTCGTCGATCTCGATCTCGATGCGCTCGGCCCCGACGCCGGTCTCCTGCAGGATCGCACGGATCTCATCGATCACATCCTCGCGCTCGAACCAGCGTGTGGACAGCTTGATCGTGATCCTTGGCACCTGCAGACCAGCCCGATCCCAAGCCACGATTTGGTGACAAATGCGTCTCAGCATCCAGGCACCGAACAGTCGGCAGAGACCCGCATCGGCGGACCGCCGCAAAAAACGCTCGGGAGGGATCTGTTCAAGCTGCGGATGCTCCCAAACCACATGCGCCTCGGCCGCGCTCAATCCGCCATCGGCAAGGCGCATCACGGGTTGGTACTCCAGGGACACCTGACCATGCTCGATCGCTTCATGCAAGGCGTTCTCCATGCGCATGCAGAGCCTCGCACCCTCCTCCATCACTGGATCGAAGAAACAAAAGGTCAGACGTCCACGCTGCTTGGCGTGATACATCGCCATGTCGGCGCGACTGAGCAAGGCGTCCATGTCACGACCATCGGTGGGGAAGAGACTGATCCCGATACTGACACCGATATGACAATCCTGGCCCATGACTCGGAATGGTGTTTTGAAGAGATCGATCAAGCGCTGCGCCAGCGCCCCCGCCTCCCGAGGTTCAACGAGATCCTCCATCAGGACGACGAACTCATCCCCACCGATGCGCGCGATGCTGTCGCGGCCCCGCAGCCGTTTGGCGAGCGACTTGGCCACATCCCGCAGCAGGGCATCGCCCGCATGATGCCCCAGCGTATCGTTGACTCGCTTGAAGAGATCCAGATCCAGGAACAAGAACGCCAACGGGACCGCATCCCGCTGCGCACGCTGCAAGGCACGCTCGGCACGGAAACGCATCGCCACGCGGTTGGGCAGGCCCGTCAGCTCGTCATGATGGGCGAGGTGTTGCAAGGCTTGCTCGGCCTGCTTGATCTGGCTGATGTCACTGAACACACAGACATAGGTCTCAGGCATCCCATCGGCACCGCGCACCGCGCTGATCGTCGTCAGCTGAGAATAGACCTCGCCACTCTTGCGGCGGCTGTTGGATTCACCCCGCCAGAATCCGCTCTCGCGTAGAGACGCCCGTGCCGCGTCCTGTAAGACATCCAGATCGGGAGGATCGGCACTCAGCTCACCAAGTGACCGACCGAGCACATCCGCCTCGCTGAATCCGGTGATCTTGGTGAAGGCCGGATTCACGGCAAGGATATGGAGCTCGGCATCCGTGATCACGATGCCCTCGGTGGTGTTGTCGAAGACAGTCTGAGCCAGCCGCTCACGCTCACGCGCCAGGCGCTCACCACTCAGGTCGCGCCAAGTCACCAGGAGCGCCGATTCGTCGGTGATGCGCACCGGGGTCAGTGTCATCATGAGTGGCACGAGGTGACCATCATGATGCAGACAATCCCATTGGAAACGTTGAGTTCCCTCTTGGAGCGCGAGCGTCGCGAGACGATTGGCCTTCGCGACGCTCGGCTGTCCATCCGGCTGCACCGACGGGGAAAGCTCCCCGAGTTGTTTGCCGATCACCTCAGCCGCCGACGCGTAACCAAGCATCGACACGGCCGCGGGATTGACAGACACATAACGTTGCTGCCGGATGATGCCGATCCCTTCGCTGGCCGCCTCGAAGAGCGTCCGATAGTGCTCCTCGCTGGCGCGCGCCTCGCCGTAGGCCTCCTCGACCGCACGCAGACGCTCCTCGATGGCTGCTGAGCGATCGAGCACGGCACACACGAACCGACTCGGCTCATGGTGTGTCGCCGGCAACCTAGCGATATGCAGATCACCGATCAGCTCATGGCCATCGGTACTGCGAAAACCGGCTTCGCGAACCGTGATCCGCTCACCGACCGCCAGCGCTGACCAGGCGCTCACCACACGCTCGCGATCGGCCTCCCGGACCAAGCGAGTAAAGAAATATTGATGGATGGGCGAAGAGCGCAAGGCAAAGAGACGGCGTGCCTCGGGGTTGGCCTCGAGCACCAGTCCATAGGTGTCCAAGACCAGCTCGGCGATCGGCAGGGTATTGAAGAAGGCCGTGAAGCGCGCCAGTGCCGCGAGTCCCTCCTGCTGCGCAGCGATCAGCTCCTCATTCTGGATCTCCAGCTCGGCCTGATAGATCCGCGCATTCTCCATGAGCACCGACAGAGACACCTCGCCCTGCGCCAAGAGGTCCTCGGCGAGATCGAAGCGTCCAAGACGCAGGGCGCTGATCGCCCGCTCGCGCAGCTCAGGCAGCTCAGGGCTCGGCTCGTTCGGCTTGTCATCCTCGCGATTCTGTGTCATTGAGCTGAAGTCTCGCTGCTGGAACGGACGAACGACTCCGCGCGCGGCGCCTCGCCGACATCCGTGATGCGCTCTGCGCTTTCTTGTAATGTACTGATATCGATGAAAGTCGCAACTGCCCCTCGCCGCGCGTCGGATCCAATGGCATAGGGCAGGAGTCGTGACAGATAGACACGTCCATTGGCCGCTTGGATCTGACGCTGCAGCATCTCGCCACGGCCGATCGCCAGACGCAGCTCCTCGAGGAAGCGCGGATACCGCAAGAGATTGGTGAGATCATCGAGTGGCCGTCCCAGATCACCCTCGCGGACCTTGAACAAACTGGTGGCCTCGGGCGTGAAGCGAGTCAGATTCAAATCGGCATCGACAAAGATCGTGGCGATCTCAGCGGCCTTGGCCAAATTTTCGAGATCGACGTTCAAGCGATTGAGGATCTCGATCTTCTCCTGACTCTCGGCATTGAGCGTATAGAGTTCTTCATTGACGGATTGCAGCTCTTCATTCGCGCTTTGCAACTCCTCGTTTGAAGCCATCAACTCCTCGTTGGTCGCCTGCAGCTCCTCGTTCGTGGTCTCCAGCTCCTCGATCGTGGCCTGCAGGCTCTCGCGCGTCGCCCCAAGCTCGCGCTCCAATGACTCGATGCGCAGCGCGGTTTCGCGCTCAAGATCCAGGCCATGCAAGAGATGGGGCGGGTTCATCGAGCCGCCCAGCGGCATCGTCTCCTGCGGCTCGAATGATAACAAGAGATGTGTCTCGTCCTCACCAAGCTCAAGCGGTCGCACCACCAAGCGCACGCCGGGTTGGCCGCGCGCCGACGGGTCGAGCCGAATGATCTCCGAGCGCAGCGCGGAGCCACTGCGCGCACTTTTATGCAGCAATGCCTGGGCCACCGCGACCAGGGGCTGAGTGAGCAGCTTGGCGATGTCGAGGGTTGCGCTGCCCTCGGCGATGCGCAGATAGGCACCGACATCACCGAACACATGCAGCAGCTCGAGGCGCTGATTGAGCAGAAGGCTGGAGGGCGCGTAGCTGCGCACCAACAGGGCCTGACCGGCATCGATCACAGCGGCATCGCTGTTCGGCATGCGCGCTCTCGGAGCCACATTGGGCGATACACCGCTCGCGACTGGCACGGCGTGCCTGCCCGCCCGTGGATCCAACGGCAGGGCGAGCGAGCGCAGGAGACGATAGATCTTATGCTTGGAACTGAGGAGGGTGAAATCGGCCTGGCGATTGCCCAGGCTCTCACTGGAGCCGAGAAACAAGAATCCGCCCGGTGCAAGTGCATACTGGATCCGCCTCAACACCCGCTCCTGAGCCGATACATTGAGATAGATCAAAAGGTTGCGGCATGAGATCAGATTCATTCGAGTGAAGGGGGGATCGACCAAGAGATCATGCCGAGCAAAGACGATATGCTGACGAAGTGCGCCCTTGACCACGAAATGATGGCCCCGCCGCTCGAAAAAACGCTCCAGTCGAGCCGGAGAAAGCTCAGCTGTGATGGCCTCGGTAAACACGCCCGCGCTCGCCAGATCGACATGTTGCTGCTCCACATCCGTGGCGAACAGCTTGAAGCTCGGCCAGCGCCGCGCGCGGTCGCATGACTCGGTCAAGAGCATCGCAAGCGAATAGGCCTCCTCTCCAGTCGAGCTGCCCGCCACCCAGACACGCAGCGGTTGACCATCGGTGCGCTCGGCGAGGATCGTCTTGATGGCCGTATCGCCGAGGATCTCGAAGGCCTCCGGATCACGAAAGAAACTGGTGACCGGGATCAGGATCTCGCGACGGAGGAGCGCCAGCTCGCCTGGATCATTGGCAAGCAGTGGGACATAACGGGTCAGATCTGGGACATGTCGCACCTGCATGCGCCGCTCGATGCGACGCATCAGGGTCACCTCCTTGTACTCGCGAAAGTTTGGTCCACCCTGCCGCTGCAACAGGTGCAAGATCTCCTCGAAGGCATCCTCCGGGGCCATCACATCCACGCGTGTGGCGCCATCGGTCTGGCATGAAGGGGCTTGACGGATGTGCTCGACGATCCAGGGGGCGAGCGCCTCGGGTGGAAGTATGGCATCCACCAGGCCGGTGGCGATGACACTGCGGGGCATGCCATCGAAATGGGCGGTGTCTGGATCCTGGGCCAGCAGCACGCCCCCGGCGTCATTGATGGCCACAGCGCCGCGTGTCCCATCCGATCCAGTCCCCGACAGGACCACACCGATCGCGCGACTCCCGACCTCCTGGGCCAAGGATGAGAAAAAGAGGTCGATCGGCAAGTTGAGTCCACGCGGACGCTTGGGGCGGAGGCGCAAACACTCGCCCGCGACACTCATGAGGCTAGCCGGCGGAATGAGATACACCCGATTGGGCTCGATGCGCATCGCGTCCGCGACGGTCGACACCGGCATCGACGTATGGCGCGCCAACAAGCTCGCCATCATGCTCTTGTGATCGGGCGAGAGATGCTGAATCACCACATAGGCGGCACCGCTGTCGGCTGGCACGCCTGCGAAGAAGCGCTCGAGCGCGTCCAAGCCACCGGCCGAGGCGCCAAGCGCAACGACAGGGCCGGTGAAGCGCCCAATCGGCCGAGGACCATGGGAGGATTCCGCGGCGGCAATCCCGAGCGGCTCGTTCGATCCAGTGCTCACCAACCGCGGACCTTGGTGAGGATGCGCGAGCCCAGGCGACCGGCGACCAGGCACATCATGATGTCCTCCGGGGCATGCCTCGATGACACCTGAATTGATCGTTCGCGGCACCGCCGTGACGGCTGAGATCGCCACGGCGCGCGCGGGCGAGCTCGGTCATGAACAGCCATCGCGATACGTCGAGTCAGTGGTCAGTGTGAGTCATCTCAACTGTAACGATGGATCCTGTCCATTGGCGCACAGGGCAACCCGCCACTGAGGGGCTATAGTATCCTGTGACGATCGAGATGCAAGCCACCCCGATTCGACGGGGAATCGACACCGCGGTGTCCGACACGGGGACCCGTTGGAATCGGGTCGAGCAACCCGAGTCTCTCGGATGGGATGGCGCGCACTCGATTCTTGGAGGCGTGACGTGGCCAGGGCGCACGCAAGCGAACCCGGACGGGGCAACCGCAGACGGCATGCGGTGTCCACGTCGCACCACTCAGCTGAAGGCACTGGCAATCCGGAGTGCACTCTGACAGACCATGTCGACCCATCACGACTCACGCCCAACCATCCTGCGTGAAACCGATATCACCGGTGCCGCGACGGATCTCTCCGGACTCTCGGCGCGTCTCGGCCGAACACATCTGCGTCAGCGGCTCGGTCTGGAGGAGGATCATGAGATCTTTGTGCTCAGACGTCCTGGAGCACACTTCTTCTACCCGGAAAATTGGTATTCACTGCATGGCTTGATTCGCGCCTGCCTGCGCCTGAGTGGACTCTACGGCCGCGCCCAACGCAACGCACGCAGCCCACGCGTGCGCCATCATCCGGTGGTGATCCCACGGCTTCCAGCGGTCTTCGAGGGCTACCGCATCCTCCAGCTGAGCGACCTCCATGTCGATATGGAGGTCGCCAACACTCATGCCATCGGCGAGTTGGTGCGCGATCTGGATTACGATCTGTGCGTTCTCACCGGCGATTATCGTGCGCGTACCCATGGTCCGATCGACCAGGTACTGACTGGCATGGGAACACTGCGACTCCAACTCAAGGATCCCGTCTACGCGATCTTGGGCAATCATGACACCCTACGCTTGGTGCCCGGCCTGGAGGCGTTGGGGATCCGTTTCCTGCTCAACGAAACGGTCAGGATCGAGCGCGCGGGCCAATCCATTCATCTCGCTGGACTGGACGATGCCCATTACTATCAAGTCCACAACATCGACCGTGTCGCACGGGAGATCCCGGAGGATGGCGTCGCCATCCTGCTCTCGCACACCCCGGAGATCTACCGACTCGCGGCCCACGCGGGCTTCAGTCTGATGCTCAGCGGTCACACGCACGGCGGCCAGATCTGCCTGCCGGGCGGCATCCCGATCTTTTGGGACGCACGCTGCCCACGCGCCCTGGCCGCGGGTCCGTGGCGCTATGGGGATCTGCTCGGCTATACCTCGGTGGGTGCTGGTACCTCGGTGGTCAATGCCCGCATCAACTGTCTTCCCGAGGTGACCGTGCACGAGCTACGGCGGCACGCAAACGACTGACCACAGGCATGAGGATGACATGCAGGAGGCCGAAGAAGACCACGATAAGAACGGCCTGGATGAGCGACAACCCGAGTGCACTCCGCACGAACACAACCGCCATCAGCGCCTCTGGGATCTCGTCCAGCAGGTGCGCCGACTCACCTGGCGCGAGGCCCAAGCGGCGCTTGCTGAAGCTTGCGATCAGATCACCGAGCATCGCGCCGAGGGCGACGAGCAGACCGATCGACCAGGGCAGTGCCAGGAGCAGCGCCATGAGTGGCGTCGTGGTCAAGGCCGCGACCAGCCCACGCCAGGTCTTGGAGCGACCGAGCAGCGGGCGCCCATCACGCCAAGCGCGCCCTCCATCGAGCGGGTGGACGAACCGCGGGTCCAACAGGAGGCTCGCCAATACCGGCACGGCGTTCGCCCAGATCACCAATGCGAGGATCTGCAGACTCGTCGTCATCGACGCGGCCGCATTCGCCTCAGGCCTGGAGATGTTCGGTGAGATGGGGTCTCAGGAGATCGAGCATCGCCGCATGGATCTTGAGGTTGCCGGCCACGAGATGACCAGTCTCCAGATGGCGCTTGCCGCCACTCAGATCGGAGACGGTCCCGCCGGCCTCGGTGATCAGGAGCACGCCGGCGGCACAATCCCAGATCGACAGACCCAGCTCCCAGAACCCATCGGTGCGCCCGGCAGCCACATAGGCCAGGTCGAGGGCGGCGGATCCGGGGCGACGCAATCCAGCCGTCGCGAGTGTCATCGCCTTGAACATCCCGAGGTAGCTGTCGATGTATCGATGATCACGAAACGGAAAGCCGGTCCCGATCAAGGCCCCGTCGAGCGAGGCCCGGTTGGCGACGCGGATCCTCCGGTCATTGAGCTGGGCACCACGACCACGGGCCGCCGTGTAGAGTTCTTCGCGCAGCGGATCATAGACCACACCGCATTCCAGCTCATTCTTGTAGAGGAGCGCGATCGAGACGGCGAATTGTGGGAAACCATGCAGATAATTGGTCGTGCCATCGAGTGGATCGATGATCCAACGATGATCGCCGCGACCCTGCGCGCCGCCTTCCTCGCCGAGGATGGCATGATCGGGAAAACGGGCGCGCAGCTCCTGCACGATCACGGCTTCGGCCGCGCGATCGATGTCGCTGACAAAATCGTTGCGCCCCTTTGATTCGATCTTGAGCGTGTCGATTCGGTCGACGTAGCGCAGCAGGAGCTTTCCGGCACTGCGCGCGGCGCGCATCGCGATATTGAGGGTTGGGTGCATGAGAGACTGAAGCCTGCCCCTTTTGAAGAGTCACCACCCCATCGCCTGGGGTGCGGCGAGCGGATGTGGCCGCGATGGCTTCGGATCGGCAGGCTCGACCACCCAACGCTCGCAACCGAGTCCGGCAAGGCGGATCGGCGGATCGGAGCCTCGCGACGTGCAGAAGGTCGTAGAATAACCGAAGCGCACGGCCGATCAAAGATTGACAACCCCGCGGCTTTCCAAAGAACCTGACAAGATGATGACAGAGTCGACATCCATGGCGCTTGCACGCATTCGTTTCATCCTGGTCGAGCCGAGCCTCAGTGGCAATATCGGGGCTGTCGCCCGTGCTATGAAGACCATGGGACTCATGCGTCTGGAGCTGGTCGCGCCGCGGCAGCCAGTGGATGCCGAGGCCATGGCGCGGGCCTGTGGTGCCGACGATCTGCTGCAGCGTGCCGGGGTCCATGGCGAGCTGGCAAGCGCGATCGCCGACTGCCGACTGGTCATCGGCACGAGCGCGCGCCGCCGCACCCTTGACTGGCCGACCCTGTCACCGACAGAGTGCGCCCGGCAGCTGCTGGAAGAGTCACGCGAGGGCGAGGTTGCCCTCCTGCTCGGTCGCGAGAGCAGCGGTCTCACCAACGAGGAGGTGGCGCGCTGTCAGTATCTGGTGCGGATTCCGACGAATCCGCACTTCAGCTCGCTCAATCTCGCCGCCGCCGCCCAGGTCTTCGCCTACGAGATCAGGCGCTGCTGGCTCGAGGAGCAGGCGAGCACGGCCGATCTCGACGCCGCGAACGCGCCTTCGGCGCACCCGACCCCATCGGAATCGGATCTCGCCACGACCGAGGAGCTCGATGGCTTCCACCAGCATCTGGCCGAGACCTTGCGTGAGATCGGCTTCGCTGATCCCAGCCACTCCAAGAAGCTGCTGCTGCGGCTGCGTCATCTCTTCAACCGCGCGCGTCCCGACCGGGTCGAGATCAACATCCTCCGCGGCATCCTGAGCGCTGCTCAAGGGCGTCGATCAGCACGCGCGCGCACCGCTCAATCCGCGACCGCGGATTGATCCGCGCAACCACCGAGACACCGAGAATTTCTGATGTTGGCCCGACTGAGAGAGGATATCGACTGCATCTTCGAGCGTGACCCGGCGGCGCGTCACCGCTTCGAAATCGTCACGACCTACCCTGGACTGCATGCGATCATGGCGCACCGACTCGCGCATCGGCTCTGGCAACGCAATCTCAAATGGCTTGCTCGGGTCTTGTCGAACCTGGCGCGCTTGCTGACCGGAATCGAAATCCATCCGGGTGCGATGATCGGGCGCCGTTTCTTCATCGACCATGGTATGGGTGTCGTGATCGGTGAGACCGCGATCATCGGCGACGACTGCACCCTCTATCATGGTGTGACCCTCGGCGGGACCAGCTGGCAGAGAGGCAAGCGTCACCCGACACTCGGCCGCGACGTGGTGGTTGGCGCGGGGGCCAAGGTTCTCGGCCCCATCGCCATCGGCGATGGCGTTCGGATCGGCTCCAACGCGGTGGTCGTCAAGTCGGTTCCGCCGGGTGCAACCGTCGTCGGCGTGCCCGGCCGGGTCATCGAGCCAGCACCGGATGATGCGACTCGTCGGCGTGCCGACACGGCCAAGCGGATCGGCTTCGACGCCTACGGCGCGACTCGTGATGCACCCGATCCGGTCGCCAATGCGATCAATCGCATGCTCGACCATATCCATCACATGGACGCACGGCTGGAACAGATGTCATCCGCACTGGAGGCGCGCGGCATCATGAGACACTTCGAGCACGATGCGACCCTGGACGCGGTCGAGCTTCCCCCGGCGAGCGGCGCTGACACGCCCGCGGATGCCACGCAGGCGCACCCCTCCCAAGCCAATCCTCCGCCCGCTTAATTGATCAACCTACTCAGGTACCGTATCATCTTGTCGATCAATCAAGAAGGAGCATACGACACCGTGAGACTGACGACGAAAGGGCGTTACGCCGTAACCGCGATGCTCGACCTGGCGATTCATCAAGATCTGGGTCCAATCGCCTTGGCCGATATCGCTCAGCGTCAGGGAATTTCTTTATCCTATCTGGAGCAGCTGTTCGCCAAGCTGCGCCGCCGTGCACTCGTCACCAGCGTGCGCGGTCCGGGTGGGGGCTACAACCTTGCACGCCAGGCCGCTGAGATCTATATCGCCGAAGTGATCGCGGCGGTGGACGAGAACGTGGATACGACGCGCTGTGGCGGTACCCAGAACTGCCAAAACGACGGTCCCTGCCTGACACACGACCTTTGGCAAGATCTGAGCGATCGGATCTACGATTATCTCAACCGCATCAGCCTTCAACAGCTCGTCGACCGACAACATGGCCACAACGGGTCGCGCGCACCAGCCGCCTGCACTGCCATCGATGTCAAATTGGGCGTGCGACGTCTCCCAGCCAATGCCTGATCGGTGATGCTGGCGGCCCCTTGCGCACTGATCGGCGCTCTGACACACCACAGCCCACGATCGACAAAGACGCCCGTGTTCAGCGAGTGACTTGCGTCGCACGGTCGGAACGCACTAGCATCATGGTATCGCTCGTCGCATTTCGTTCGAGGCGAACCGCGATTGGATATCATCCCTGTTGATTCGAGCGCTGTTCCGAATTATTTCGCTCTCTTTGACTTGCCGGTTTGCTTCGAGATCGATGCTGCCTGGCTTGCGGAGCGCTATCGAGCCCTCGTCGACACCAGTCCGGACGAGAGTCGTCCAGCCGGGCCGGATCCGGATGTGTCATTTCCCGAGCCGGCCACGGCCGAGCTTGCAACCGCCTATCAAACCCTCGCCGACCCAATCGCCCGAGCGAGCCATCTTCTTGATCTTTTGACCCCATCAAGAACACTAGCCGAGGACGGATGCGCTGTGCTGAGCGGGTTCCTGATGGCTCAAATCGAGATGCGCGAGAGCCTCACCGAAGCCGCCAACAGCCCGGATCCGCTCACTGCCGTCGCAACCATCCTCACCGAGCTCGCCGAGCAAGGGGCATCACTGGCGAAACAGTTGGAGCATCTACTTGCTCGACCCACTCCCGAGAGCCTTGGTGCCGCGCGCGCGGTCCTGCGCCAGATCGAGTTCATCGGGAGCTGTCGGCGCGACGCCGAGTGCCGCCGCGCTCTGCTCTCGATCAACCAACCTGATGGCGCGGATGATCCAACTCGATCGTGCCCGCGATGACGCGGGCACGATCGATCCCGGCAGCCCCTGCAACCACTCGTTCAGCATTGCTCCCACGGCAAACCGTGGAAACGCCAGCCGCCGACGGTGCTGCGCTGATGATGCTCGTTGAGATCGCCCTCGAATCCCTCCTCGACGTGATAGACCGCCTTAAAACCAGATTGAAGTAGGGCTTTCCCAGCCTCGAGCGAGCGCTTGCCGCTGCGGCAGATCAAGATCACAGGCGCGCAAGGCCCATCAGGCTCGCAAACCGCACCACCCAGTAGCAGCTTGCGAATCTCGGTCACGAACTCGGGGTTGACGACCCAATCGGGCTCATCGATCCAAGGCACATGCACCGCCCCCTTGGGGTGTCCAACGAAGAGGAACTCCATCGAGGAGCGAATATCCACGAGCACGGCTTGAGGGAACTCTTCGAGCATCGCGAAGGCCTCTTGCGGTGATAGCGGTTTAGGATGTTGTTGACTCATGTCCGGGTGGCTCCTTTGGTGGTTGTCATTCACAACGCATGTCGGTGTTCTGTTTCTGGACGCTTGCAACCATGCACGGATCAATGATCGGTTTCCAACTGACCACTGACCATGGAGCAGGGTATACTGGTCGTGCATCGGATCGCGATGGTCATGGACTGGACAGGATCGGTCGATGACATGACGCGTATTGCGGCCTGATCAGACGCTCTTCGGCTCGCATGCGGCCCAGCCATGCCCTGATCGGGCCGCATACCGGCCTGGCAGTGATCGCGTGGAAGGAAGGCCATCAGGATGCCCTCCCGCCATCAACCTGCCCGATCTTGGCAGCAGCGCAAGCGGGGGCTACTCAGGTCCGGGTCATGAGCCATCACAGCCCGCGCCAGGCGCGAATGCCCGAGCAGTTTATCAGGACGTCGCGATCTGTCATCCTTGCATGAGTGATCGAGCAGGCGCAGACGCTTGTCCGTGGCATGGTCGAGGAGTGGCGTGCGCCGCAAGCCGACCGGTGCTCGATCGAGATATCGAACCCACACATCCCGAATACGGCCGGGATCAGTGGAATGAGGAGATTGGTTTGCGGCAACAGGTTCGATCCAACGAGGCATCAGGCGACCAGCGGATCAAGGAGCGCTTGGCACGCAAGATCCTTCACCTCATGGCTCGCCCACCACTTGGCCTGGCTCATCGTCTGGGCACCGTGTTCGGCTGGCTGATCGCGACCTTTCCCAATCGGCAGCGGCGCAATGCCCTGATCAACATTGGGCTTTGCTTTCCAAACTTGGATCGGCGCGAGCAACTCAGACTGCTCGACTGCAATCTGCGCGAGCTTGGCAGGACCTATTTCGAGATCGCTCGTCTCTGGCTGCGTCCAGCCGACGAAGTCTTGTCGCTGGTACGCGAGGTCAGAGGTGGCGAGCTCCTCGAGCGCCGTCATGGCAAGGGTCTGATCGTACTCTCGCCCCACCTGGGGGCTTGGGAACTGGCCGGGCTTTACCTGGCGGCGCAAGGTCCAACCGCCATCTTCTACAAGCCACAGAGATATGTCGACGATTTGATCCGTGCCGCGCGAGGACGCAGCGGCGCCGATCTCGCGCCCATCACCGCGAAGGGGATCCGGGTCTTGGTGCGCTCACTCGAACAGGGTAATTATGCCGGCATTCTTCCCGATCAAGAGCCCAAGACCGATAAGGGGGCCATCTTCGCGCCGCTCTTCGGCATACCGGCATTCACCATGCTCTTGGTGAGCCGGCTGGCCCGTCGGACCGGGTCGCCAGTCATCTTCATGTTCGCCGAGCGTTTACCAAGAGGTGCCGGATTCAGGATGCACTGCATCCCGGCACCCGAGGGGATCGACAGCGATGATGATCTCACCGCCGCCACCGCGCTCAATCGCGGCATCGAGCAATGTATCGCGCGCTGTCCTGAGCAATACGCTTGGTCATACAAGCGCTTCCGCCACCGTCCCGAGGGAGCGCCTGAGGTCTATCAGGGAGGAAAGAGGGATCGCGAGGTCTTCGAACAGATCGGCAGGTTGCGCCAGCAGAGTGCATCACCAAGCGATCAGTCACCCTGAAACCAGCCGCCACCCTCAGCGCGTCAGATCAGGATGCCCAGGGCCAGACGCACTCACCGGCCAAATGCATGATGTGTCGATGGGGCACATCCGACACTCGGTGTCTGGGTTAGGTGTCAAGAGAAGAGGCTGTCGCCGCTCGCCCATCGCACATCCCTGTGCAGAGCGCTCGCCAATCCAATCAGGTGATCTTGTCGACACCAGTTTGGGTTTCACCCATGTTGTCGGTCCAGCTCACCTCGATTGGATCACCAACCTCGCCGCCAGAGAACTTGAAGGACAGATAGGGGTTGCGCGACACACCGCCGCTCCAGTTGGCGGTCATGACGACTTGGTCCTTGGACTTGCAAACCACCTGCTGGATGAAATGCGCGGGGACGATCTCGTTGGTCTTGCTGTCTTTGCGCAAACCAGTTTCCATCGGATGGCTCATCAAGCACTTGACTTCTGTTTCACCATCTTTGAGCTTGGCTCTGATCTTGATGTCTGACATGACTAGGTACCTGTGGTTTGGTGTCTGTGCCGAATCTCGTGCCGAACGTGACGATCAGCCGCCGCATCCGCCGATCGTGACCTTGACTTCCTTGGCATTGCTGTAGAGCTTGTCGGCCGTCTGCACCACGGCGACCACATTGGAGGTCGAGGCCATCTTGATCCGAGTCGAGACGAAGGGCACTGCCGACTCGCCGAGGTCGAATGACGCGATCAATGGAGTCGCATTCTTATCGGCGACGATGGCGATCGATTTGACGCCTGAAAGATTGGTCTCGACCGTCACCGGAACCACCGCACCATTTTCGGCGATATCGGGTGCCTTGATCGTGATGCCGTCATTGGTCTCGGTCGCATCCGAGCCCATCAGGCTACTCAACGCGGCAGGTACATCCTTAGCATTGAAGGCCGTCTCGTTCCAACTCGCCAAGACGAGGCTCGGCGACAAGAGGCCTGCGCCCACCGCGACTCCGACAGTGCCAGCGGCGAGCGAGCCTTTCAGTAGGATTCGACGTTTCGCATCGATCATGGAACATCTCCTATTCGAACAGGGGTGGATGGACTGTGAAGCTCTCGGTCATTGGAGCCTTTGCCTAAGGCCCAGACGCACGGGCGGCGACCGGGTTTGATCGGGATGGTCAAGTAGGAGTCATCCGCGGGTGCCGGCCATCGGGTGAACACCAGGGCACCGAGCAGAATGGACAAAATGACAGGATCGTATCAGCAGGTCCTCCACGACATCCTCGATCTCGTTCCGACGCCCTCTTTGCGGGGCTGTAATGGTCATGGGAGCGGGGATTCTATGCCCGCGCGATGGCCTCGGATATAGGATGGTACCTCAGTCGGACATGAGTTGGAACGAATTTCATCGGATTCCCAGAGGCGCCGACCGCAATGGATCCCCGCCCCGACGTTTGTCATCACGCTCCTCTTCGCGCCAGAGGTCAAGTCGTGCCTGCATCTGCGCGGCTTCATGGTAGGGCACTTCACGCCGGCGCAGGGCCATCTCCAGATGCTTGATCGCCGAGCTGAGGTCACCCTCGACATACAGCTTCTCTCCGCGATAGCGATCGACATTGGCCTGATCGCCCGCCTTGGTGGCCGCCTGCACGATCCGATCGTAGAGCATGGCATTGGCCGGTCGCGCCCGCGCGACCGTTTTGAGCTCGCTCAAGGCGCGCTTGGGCGCCCCCACGGCCATCAATGACTCGGCATAGGCCACACGCAATGGCCAGGTGTCCGGAAAGAGGTCGACGGCCTGCTCGAGATGCGCACGCGCGCGCTCGCGTTGACCCAAGGCCAGGTCGAGCTCGGCATCCAGGACGATGAATTCGGCCTGGCTGGGATGACTCGCGAGCAGTCGATCACTTTCGCGCTTGGCATCCTGCAAGCGCCGGGCACGCTGCAATGCGAGGGCGTAGCCATAACGCTCCACGGTCTCGGATCGGTAACGTCCTTCGCGCAGGGTCTGAGCAAAATGGTCGACCGCCTGCTCGGGGCGACGATACGAGGCTTGACGCAGCTTGGCACGGGTCAAGAGGAAGGCCAGGCTATCTGGACGCTGACGCGCGCCAAAGCGCTCCGCGCGCGCCAGTGAATCGGCGATGCGATCGGTCGTCACCGGATGAGTGCGCAAATAATCCGGCGCATCGGTCTCATAGACGCGTGTCGCCTTCGACAGACGCTCGAAAAACCCAGCCATTGCAAAGGGATCATGACCGGCCGTGGCAAGGGACTGGATCCCGATGCGATCGGCTTCCTTCTCGTTCTCTCGGGTGAAATTGATCCGCCGCTGGATCGCCGCGGCCTGCACGCCCGCGATGGCCGCAGCCCCGGCGTCCGGTGAGACCTGTGCGCCGAGGACGGCGGCGGCGAGCATCAGCGCCACGGTTGGGATCGTCGCCTTGGTCTGATCTTCATACATTCGCAGCAGGTGACGTTGCGTCAGATGAGCGATCTCATGCGCGACGACGGCCGCGAGCTCGCTCTCGGTCTCGGCCGCCAGCACCAGCCCGGAGTAGAGCCCAATGACCCCGCCGGGACCGGCAAAGGCATTGACCACCGGCTGATCGATCAGGAAGAAGGTGAAGCTTCCAGTTGCACTCGGATCCGACTCGACCAAGGCTTGGCCCAAGGATTCCACGTAACTGGTGGCGAGTGGATCATCCATGACCGGTAAGGCCTTGCGCACACTGCGCATGAAGGCGGCGCCCAAGCGGCGCTCGGCCGCGGGCGTCATCATGCCATCGGCGGAGCTTCCGAGATCAGGCAAAGCAAGAGGATCGGTCGCCACGGGGCCGAGCGTGAGCAGCAGCGACAATGCCAACGCGCCGATGGTGGAGCGGCGCATCCGCTTCTTTGAGGGTTTCATCATCATAGAGCATTCAGACGAGTCGGGCTCGGCCAAGTTCCGAATGTACGAGCTCAGCTGTCGGCCGTGTGGATACAGGCTGGCGTGTCGGTCCAGGATGAATCAACAGGATGCAACTCGCGCTGACATGTTTCACTGACCAGGGTCACCAGAGAGCCATCAGGCCAACACAGATGATGCCCGAGATCCAGTCGAGAAGCCTGAACAATCGATGGCCTGGCGCACAGCAACACCACCTTCGCTTCGCCCCGCCCCGTCTACTGCGCGCCTTGATTCCTCGCTCAGCCAGCGAACGGGCCGACCGGATCACCAGGCACAAGATGAAAGAGATGATCGGCTCGACCCTGATTGACGGCCACTTCCACCAACCCAAGCGCGTTCACATACCAAAAGGGCGTGTGAGCATCGACGGCACAGAAGGTCCTGGCATGAGTGAGTGTACAGTCACCGACCTCGAGCAAGCGTTCGGTTGGCGAGTCCGGTGGCTGAAGTCCAGTGATCAGATTGCCGAAATGGTCGATGTAGAGGATGCGAGCAGAGTCCAGTGGCCAATCGGATCCAACCCAACAACCCTCGGTCAATCCAATCAAGCCGAGATCATCACCGTGACATAGACGCCCAGCGACTGGAACGAACCAATCACGTCCATGGAAGCTCGCCGACAGCATCGGCGGCTGCCAACCGATCCGCCAAACAGCCACATCACGCGCGCGACTGATCACTTGGCTGACAAGACCATTGTCCGGGGCGATCAGCCAGACACCGTCAGCACAGACGACAAGACCAGCACGCGCCCCCCCGACCCCAGGATCCACGACACAGAGATAGAGCGAGTCGCCTGGCATGTCCCGAATCATTGCCGGTAAAAGATAGGCCGCCAGATCAGGGCGAAAGGCCGGCAGATCATGCACCAGATCGATCACTGGAGTCGCGGGCAGCAATGCATCGAGCGCCGCCCGCATCTGGCCCACGTAAACACCGGCACCGAAATCGGTCACCAACAGGATACGGCGAATCCAGATGTTCGAATCTGTGCTCATGGCAAGAGTCATCGAGGCCGAGGCGACAGATGGCGTGGAGTCTGTGACTTCGAGCTCAGTCGATTCGTGAATGCTACTGGGCACTCATGAGACAAATCGGGTGATGGATCTCGCGGATCTCGATCGCGAGTCCGAGCTGATGGCACCGCCACGAGCCGCCTCAGGGATCCCCGACACTCACCATCCGCACTGGAAAGGCAAGATATCCTCATGCACAAAAAACCGGGCATGGGCCCGGCTTTCTGTTCATCCTCGCGCTCCCTGAGTCAATCCTCGACAACGATCTCATTCAGGTCGGCACTCATTGGGCGATCGACGAGCTCGACATAGGCCATCGGCGCCGCATCGCCCGGGCGGAATCCACATTTGAGGATTCGCAGATAGCCACCGGGGCGCTCCAAATACCTGGGTCCAAGCTCGACAAAAAGCTTTCCAACGGCCTGCTTGTCGCGCAGCCGCGCGAAAGCGAGTCGACGGGTATGCACCGAGTCATTCTTCGCGAGCGTGATGAGCGGCTCGGCAATACGCCTCAGCTCTTTCGCCTTCGGCAGCGTGGTCTTGATCAACTCCTGCCGAAACAGCGAGGCCGCCATGTTTCTGAACATCGCCTCTCGGTGCGAGCTCGTGCGATTGAGGTGCCTTCCGGCATAACGATGACGCATGGTCCTAGTCCCGAATTGTGCGAAAATTCAAATCGATTAACGGATGCCGAGCTCGGCGATGTTCTCGGGCGGCCAGTTCTCCAGCCGCATTCCGAGCGAAAGCCCACGGGTCGCCAAGACGTCCTTGATCTCGGTCAAGGATTTCTTACCGAGATTGGGTGTCTTCAGGAGCTCGACCTCGGTGCGTTGGATCAGATCGCCGATCAGATAGATGTTTTCAGCCTTCAGGCAATTGGCCGAGCGGACCGTCAGCTCGAGGTCATCGACCGGACGCAGCAGGATCGGATCATAGGGCGAATCCTCCTTCGTCTCCGCTGGATGCGCGTCCACTGGGCTAGAACCCTCGAGCGCCACGAAGCTCGACAACTGATCACGCAGGATACCAGCGGCGCGTTGAATCGCTTCGCGTGGATCGATCGTGCCATTCGTCTCCAAGTCGATGACGAGACGATCCAGATCAGTACGTTGCTCCACACGTGCCGACTGAACCTCGATCGCGACACGTCGAATCGGGCTGTACGAGGCATCCAATGGCAACCGGCCGATCGGCCGATCCTCACTCTCATCAAGCTCGCGCTGGGTCGCCGGCTCATAGCCTCGACCACGACGGACCGTGATCGTCATGCTCAATTCGCCATCGGTGAGATGCGCAATCACCAAGTCTGGGTTGGCGATCTCGGCCGTATGATCGATGGCGATGTCAGCCGCGGTCACCACACCAGGACCGGTCTTGATCAAGGTGAAGGTCGCCTCATTGCGCCCGTGCAGCGAGATGGCAAGCTGCTTGAGATTCAACAGGATCTCGAGGACATCCTCTTGTACCCCAGGTATCGTGGTGTACTCATGGAGGACCCCTTGAATCTCCACCTCGGTCACCGCCCAACCATCCATGGAAGATAGCAGGATACGGCGCAACGCATTTCCCAGGGTATGCCCGAATCCACGCTCAAGCGGTTCCAGCGAGACCCGTGCATGCGCCGGGCGATCGTCAACCGCCTCGACCCTCACGATGCGCGGCTTGAGAAATTCGCCAATAGCATCAGTCATTCGGTGCCCCTCAGGAAGCTCCTCACTTGGAGTAGAGCTCGACGATCAGTGACTCGTTGATATCAACCGGCAGATCAGAGCGGTCTGGAATACGCTTGAAGACACCCTTGAACCCTTTGGTATCGACCTCGACCCAGTCGGCGAACCCGTATTGCTCGGCAAGCGCGAGGGCGTTTTGAACGCGAACCTGCCGCTTGGCGGCCTCGCGAACCTCGACATGATCATCCGCCGCGACCAGGTAGGACGGGATGTTCACGACCCTGCCGTTGACGAGGATCCCCTTGTGGCTGACCAGCTGACGTGCTTCAGCACGTGTCGACCCAAAGCCCATCCTGTACACGACATTGTCGAGGCGACGCTCGAGCAGCTGCAACAGATTCTCACCTGTCGCGCCTTTCGCTTGGGCTGCCTTCTTGTAGTAATTGCGGAACTGCCGCTCCATCAACCCATAGATGCGCCGTACCTTTTGTTTTTCGCGCAGTTGGACACCATAGTCGGAGAGCCGACGACGACGATCAGTCGTTTGGCCCGGCTGTTTCTCCATGTTGCATTTGGTATCGAGCGCACGGGCACGGCTCTTCAACGAAAGATCAGTTCCCTCGCGCCGCGCAAGTTTGCAGGTTGGTCCTAAATAGCGTGCCATGTCTTTTGACCTGTTCCAGTATCAGACGCGCCGCTTCTTGGGCGGGCGACAGCCGTTATGCGGTATCGGAGTCACATCCGTGATGCTCGTGATCTTGAAGCCGGCGTTGTTCAATGCACGCACGGCCGATTCACGACCTGGCCCCGGCCCCTTGACATTCACATCGAGGTTGCGAAGACCATAGTCCTTCACCGCCTGGCCGGCCTTGTCGGCTGCAACCTGTGCAGCAAACGGTGTGCTTTTGCGCGATCCACGGAAACCGGATCCGCCCGCAGTCGCCCAAGACAGGACGTTACCCTGACGATCAGTGATCGTGATGATGGTATTGTTGAAGGAGGCATGCACATGGGCGATCCCATCGGCAACCTGCTTCTTGATCTTTTTCTTGACAGTACGAGTCGGTTTTGCCATTCGAGGTTATCCAGCCGTGTCGCTGCGCCCAGGCGCTGTTATCTCTTGATGGGACGTCGCGGCCCCTTGCGGGTTCGCGCGTTCGTTCGGGTCCGTTGACCACGCAGCGGAAGACCACGACGATGCCGGATTCCTCGATTGCAACCGAGATCCATCAGTCGCTTGATGTTCATCGACACTTCTCGACGCAGGTCGCCCTCCACAGAGTACCTGGCGACCTCGCCACGCAGCCGATCGATCTCTTCTTCCGTCAGCGTCTGGATCTTGGCTTCACGCGCCACACCGGCGGCGTCGCAAATCAGACCGGCGCGCACACGACCGATACCATAGATCGAAGTCAACGCAATGACGGCGTGCTTCTTGTCCGGAATGTTGACGCCGGCGATACGGGCCATAGATGAGAACCCCCAAATCCAATGAGCCAAGCGGGTAAACCGCGTAGTGTAACAAACCTAATCCTAGAGTCAACCGAAACCCGATCGGCCGGCCACACATCAACCCTGTCGTTGCTTGTGACGCGGATCCTTGCAGATGATCCGTACGACGCCATTGCGACGCACGACCTTGCAGTTTCGGCATACCGTCTTCACTGATGCGCGCACTTTCATTCGCTGTCTCCTCAATAAATATTCGTCCGGTCAGCGCAACATTCCGGCGCCTGGGGCTTTGAGATTGGCCTTCCTCATCAGGCCTTCATACTGGTGAGATACCAGGTGAGCCTGAACCTGGGCCATGAAATCCATGACCACGACGACGACGATCAGGAGCGATGTGCCGCCGAAATAGAAAGGCACGTTGTAACCGACGATCAAGAACTCTGGCAGCAGGCAGACGGCCGTGATGTAGATGGCGCCCGCAGCGGTCAAACGTGTCATGACCGCATCGATATAGCGAGCCGTTTGCTCTCCTGGGCGAATCCCGGGGATGAAGGCACCGGATCGCTTGAGATTATCCGCCGTCTCCTTCGCATTGAACACGAGTGCCGTGTAAAAGAAGCAGAAGAAGATGATGGCTGCCGCGTAGAGCATCACGTAGACCGGCTCGCCCGGAGAGAGCTTTGACGTGAGATCGGCCAGCCAACGCATGTTTTCGCTGCTCCCGAACCACTGACCAAGGGTTCCTGGGAAGAGGATGATGCTCGATGCGAAGATCGGTGGAATGACTCCCGCCATGTTCAGCTTCAGTGGCAGATGGGTACTCTGAGCCTGCATCATCCGTCGCCCCTGCTGGCGGCGAGCATAGTTCACCGTGATCCGGCGCTGACCGCGCTCGACGAACACGACGAAGGCCGTCACCGCGAGGGCCATCGCAAAGAGTGCGAGCACCGCCAACGAATTCATCTCACCCGTGCGTGCAAGCTCGAGCGTTCCACCGAGCGCAGCGGGCAGTCCCGCAACGATTCCGGCAAAGATGATGATCGAGATACCATTGCCGATGCCGCGCTCGGTGATCTGCTCGCCAAGCCACATCAGGAACATGGTTCCGGTGACCAGCGAGACGGTCGCCGTGAAGACGAAACCGAAGCCCGAATAGGCGACGAGTGCCGAGCCACCGGCGCTTTGACCCTGTAGTGCGATTGAGATTCCAACGGCCTGAAACGTTGCAAGGACCACCGTTCCATATCTAGTGTACTGAGTGATCTTGCGACGTCCAGACTCGCCTTCCTTCTTCAACTGCTCGAGCTTGGGCACCACCGCCGTCATCAATTGCATGATGATCGAAGCCGAGATGTACGGCATGATGCCCAGGGCGAAAAGACTCGCGCGCTCGAGCGCCCCACCTGAGAACATGTTGAACATGTCTAGGATCGAGCCTTGGTGTTGGTCGAACAGGATGGCCAATGCCTCCGGGTTCACACCAGGGACCGGGATGAAGGTTCCGATGCGATACACGAGCAAGGCACCGACGACGAAGAGCAGGCGCTGCCGCAGCTCGGTCAGACGCCCCATGCCGCCCAGCGCTTGCCCCATCGATCCGACGTTCTTAGCCATCCGATTCGTGCCTTCTGTCAGTCTTCGATCTTGCCACCCGCAGCCTCGATCGCGGCGCGGGCGCCCTTTGTGACACTCAGACCCCGTACCGTGAGCGCACGTGTCAATTCGCCGGAGGCGATGATCTTCACGCGCTTGATCGACCGTCCGATGAGGCGCGCATCCAGCAGCACCTGCCGATCGATGACATCACCCGCGATCTTGGCGAGCTCGCTCAGACGCACTTCGGTCCGATCGGCGGCCATGCGCGAGCGAAAACCCACCTTCGGTAGGCGCCGCTGCAGCGGCATCTGACCGCCCTCGAAACCAACCTTGTGGAAACCACCCGCGCGTGAGGATTGTCCCTTGTGACCGCGACCACAGGTCTTGCCAAGGCCGCTTCCGATCCCTCGACCAACACGCTTGGCACTCGGACGACTGCCAACGTCGGGTTTCAACTCATTGAGACGCATCGCTGGACTCCTCCACGACCTTGACCATGTAGGACACGGTATTGACCATACCGCGCGTGCAGGGTGTATCCTCGACTTCCACGACCTGATGCATGCGGCGGAGCCCCAGACCACGCACACAAGCCTTGTGGTTGGCGAGACGCCCGTGGAAGCTGCGCACCAGCTTCACCTTCATCATCTTCTTACCGGACATCGCTTACCCCAAGATCTCTGCGACGGTCTTGCCACGCTTGGCGGCAATCGTGTTGGGATCATTCATTGCGCGCAGGCCCTGCACCGTCGCCCGCACCACATTGACCGGATTGTTGGTCCCGATGCATTTCGCCAAGACATTCTGGACGCCGAGCACCTCGAAGACCGCGCGCATCGCACCTCCGGCGATGATCCCGGTCCCTTCGGAGGCCGGTTGCATGAAGACCTTGGCCGCACCATGCCGCCCGTTGAGCGGATATTGCAAGGTGTTGCCGTTGAGCTTCACCTCGATCATGTTTTTGCGGGCATTCTCCATTGCCTTCTGGATCGCGATCGGAACCTCGCGGGCCTTGCCACGACCAAAACCCACGCGTCCTTTGCCGTCACCGACCACGGTGAGCGCGGCAAATCCGAACTGACGGCCACCCTTGACGACCTTGGCCACTCGGTTGACCGCAATGAGCTTCTCGAGGAGCTCGTCTCCTTCCGTTTTCGGATTGAAGTTCGCCATGATCCTATCCTCTAGAATTGGAGTCCGTTCTCACGCGCCGCGTCCGCGAGCGCCTTGAGACGGCCGTGATAACGGAATCCGGAGCGATCGAAGGCGACCGACGTCACACCGGCGGCCAAGGCACGCTCCGCAATCGCCTTGCCAATCGTGGCTGCGGCGGCGACGTTGCCTTTATGACCAGTGATCCCCTCCCGGAAGGTCTTCTCCACTGTCGCGGCACTCGCCACGACACGGTCGCCCTCGGGTGCGATCACCTGGGCGTAGATATGACGGGGGGTGCGATGCACACAGAGTCGATAAGCGCCGAGCTCGCGAATCTTTGCACGAGCCCGCGCGGCACGACGCAGGCGAGCTTGTTTTTTGTCCATTCTACGAAACCCCTATTTCTTCTTCGCTTCCTTACGCAGGACATCTTCATCCGCGTAACGCACGCCCTTGCCCTTGTACGGCTCCGGCGGCCGGAATCCCCGGATCTCCGAGGCGACCTGTCCGACTTTTTGCTTGTCGGCACCCTTCACCAGGATCTCGGTCTGGCTTGGGGTTTCGATACTGATGCCCGCTGGCACTGGATAATCGATCGGGTGCGAGAAGCCGAGGCTCAGATTCAGCACATCACCCTTGGACTGTGCACGATAGCCGACGCCGACGAGCGTGAGCTTGCGTTCAAAGCCGCGACCACAACCAACCACCATGTTGTTCAGCAGGGCACGCGTAGTGCCTGCCATGGCCCACGCATCATCTCGGCCTTCCGCCGGGGCGACCTTGATCATGCCATCCTCGAGCGCGACCTGGACACTGCGGTGGACTGACCAGTCCATGGTGCCGTTCTTCCCCTTCACCGAGACATTCTGCCCGGCGATGTCGACCGTCACACCCGCGGGGATCTCGATTGGTGCCTTTGCAACTCGTGACATCTCCGATCCCCCTTAGGCCACGTACGCGATGATCTCACCACCGTGACCGGCCTTGCGGGCCGCACGGTCGGTCATGAGACCCTGAGACGTCGAGACGATGGCGATACCCAACCCCGCCCAGACCTTGGGCAGCTCATCCTTGCCACGGTAGATCCGCTGACCCGGACGCGACACTCGCCGCAGATACTCGATCACAGGCTTGCCCCGGTAATACTTGAGCTTGATGACGAGCTCGGGTTTTTTGTCGTTGGGCTCGACGGTCACGTCGGTGATATAGCCTTCGTCCTTGAGAAGACTCGCGATCGCAACCTTTTGCTTCGAGGACGGCATCGAGATGGTAATCTTTCCACGCTGCTGTCCATTGCGAATACGTGTCAACATATCCGCAATTGGATCCGACATACTCATGAGCGACTCCGGGGGTCAGCCCACCTTTGCGGTGCGATACCCGTCAATATTCAAGGGGACCAGGCGCGCCGATCGTTGGACGCCCGATGGATTGCTTCGTTCCGTCGCCTACCAGCTCGCCTTGACGACACCTGGCACGTCTCCGCGCATCACAGCGTCACGTAACTTGTTGCGGGACAAGCCAAACTTGCGATAGACCGCGTGCGGGCGACCGCTCACGCGACAGCGCCTCTGCTGCCGGGTTGGACTTGCGTCTCGCGGCAATGCTTGGAGCTTGATGACGGCCGCTTCGATCTGCTCGGCGCTCGCTCTGCGATCGTTGATCACGGACTTCAGGGCTGCACGTTTCTCATTGTAACGTGCAGCGATCAGGGTACGCTTGTGATCGCGCGCGATCATGCTCTTCTTCGCCATCGTTTGAGCCTCAGGTCCGGAAAGGAAAGTTGAATGCCTCGAGCAGCGCACGACCTTCTTCATCCGTCCGCGCCGACGTGGTGATGGTGATATCCAAGCCACGCAATGCGTCGATCTTGTCGTAGTCGATCTCGGGGAAGATGATTTGCTCCCGAACTCCCATCGAGTAGTTGCCGCGACCGTCGAACGCCTTCGGACTCAAACCGCGAAAATCGCGGATACGCGGGATCGCAATGTTGATCAGACGATCCAGAAATTCATACATGCGCTCACGGCGCAGTGTGACCTTGCACCCGACCGGCCAGCCTTCACGAATCTTGAAGCCAGCAATGGACTTACGGGCATGAGTGACGATCGGTTGCTGACCCGAGATCAATTTCAGATCCGCGACCGCGGCATCCATCACCTTTTTGTCCGCGATCGCTTCGCCGACCCCCATGTTCAGAGTGATCTTCTCGAGTCTCGGCACCTGCATGATACTCTTGAACTTGAAGCGATCTTGCAGCTGGCCGACGACCCGCTCCTGATATTCTGTCTGTAGTCTGGACATTACTTGATTTCCGTCACAGATCGACGACTTCGCCGTCCGACTTGAACACCCGGACCTTCCGGCCGTCAGCGAGAAATTTGAAACCAACGCGATCAGCCCCACCCTTGCGCGGATTGTAGAGGGCCACGTTGGACACTTGGATCGGCATGACCTTATCGACGATGCCACCTGGATCGCCGACCTGGGGGCGAGCCTTCTGATGCTTGCGTACAAGATTGATGTTCTCGACGACCACACGCGCATCATCGACCACACGCAGCACAGTTCCGCGTTTACCCTTGTCTTTACCAGCGATGACGATGACGTCGTCGCCCTTCTTGATCTTTCGCATTGCCGCAGACTCCCTAGAGGACCTCAGGCGCCAGTGAGATGATTTTCATGAAGCGTTCGCCACGAAGCTCACGCGTCACCGGGCCAAAGATCCGCGTTCCGATCGGCTGAAGCTGATTGTTGAGAAGCACGGCAGCGTTGCCGTCGAAACGAATCGTCGACCCATCGGGACGACGCACACCCTTGCGCGTGCGCACGACCACGGCATTGAATACATCGCCTTTCTTGACCTTCCCGCGCGGAATGGCATCCTTCACGGTGACCTTGATGACATCACCGATGCCCGCGTAGCGCCGATGAGACCCGCCAAGCACCTTGATGCACTGCACACGCCGTGCCCCGCTGTTGTCGGCGACACGAAGATCAGTCTGCATCTGAATCATTGTCTATTACCTAACATTATGCTTTCTAGCCGATTGCAAAACGGATCATCGAATGCCGTTCCGACATCTCGCAAGGCGCGAACGCCACGACTCAACGCGCCTTTTCAATGACCTCGAGTAGGCGCCAGGTCTTGGTCTTGGAGAGTGGCCGACATTGCTCGACTCGCACCATGTCTCCTTCCGAGCAGACATTGCCCTCGTCATGAGCATGGATCTTGGTGGAGCGGCGCATGAATTTGCCATACAGTGGGTGCTTGACCCGGCGCTCGATCAGAACCGTGATGGTCTTGTCCATCTTGTTACTGATCACCCGCCCATCCAAAGTCCGGTTCGTCTTGGTCTCTTCGCTCATGATTGCTTGCCTGCCTGTAGCTCAGCCATGACCGTCTTTACCCGGGCAATCTCGCGCCGCACGGTCTTCATCTGCGAGGGCTTTGACAGCTGGCCAGTCCCACGCTGCATGCGTAGATTGAATTGCTCGCGCAAGAGGTCGATCAAGTGCTTTTCCAGGTCGGCGACTTCGCGCGTCCTCAGCTCATTTGCCTTCATCACAGGATCACCCGTCGTTCAAAGCTTGTCTGTACCGGCAGCTTCGCCGAGGCCAGTTGGAAGGCCTCACGGGCCAGTTCCTCACTCACGCCCTCGATTTCATAGAGCATTCGACCCGGTTGAATCAAGGCGACCCAATACTCGACAGAACCCTTACCCGATCCCATGCGAACCTCCAATGGCTTCTTGGAGATCGGCTTGTCTGGGAAGACCCGGATCCAGATCTTGCCACCACGCTTGACCTTGCGGGTGATCGCTCGCCGCGCCGCCTCGATCTGGCGAGCGGTCAGTCGACCCCGCCCGGTCGCCTTGAGGCCAAAATCACCAAAGCTGACCTCATTGCCGCTTTGAGCAAGGCCGCGATTGCGGCCCTTATGTTGTTTGCGAAATTTTGTGCGCTTAGGTTGCAGCATGACTCACCCCCTTCTCGCGGGCGCCTTCGGCAGCCCTTCATCGGGGAGCTGATCACCGAACACCTCGCCTTTGAAAATCCAAACCTTCACACCGATCACACCATAGGTGGTATGTGCCTCGGCCAGTCCGAAGTCGATATCGGCACGCAGGGTGTGGAGAGGAACTCGACCCTCCCGTGCCCACTCAGTCCGCGCAATCTCAGCGCCGTTCAAGCGCCCAGCGACGTTGACACGGATGCCTTCCGCTCCGAGCCGCATGGTGTTCTGGATCGCACGCTTCATGGCCCGCCGAAACATGATGCGACGCTCGAGCTGTTGGGCGATACCTTCGGCGACCAACTGCGCATCGAGCTCAGGCTTGCGAATCTCCTCGATGCTGATATGCACCGGGATCCCCATCATCTGGGAAACCCGCGCGCGCAGCTTATCGATGTCCTCGCCTTTCTTGCCGATGACGACACCTGGTCGCGCCGTATGAATCGTGATGTGCGCATTCTTGGCCGGCCGATCGATCTGGATTCGACTGACCGATGCCTTCGCCAGTTCCTTGCGGAGGAAATTGCGCACTTGGAGATCCGTGTTCAAGAGGTCGGCGTAGTCCTTGGAATTCGCGTACCACTTGGAGGTCCAGTCTTTGATGATCCCCAGACGGATGCCATTCGGATGAACTTTCTGTCCCATGCTGGTCCCCTATTCTCCTCAGACTTCCGCCACGACCAGACGGATGTGACTCGTGCGCTTGACGATCCGGTTCGCCCGGCCCTTGGCCCGAGGGCTGATGCGCTTCATGCTCGGTCCCTCATCGACCTCGACCCTCGCGACCTTGAGGTCATCGATATCCGCCCCTTCGTTGTGCTCGGCGTTCGCAATCGCGGATTCCAGAACCTTCTTGATGAAGATCGCACCCTTGCGGGTACTGAAGGTCAAGGTATTCAGCGCCTCCTCGACGCGACGACCGCGGATGAGATCCGCGACCAAGCGAGCCTTCTGAGCGGAGACTCGCGCGTACTTCAATCTGGCTTCAGCTCGCATCCCCATTGTCTCCGATTAGCGCTTCTTCGCCTTGCGATCGGCGGCATGCCCACGGTAGGTCCGGGTCAATGCGAATTCACCGAGCTTGTGGCCGATCATGTTTTCATTGACGAGCACCGGCACGTGCTGACGACCGTTGTGGACCGCGATCGTCAGCCCAACCATCTCCGGCAGCACCATTGAGCGCCGAGACCAAGTCTTGATCGGCCGCTTGCTGTTTTGCGCGACAGCCTCCTCGACCTTCTTGATCAGATGGTGGTCGACAAAGGGTCCTTTTCGAATCGAACGTGGCACTTGCTCAACCTCGCCTTAAACTATTTGCGTCCACGACGACGCACGATCATGGCGTCAGTCCGCTTGTTCTTGCGCGTTTTGTGACCTTTCGTCGGCACACCCCAGGGTGTCACAGGATGACGACCACCTGATGTACGACCCTCGCCGCCACCGTGCGGATGATCGACTGGATTCATCACGACACCGCGGACCGTCGGGCGGATCCCGCGCCAGCGACTGGCACCAGCCTTACCGAGCTTGCGCAAACTGTGCTCGGAATTCCCAACTTCACCGATGACCGCGCGGCAATCGACATGAATCTTTCTCATCTCGCCGGAGCGCAGTCTCAGGGTTGCGTTCTTGCCTTCGCGCGCCACCAATTGGGCGGATGCTCCAGCCGAGCGCGCGAGTTGCGCACCCTTGCCAGGCCGCATCTCGATACAGTGGATCTGAGTGCCTAGCGGCACATTGCGCAGAGGCATGCAGTTACCAACACTGATCGCCGCCGCCTCTCCCGACTCCACCTGCGAGCCAGCGCTGAGACCCTTGGGCGCGATGATATAAGCACGCTCTCCGTCGGCGTATTTCAGCAAGGCGAGATGCGCGGAACGATTCGGGTCATATTCCAAACGTTCGACAAGGGCGGGGACCCCATCCTTGTTACGCTTGAAATCGACGATTCGATATCGCTGCTTGTGACCGCCACCCTGATGACGCACACTGATGCGTCCAAGGTTGTTGCGACCGCCATGCCTCACCTTCTTATCGAGCAATGGCTCATAAGGCGCGCCCTTGTGCAGCTCTGGTGTCTTCAGCTTGACGACGAAGCGACGACCGGCTGACGTCGGTTTTGTCTTTACGATTGGCATCTTGCTCTACCCGCTTGTGTCGGTCGCGCGTGTTAAGCGCCGCCACCGAAATCGATGTCATGACCGGGCTTCAAGCGCACGTATGCCTTACGCCAGTCATTGCGTTTGCCCAGGCGCTTGCCGAACCGCTTCTCCTTGCCCTTGACGTTCAGAACCTGCACGCCCTCGACTTGGACGTCGAACATCAACTCGACGGCACGGGCGATCTCATGCTTGTTCGCATCCGTCATGACTCGAAAGCCATACTGACTGGCCTGATCACCGAGTCGCGCGGTCTTCTCCGAGACAATCGGCGACAACAACACCTTCATGAGACGCTCTTGGTTCATCCCAACCGCTCCTCTAACTTGCGGATCGCCGCCGCGGTCGCGAGAACATGGTCGAAGGCGATCATGCTGACTGGATCGACGTCCTCGACCGAGACCACCTCGACCCTGGGGAGATTGCGAGCCGCGAGATACAGGTTTTCATCCAACCCGTCGGTCACGATGAGAACATTTTCGAGCGCATAGTGCCTCAGCAATGCAACCATCATCTTGGTCTTCGGGGCCTCGACGCGCACGTCCTCGACGACGAGCAAACGGTCCTGCCGCACGAGCTCGGAGAGGATCGAGCGTACCGCCCCCCGATACATCTTGCGATTGACCTTCTGCGTGTAATTCGCTGGCTTTGCGGCGAAGGTCACGCCTCCCGAGCGCCAAATCGGGCTGCGCGAGGTCCCTGCACGCGCACGGCCAGTTCCCTTTTGCCGCCAAGGCTTGGCGCCTCCACCGGAGACATCGGAGCGACTCTTCTGAGCACGCGTACCCGCACGCACCCCAGCCAACTGAGCCGTGACCACCTGATGGATGAGACCGGGTTTGTATTCAGCGCCAAAGATCGCATCGGCGACCTGCAAGTTGGCGCCACCACCATTATGAATCGCAAGCTCCATGTGTGCTTAGCCCTTGTTCTTCTGTTTCACCGAGGGCAGCACGACGACTCGTCCA
Source organism: Gammaproteobacteria bacterium (assembly GCA_009929855.1). Taxonomy (GTDB): domain Bacteria; phylum Pseudomonadota; class Gammaproteobacteria; order Chromatiales; family Chromatiaceae; genus Thiocapsa. The sequence goes on from RZZN01000004.1 coordinate 105,256, forward strand.
CCGGTCGGCCCGGGGACACCGCCGCGCACCAGGAGAAGCTGACGCTCGGGATCGATACGCACCACTTCGAGATTCTGCGTGCAGCGGTTCGCCGCTCCCAGATGACCCGCCATCCGCTTACCCTTGAAGACACGACCAGGCGACTGGTTTTGACCGATCGAGCCTGGAGCGCGATGCGACAATGAGTTGCCATGCGTGACGTCCTGGCCGCTGAAATTGTGGCGACGGATTCCGCCGGCGAAGCCGCGGCCCTTGGTCACCCCACGCACATCGACCTTCTGACCCGTGGTGAAGATCGAGACCGTCACCTCAGCGCCAACGTCCAGATCAGTGGCCTCGCCCTCATCGAGGCGAAACTCGCGGAGCACCTCTCCAGCCTCGACGCCCGCCTTGGCATAATGGCCGGCCATCGGCTTGGTGACGCGCGAGGGCCGACGATTTCCGAAGGCGACCTGAATGGCGCGGTAGCCATCGCTCTCCAGAGACTTGACCTGACTGACCCGGTTGGGTTGAACCTGGATCACGGTGACGGGAATACTGCGCCCGTCTTCGTCGAAGAGGCGAGTCATTCCAGCTTTGCGCCCAATCACTCCGATCGCCATGGATTCATCCTCAGCTCAGCTTGATCTGGACGTCGACACCCGCCGCCAGATCCAGTTTCATCAATGCGTCAACTGTCTTGTCGGTCGGATCGACGATATCCATTAGACGCTTATGTGTACGAAGCTCGTATTGATCGCGCGCATCTTTGTTGACGTGCGGGGATACGAGTACGGTGAACCGCTCTTTCTTGGACGGCAGTGGCACCGGACCGCGCACTTGCGCACCCGTGCGCTTTGCCGTATCCACGATCTCGCGGGCCGACTGGTCGATCAAGCGATGATCAAAGGCTTTCAGCCGAATCCGTATTCTCTGGTTATTCATGCCATTACTCGATGATCTTGGCGACGACGCCGGCACCGACCGTACGACCACCCTCGCGCACGGCGAAGCGCAGCCCCTCTTCCATCGCAATCGGCGCGATCAGCT
>RZZN01000203.1 GCA_009929855.1 Gammaproteobacteria bacterium
ACTCGCGCCGACCGGCATGCGTGGCCTGAGCGTCGGATCCAGGCTATAGAGCTGATCCCCCGGGGTCAGCACCGGCTCGACCGCGTCGCGCGGCTCGGGTGCAATCCCATAGGCGACCTCCAGACACTGACGCAGACGCTGCTGGAGCTGGCTCTGCTGGTTCTTGAGCAGGGCCTTGGCCTGGGCCTGGTCCAAAGGGGACAGATGACCGGCGAATTCGGACAGACGCTCACCGGTCAGGATGGCATCGATCCGGACCAGGGTGCCGAGCTCCTTCTGGACCTTGTGACTGAAGAAGTTGGGCAGCCAGGCGAGTGTTCGGGCCGATTCCTTGAAGCGCTGCAGACGCACCAGGTCGTCCTGAGGCGTGAAGCCGACGTCGTCGAACGGAAAGTCGAGCACCAGTGTCCAGGCCCCGTCGCGTCCGCGCAGCCGGCTGTCGTCGACCAGCTCGCGCAGGTTCTCGAAGACCAGGTCCACCTCGCGGCGGGTGCCTCGCCAACCGAAGCCATGGGAGGAGAAGAGATCATTGCCTTCGCTCACGCCGAGCTCACGGAACAACAGCTCCCGGACCTTGCGCCGACGGTTGCCCGGGTTGTCGTGCGAGGCGGCGTTCTCCAGGATCGGCGCCACGTCGATGCCGGTGACCTGGATCGAGAGCACCGGATTGGTGTCTTCGCTCAGCTTGATCTCGCCGACCTCGGCCGCCCAATCGCGACAGCGGCTCTGCACCATCTGGGCCTCGCGGCCCGGGATCGGCGCCTTGATGGTGCCATGGTTGAGCGCCGCCAGACGCTGGGGCGTCAAGGCCCGCAGTGACTCCACCTCGGGCACCAGTGCCGCAAGCAGCAGTGTCTTGAGCAGCCGGGCGTCGTTGCGCAGTGACGCGGCGGCACGGGGGTCGGCCGTGCCGGCCTGCAGGTCCTGCCAACTGACCCGGTGACGGCGCTCCAACATGGGCAGCAGCTTCTGGAAATAGAGCCGCTTGGCATTGTCGAAATGCAGCCGCATGGCGTCCGAGAAGGGCTCGTCACCCTCGGCGATCACGTCGAAGAGGTCACCGACCGGGATCAGCTGACCCAGCTCCAGGTCGTCGCGCCGCGTCACCAGGAGCTGCTGCATGAGCTTCAGCGCGGTGCGCTCGCGCTGCAGCACCGAGGACACCGCGACCAGCGTCTGCACCAGTGCTGGGCTGAATGGATAGACCTGCCTGAACTCGCGCCACTGGCCCTCGTCGGTCAGCAGGGTGGCCGAGACGTCCGCCCGCAGACCCTTGAGCGAGTCGAAGGCCTCATCGATCTCGCGACGGGCCTGGTCGTCGCGTGGGCGCAGCAGACGCCGCTCGGCGATCACCGGCAGGTTGCGGTCCTCCAGGCGGATCTTCTCGAAGCGCGCCTACCAGTATTTGAGCGCGTCGGCGAAGGTCAGCAGCAACGACCCGGCGAGGTTCTCGCCCACCAGCTCGCGCAGATCGCGCTGACGGGCGACGAAGCTCACCAGCGGCACCGGACGCTCCGAGTATTGGGCCTCCACCAGCTTGCTGAGCTTGGAGCCCTCACTGCTCACGAAGGCGGTATCCGCGGCCCGGCTCGCGAGCCAGAGGATCAGCTCGTCGAGAAAGAGGATGACCGCGTCGTAACCCAGGTCGCGCGCATGCTTGGAGAGCACCGCGAGCCCCTGATCCAGAGGCAGGAATGACTCGCCCTGCACCCCCGCGGCGGTCTGATAGGCGCTGAAGAAGGCCCTCACCAGATCACCGACCAGACGATGCGCTCGTCCCCGTCCGGCGGCTCCAGCCGCGCCGACTCGAAGCTGGCGACATCCCAGCCGCCGGCGAGCCCGCCCCAGCCTGAATCCGCCCCGCTGGCCGACTCGTTCAGCGCGGCGAAGAAGGCCGCGTCACCCAAGCGCGCGCATCGTCTCAGCATCCTTGAAGAGATGCTCGGCGACATAGAAACCCGGTACCGGCGCCTGCGGATGCAGGCGACGGACATGCTCGGCATAGCCACCCAGGATGGCCGACTCCAGGTCCACCGCGCCGATCATATGGTAGGGCACCAGCAGGAAGCGCCGGCCCTGGGTCCAGCCATTGTGCTTGGCCACCACCGCGGCCAGCTCCAGGATCGAGCGCGCGCGGATCGCCCTCCAGCAGCAGGTCGAGCACCGCCATGAAATGGCTCTTGCCGGAACCGAAGCTGCCGTTCAGATACACCGCCTTGCTGACCCCGGAGGACACCGCCTTCTCGATGATCCCCAGCGCCTCGTCGAAGCAGCGCACCAGCTGATCCGTGACCACATAGCTCGCGAGCGTGCGCCCCGGATCCCGCACCCCCTCGGTCAGGCGCAGCACGAAATCACTCTGGTGCACCCGCTCCGGGATCTCGATCAGGTCACGAAGAAGGGTCATCTCCGACTTGGCAGGCATCTCCAGGCTCCATGCGTTTTTCAAGGCGGGATACTCGTGGATCTGAGGGCATTGCCACGAGCCCCCGATGTCGCATCTATACAGACTACTCGAGCCTCGATCAACATCATCCCAGAACGACGACTGAACGGGGTCATGATCAAGGCCGCGACTTCTTTCAATTAAGGGATCTGACCCCTATAGTCTGAATCTGGCGTACCCAGGATGGGCCAATATGCCCGAAACGATTTAGCCGAGCGTCATTCATAAAGCTCATGCGGCTTGCTCCAGATTTCGAGCATTCTGGATCAGGATTGTTGGGTTTTTTGTTCTTGGTGGAACT
>RZZN01000204.1 GCA_009929855.1 Gammaproteobacteria bacterium
TACGATAAATAACCGTCCCTGTTTATTGCATGACCGTCATGCAATAAATACCGATCCCTGTTTATTGGATGACCGTCATCCAATAAATACCCTGCACCCGCGCGCGCGCGGGGCCACCGCACACCACCCACCCGCCGTGGTTTCCGTGACGTGACGAAAAAGCCGCCGACACCTGGCCCGGCACGGAGATGTCTTGCGCCGTGGTGGGTGGCCCACTCACCCACCGCCCGGCCCGAGCCGTGGTAGATCGCGACCAAACGGGGACCGAACGGGGACGACGAGACTGTAAAGCAGAAAAGGTTACAGGCCGAAACCTGTAACCCCTTGTTTTTATGGCGCGCCCGGAGAGATTCGAACTCCCGACCACCTGGTTCGTAGCCATATCCTAGCGGATAGACGCGAAACCCCGCGAACAACGGAGGACAAGACAACCCAAACAAAAACCGTCATCTAGTGCTATCATGTATTCGTCCCCGTTCGCTTTTATTCGCTCATTGCCAGCGAGAAACGGGGACCGAACGGGGACGAGACCATCAGCGACTCAGGAGCACATGACATGGCACTACTGACGGTTCGAGAGCTGCGGGCGATGAAGGACGGGGATCGGCTGAGCGAGAGCGCCGGGCGGGGACAGGGCACCCTGCGGTTCCGCAAGACCGGGGGGCGGGTCCGGGTCTACTTCCGGTTCACCAAGCCTGACGGAGGGCGCGACGAACTCCCGCTAGGCTGGTACGACGAGGGCGGTCGCGACGGCTGGACGCTGGCGCAGGTGCGGGAGGAAGCATCCAAGGTCCGCGAGCGGCTGCAAACCGGCTCGGGAGACATCCGCGCCGACCAGGAGGCCGAGAGAGCTGCGCGGGAAGCTGCCAGACAGGCCGAGGAGCGCGCGCGCGAGCAGGCAGAGCGCGAAGCCATCGAGCGCGAGAAATACACCCTGTCTGAGTTGTGCTCGGCATACGTGCGACTACTCGCATCCAGCGGCAAGGAGAAATCAGCGTCCGACACGCGGTCCAGCTTCAATGTCCACGTGCTCAAGGCGCACCCCGAGATTGCAGCCCTGCCGGCAAACCAGATCACCCCGCATCAGATCGCAGCCATGGTCCGCACGGTCCGCGAGGCAGGGAAGGAGCGAGCTGGCGGGCAACTCAGAACGTACCTGCGGGCCGCATTTGGAGCGGCGATCCGCGCACCCTTCGACTCGCGACTGCCGAGCGAGCTGATTGCCTTCAATGTCAATCTGAACCCTGTTGACCCGGTGCCGGCGATCCGCGTAAGAGCTGGAGAGCGCACCCTCAGTAAGGCTGAACTGAGGGAGTACATGGGTCACCTCGGGGCCGGAATTGTCGATCAGTCGCTGATGCTCGCCTTGCTATCGGGCGGACAGCGGATCAATCAAGTCCTGCGCGCGCGGGTTTTGGACTGGGACGCGGAGTCAAACACCCTACGCCTTTGGGACCCCAAGGGGCGCCGCCTGACCGCGCGCGAGCACCTGTTGCCGCTTGCGCCAAGGGCCGCCGCCGTGGTCAGTGATCTGATCGAGCGGGCGCACGAGGTTGCTGATGGAGACCCGAACCCACCGCTGTTCATATCGAGGGACCGCTACGGCAAGCCTGCGACCATGGTCTACACGACAGCGAGCGCACGCGCGTCGGTCATCTCGAAATCAATGGGCGGCGAGCCTTTCGATTTGCGCGACATCCGCCGCACCGTAGAAACCCACCTAGCCGGGCTCGGGATCAGCCGCGACACCCGCGCTCAACTGCTGAGTCACGGACTCTCGGGAGTGCAGTCCCTTCACTACGACCGGCACAATTACAGGGACGAGAAAGCCGCCGCACTGCTCGCATGGGAGCGGCACCTGTCGCACCTGGAGGACGAGTCGAGCGGGTCGAACGTGGTCGAGATCAAGCGCCGGGTCGAGGCCGCATGAAGATGGATCTCACCCCTTTCCTCATCGATCGCCTCATCACCCGGTCGAAGGCCGGCGACGAGCAGGCCGCGCGCGAGTTGGCGGGCCGCGCGGCGCGGTATCTCGCTGGCGAGATCGCGGGACCGATGCCTGAGCCGCTGCGCGACTTTCTCGCCAATGCCTTCGACGCGATCGCGTCCGGTACTTCTGCGGATAAAGCATTGCACATCGCCAAGCCAAAGGGGCGCCCGCGCGCGGATGGCTTGGAGATTGCCATTGAGGTTCACGATTCCAACCGACCCAAGCACAAGGGACCGGGGGGCGCCTATTACGAGATCGGGCGCCAATACAACAAGAGCGCCGGAGCCGTCGAGGCGATCTACTCGCAACACAGGGAAGGGCTTGAAGAGAATGACAGGCTCAATCGAGAGCATGACCTATAGGCCCGTATCCTAAAAACTCGCCGACTTTTTAGGATTTACCGGGCCACAAATCCCGGCAACACTGTTCGCGTACATCCACTAAGCCGGAGACGCGCGACCATGAAGAAGCCACCACCCCGCACCATCGAGCCCGTTCAGCTATCGATTGAGGAGACCATCAAAGCGACGGGTCTCGGACGGACTTCCATCTATAAAGAGATCAAAGAAGGCCGCCTTCTAACCCATCGGGTTGGACGGCGCCGTTTCGTTTCGACTGAAGCCCTGCGCCAATGGGTTCAGGCACAACAACAGTCCGATCCCGGCCCACACGCCGCCTGACCGGACCCACACCCATGATTAACATCGGCTCCCGGCGCATGAGTGCCTCAGCCTCGAACCTGAGAAGAATCGA
>RZZN01000205.1 GCA_009929855.1 Gammaproteobacteria bacterium
CACTACCTGCCTGCGGATATCGGCTCCAACGAGGCGAAGCTGGCGATTATGACCCACAACGCCGGGACCACCTACGGAGGCTACACCGAAGGTGGAAACATGGATGGCGTGCTGGCGGGCAAGCCTTATGTGACCTCCGGCCGCAATCATACCCTGGTCCTCAGCAATGGCACCTGGGGCGGCAAGATCACCCGCGTGCAAAGCGACGAGAACACCTGCGATCAGGCCGCCGATGCGGTGAAGCTCATTCGCGGGCGCTCGATGATTTACGTGAACGGGCGCGTGGTCGGGCAAGAGGCCAGCGCTTCGGGTTCCGGTGCGTCCAGCCTGGCCGGGTCGATCACGATTGCCGGTACGCAACATGTGCTGAGCGGTACCGTGAACACCGATACGGGGGTCGTCGGTGCGGTGTTCACGCCCGCTCTGCCGGTCGGCTATACCCCCGTGGTCGAGGGGTTCATCGATTACGAGCGCGGCGAGACGGCGCCGGTGCTGATTTCCGCGGTCGAAACCTTCCTGCTGCACGCCAAACCTTGGCGCGTGACCACGTCGCTGTCCATCGACGCGCGTACCCAGATGGCGAACGAGCTTGGGCTGGATCCTTACGGCGAGTCCGTGATGGCGATTCAAAACCAGTTTGCCAACGAACGCCACTACGAAGTGCTCGCTAAGGCCAAGCGCATGGCGGTTGGCAATCAGACCACCTTCGATTTTGCCTGGGCAACCCGCGGTGCGGCCTTGGTGCGCGCGGAGATCTGGCAGGATTTCGCTTCCGTGCTCGGTGCGCTCTCTCAGCAAATGGCGGTCGACACCCTTAATCACGGCATCACGCACCTGTATGTCGGCAAGTTCGCCGCGGCGCAGTTCGCGTCCATGCCGTCGACGATCTTCCAGCCGTCGGGGATTTCCGGTCGTCCCGGGATCTATCGCTTGGGCCGGTTGTTCGGTCAGTACGAGGTGTACTACTCCCCGCGCATGATCACCGAAGCCTCCGACGGCGCGACCAGTCAAATCCTGTGCGTCGGGCGCGCGACCGATGTCACCCGCAACCCGTTTGTTCTGGGCGATGCGGTGGCTCCGACCGTGATTCCGTTGGCGGTGAACGCCGATCTGCGCAGCGGTGCCGGGTTCTACGCGCGCAACTTCACGGCCGTGAATCCGCATGAGCCATCGGCAAAAGGTGCCGCCCTCATCAACGTCACCAATCTGATTTAACGGGACATAGCGCCATGAGTGAGAACACGTTGATCATCGGCGCTCCTTCCCTTTGCGGGGAGGATGCACGCCAAACCCTTGATGCCCGGATTTCCGGGCTGAAGTTTCCGCTGCAGGTGCTGGCGACTAACCGCATGCCGTGCCATCTGTGCTTTCCATACGCGAACGGGTTGTACCTGAGCGCATCCGCGCACGCCGGCAGCTCGGCATCGGCCACGTTTGCCGATGCCGATGCGTTCGCGCGCTTTGTCACCGATGTGCAGGCGATTGCCGAGCTGAACGCAGTCAAAGTTGCCGTTGAACTCGATTTACCCGCTTTGACGCGGGCCAAAACCAAGCCTGCCGCGAAGTCGGAGTAACCCATCATGCCTGTATCATTCGTTCGCAATCTTGGGCGCGCTCCCGGGGTCCAGCTTAACCCGCTGGTCGACAACTCCGCGCGATCCTCGCGCATTATCGGCGATCGGTCTTTCGGGATCCCCTTGCGGGCGACGCGCGGGCGCATCGATCGTGCGTTTCCAGTGACATTCAACTCGCTGTCGTCCCTGCTCGGTCAACCGGAACTGATCAGCCTCAACGCGATCAACGAGGCCCGCACGCAACTGCACGAGGCTCTTGCGGTGTCCGGCGCGAGCGCGATCGTCTCACGCCTGGTACAGGTCGATCAGGCCGAAATCGGTTGGGTGGTGCTCGGGCGCATTCTTCCCGTCTCCCCCGCAACCCTGAACACCTATGTCTACGGGATCAGTGACGCGCCGATCACGGGGGCGGTGGCCGTTACGCTGAAGGACTCCGACGGCGTTGCGCTGAAGGACTCCGAAGGCGTTGCGCTGAGCGAATTTGTCGCGGCAAATGCCATTCTGCAGATCAAGCATCTGGGCTGTCACAACGACGGCATCCAAGTGTCGGTCTGGGCGCAGCCGATGACCGTCGGCGGTGTCGATCAGCCAAGCAAGGTGCTGCATGTGCGGGTCTCGGATGCCGACGGGCGGGTGATGGCCTATGTCGTCGGGTCGACGGATCCGACCGCAAAAGACGACTACAACCGCAGTTACTATCTGCCAAACGTGCTCTCGCGCATCTCCGATGCCTACGAAATCTCGGTCGCAGACAATGCCGTGTTCTCGCCGGGAGAGGCCCTGTATGGCTACAACGATCAGAGCCGAGAAAATCGGTTCTCGTCCGGCATCATGATCGCCTTCAACGAGGGTGGAACGGCATATACCTCGACCGATTACCAATCGGCGATCGACCGTCTCGGGCGCGCACAGGATGACTTCTCTTATCTGTCCTCCGGCGGGTCGCAGTCCGCGGCGCTGTTGTCGCAACTGTCGCGCCTGGCCTTCGAGACCAATCGCCAACTGCGTTTCGATGTCGACGGGAGTCTTGATGTGACGGCGGCAATCGCGTTCGTCGAATCGCTCAACTTGGGTGCGGCGCAAGAGGCGCACTTGATGCAAGCGTTCTGGATGCCGGTTCAGTCGATCGACCCGTCCGGCGTGAACCCCGACGGATACTTAGGC
>RZZN01000206.1 GCA_009929855.1 Gammaproteobacteria bacterium
GGGCAGACCATCGTCACGCAGGACGGCCGCAGCACGGATATCACCATTCAGCGAGACAGCCCGGTTCCGGCCTCCGGCACCGATGGGTCCCGCACGACTCTCCAGGCTGAACGTTTTAAACAACCTTCGATTCGGGGCGGCTCCAAGTCGCCGTTTTCCGAGAGCCCCGGCGGCGTCCACGAAGTGCGGGAGATGTCCGGGCTCACGCAGGATGCCTTTAAGGCGCGAATGCTCGAGCGGATGCGCTGAATGGCGTTGCGGCTGCTGACGGATGTTAAGTCACGGTTGGGAAACAACTTAGCCGTTCAGGTTCATTCTCCCCCTCTCCCCAACCCCTCTCCCGCGAGGGGCTATCTATTACCCACACTGGACACTGTATCTGATTACGGGTATCGTCCGCCCCCATGCACCTCTTCGGGCGGACATTCACCGGCGCGATCATCGCGCGCATCCAGGCCGCGGCGGCCGAGCCCGGCGTGACGCGCAGTTCGCTGTCGCGCCAAGTCTGCGGGTGGCTGGAGTGGTTCGGTGCCGACGGGCGGGCACAGGAGGTCAGCTGCCGCAAGGCGTTGGTGGAGCTGGAGCGTCGCGCGCTGGTGGCGCTCCCCGCGGCCCGCCGCGCGGCGCCGCAGGCGCGCCCGGTCGCGGTGCTCGAGCCGTTCGAGGCGCCGGTCTTCAGTGGTCCGCTGGAGGCGCTCGGCCCGATCGAGCTGGTCGCGGTGGAGGATCGAGAACACGCCCTGCTGTACCGGCGCATGCTCACGTCGTACCATCCGTTGGGCGGTGGTCCGTTGTGCGGTGCGCAACAACGCTATCTGATCCGCTCCCCGGTGGTGGGCTGGCTCGGGGCCTTGGCGTTCAGCGCGGCGGCCTGGCAGCTGGCCGCACGCGATGACTGGATCGGTTGGTGTGCGCATGCGCGGCGCGCGAACCTCAACCGAGTGGTGGCCAATAGCCGGTTTCTCATTCTGCCGAGCATCGCGGTGCCTAATCTCGGCTCGCACGTGCTGGGGTTGGCCGCGGCGCGGGTACAGGCCGACTGGCCGGTGCGCTACGGCATCACCCCGCTGGTGCTCGAGACCTTCGTGGATGAGGCGCAGCATGCCGGCACGGTCTACAAGGCGGCCAATTGGCAGCGCCTGGGGGAGACGAGCGGACGCGGCCGCCAGGATCGGGCCAACACCGGCGGGCGCGGCCACAAGGCCGTCTACGTGCTGACGCTCACGCGCGACTGGCGCGCGCCGCTGTGTCGGCGCCCGGCGCCGGTGCTGCGCCCGGCGCCGCCGGCGGCGCCGACGGACTCCTGGGCGGAGCAGGAGTTCGGCCGGGTGGACTTCCCCGATGCGCGGCTGCGCCCGCGTCTGATCCAATTGGCCGAGGCGTTCGGTGCCCATCCCACCGCCACCCTCGCCACGGCGTTGAATGGCGCACCCCATCAGGTCAAAGCGGCATATCGGTTTTTTCACAATCCCCAAGTGGACCTGCAAACGCTCCTCCATCCTCATTACGAAGCCACCGCGGCGCGCATCCGCGCGCAGCCGCTGGTGCTGGTCGCCCAAGACACCACCAGCCTGAACTACGATGCCCATGCCGCCACCACCGGACTGGGGCCGATCAACACCCGCCGCGACGGTGCCCGAGGGCTGAAGCTGCACGACAGCCTGGCGCTCACCCCCGAGGGCATCCCGCTGGGCCTGATCGACATCCAGGTCTGGGCGCGTGACCCACAGCAGACCGGGCAGGCCAAGGCACGCAAGGCGCGACCCATCGCCGAGAAGGAAAGTCACCGCTGGTTGAAGAGTTTCCAACGCACCGCCGAGGTCCAGGCGCTGTGCCCGCAGACCCGCCTGGTCAACATCGCCGATCGCGAGGCGGACATCTATGAGCTGTTTCAGGCCGCCAGCGCCGATCCGGCCGGGACGCATCTGCTGGTGCGCGCCAGCCGCACCACCCAGCGCCAGGTCGACGCCGAGGACGAGATCCAGCCGCTGTGGGAGCTGTTGCCCCGCCAACCGGTGCTCGGCGGCTGTGTGCTGCACATCCCCGGGCGCGGCGGCCGACCCGCGCGCACCGCGGCGTTGGAGCTGCGCGCCGTCCCGATCGATCTGCAACCGCCCAAGCGGCTCAAGGGCGCGACACCCCTGAGGCTGTGGGCCATTGATGCCCGAGAGATCAACCCGCCGGATGACCAAGAGTCCATCGAGTGGCTGTTGCTCACCACGGTGCCGACCACGACCCTGGAGGAGGCGCTCGAGCGCCTGTGCTGGTACGCCGCGCGCTGGAACATCGAGGTGTTTCACCGCACCCTCAAAAGCGGCTGCCGCATCGAGGATCGCCGCCTCGGCGATGCCGACAGCCTGCAGGCGTGTCTGGCCATCGATCTGGTCGTCGCCTGGCGGGTGATGGATCTGGCCAAACGCGGGCGCGAGACCCCGGACATCCCCTGCACGGTCTTCTTCGAGGAGGCCGAGTGGCAGGCCCTGGCCTGCCATCATCAGCGCTCGCCCACCCCGCCGCAGACCCCGCCGAGCCTCGGCGAGGCCATGCGCATGGTCGCCCGGCTCGGCGGCTTTCTCGGGCGCAACGGCGACGGCGATCCCGGGGCCACCGCGTTGTGGCGTGGTCTGAACCGGCTCACCGACATCACCGAGACCTTCGCCATCTTCTACCCCTCGATCCCGGCTGGGCCCTGAGGGCTGTGTCCAGTGTGGGTAATAGATAG